>CAUJKA010000398.1 GCA_963204965.1 Planctomycetota bacterium | reverse complement strand
TCAGTGGTACCAACGTCACGTACGGTGGAGTCGTAATTGGCACATTCACTGGCGGCACTGGGACGACGGCCTTGGTCGTGACATTCAATACCAACGCCACACCAACGATAGTTCAGTCGCTGCTGCGTAACCTGACGTACCGCAACACATCGACGACACCGTCATTACTGGCTCGAACGGTACGGGTGAAGCTGACCGATGGCGACGGTGGAACGAGCAACCTGCCGACTAAGTTAATCAACCTCCAGATGTAAGCGGAAGTGTTTTTCGTTTTGGAGGGCGACGTCCCGTCCACGACCGTACAGTTGAAAACTCAGATAAGACAGGAAGATTGATGACAGGAAAATGATTGAGTTCAATTTTCCTGTCCCAACTAAGACCTGACGTGAACACGCCTTTGCCGAACACGACACTTTCGTTTGGGATTGATTCAGGACGCGGTCAATTCGGACACGTCGAACTTGCGACAAGCAAATTCTAGTCGGTGGCGTTTCTGCCAGGCTACTGTCTACATGTCTGCTGGATAAGCTCCTTATTGCAAAACTACGTCATTTGACTTATTCTCCCTCAGACTAGTCCCTAGTCTCAAAGTCAAATAGGTTCAAATGATGCAGTTCATTTTGATCGTTCTGCTGATGCCGATTGGCTTCATCGCGTTCCTCTGTGTCTGTCAAATACCCGCGATGCTAGTTTCGCGTTTCGAAAGGCGGTCGGTTTGGCCTTACGAGGACAGATCGAAAGTAGCCGGGCAAGTCGGGGCTGCTCATAGCGATAACCCCTACGCGCCACCGCCGGTAGCATCGATCAAGAACATTCCTATCGGTGCGTACGCGGCCGAGCAATTGACTCAAGCGGTACGATTGGGTTTTCAGCCTCTGGCCAGTACTTCAGATCAGAGCAAGAAACTTGTCCAGGTACGCTACGACTTCCTCATTTCGCCAGATCGCAAAATAGTTGCCATTGTCTCATTTGGTACCGTTGCAGGTATTCCAGTTCAGACCGTCTTCATGGTCTCGCAATTGAATAACGATCTCGTGTTCTCGACTCTAGGAGCACATGCGGCTTGCAATCATGATTTAGGTCAAAAGCGAACGGAAATGCTTGTCTCTGGAGCAGATTTTCAAACCATGCGAGAGTATCACCTGAAACGTTGTGAAGTTCTCGGTGCCAACGTAAAGCCTTTCAAAGAGAACGAAGAGCTTGAGACGCTCTATCGAAGTCGAGTTCGATACTTCAGTGATTATGAATCGCGTGGGCTGATCCACTACATCGACAAAGATTGCAAAGAGTGGAGATACACTTGGAAAGGCGCGTTCCTCTTCGTGCTTTACGCAACGGTGCGTCAGCTTCGCCGGATTGTCTACCCTGATCGATGGCTGGCTGAACCGATGCTTACACGAGTCAACTCATAAGCCTAGAGGACCTCGCCTTGCCACGAAAAAGTTGCCTAACAACTAAAGAAATTGTGATTTGGCGGAGGATGGTTAGATAAATCGTGACTTGGTGCGCATCCATGCATTACACTCGCCTTCCGCGAAGGTGAAGCGACTCGAGAAATGATGACTCGAGCAGTAGAGAATTTGGTAACTCCGAGAGGTTAGGTACGATGCAGATAACGACTAGATTCCTGCTCCTGTTGGTCATCGGTTTTCTAACGCTTCCGACCCGAACCGCTTTTGGCCAGGAGCCATCCGATCTGAACTCGATCGAACTGCATGTGACGGACATGGAAGGTAAAGCCATTCCGGGTGCTCAAGCGTCGGCCTTACTGTGGGATGGAACTTGGAATGAGCTAACAATCCGCGATGAGACCAATAAGGAGGGAAAGGCTACATTGGCAGGCTTGCCGCCCAACAAGTATGTGGCAGTGATAGTAAAGGCTGCCGGATTCGCTCCGACATGTGCTTCAAGCGAGTTGGCTAAGCAGGAGAAGCGTTCGCTCAACTTGAAGTTAGCGAAGCCTGTAACGTCCAAGATCAGTATTCGAGACGAGAAAGGCCTGCCAGTACGCGGTGCGATGCTCTCCTTGTTAGTCGTGAACGACAAAGGTGGCGGATCGATGGCGACTCGCTTTGGATCTAAGACTCCCTACGGCACAACGCTTCCAGTCAGCGACGATGATGGAAACATCGTCCTCGATGATTTGCCGATAGGTGCTAACGTAACCGTAACCATCTTGCACCCAGATTGGGTTCAAGCAAAAGTTCAGGACCTGATCGCCAGCGAAGGACACATCGGCTCGGCTTACCTAAAATCCGGCGACAGGATGCAGATAAACTTCGTTCGAGACGAGTCTGTCCCCGCCCTGCCCGATTCCGAGCTGTTTAATCTGTCCGCGATGCCCAAGGACGCCGACCGCAAGACCATTCCGTATGTGTACCATCTGTTCAACGCGAAGGACGATCAATTTCATGCGACTGTGGAGCGATTGGACCACGCGTCAATTCAACTGCGACCGAAAAACGACGAAATCATTGTCACACCCTACATTGATCGAAGCGACGAGCGGTTTACGGAGATTCTAGCTCAGCCAGTAGACGGCAAGCGGTCCATCGATTTTCTAGTTCGCAAGGCTCGCTCCTTTAAGTGCAAACTTGTCGGAGATTTGTCGTTGATCAATGATGAGTGCTACGTATCTGGTAGCACGGAAAACAAAGGTCCAAATAATCAAGCTAAGACTGACTCGCGAAATGAGTTTATTGGGTGTTCGTTCGTGGAGCCCAGTAAAGATGGAAGTTTCACCGTGAAATTGCCCA
>CAUJKA010000397.1 GCA_963204965.1 Planctomycetota bacterium | reverse complement strand
CCGCAAGCCTCCAAGTCCAATTCCCAAAAAGGCCGCGCTAAAGCCAATCCACAAACCGCCTTTGATGGCTAGTCCCAGCATTCCCCAGCTCAGCGCCAGCCAATTACCCACCAGCTCGCGGTCATGAGTCAGACCGACGGTTTGCCCGTAAGTCATCGAACCACCTACGGCGATGCCAGCAGTCATGAGCGCTGCGGCTCGAGCGCCCATCAGCGATTGGAACTTGGGAATGAATAGAAGCACGATGGTCAGCGACGCTAAAACACCCGCGATCATCGCGCCCGTTTCGTGACCATACTGCCCTCGAATTCCCCACCCCATTCCAGCGGCAATCGCCGGAAAGAACATCGCTTGCCAAAGCGGAATGTCACTAGCCGGTTGAGCGTCGTGTTTGTTGACTCGTTTCTTGCTCATGGAGTTGGATGTTTCGAGAGAGATTGATTCGTCGGCTAAAGAGAGGTTTTGCTTACTGATGCACCAATGCAGTAGCAGTCGCCTGCGGCTTGCCGTTAAACGCAATACCCGTTCAATGAAGTTCGTAGTGGACGAGGTCACGAGTCCTTTTTGCGGGGAATCTTGGGGACTCGTAGCCTCGTCCACTACTTATTTAGGCCTTAATTGAACGGTATTGCCGCTAAACGAACTAGCATTCAATCTTTCGTTACTCCTTGATCAACTGCATACAAATCAAACGATTATTGCCGCGAATGAAAAGCAGGCCGTGAGAAACAACAGGCGCTGCCCAACAGGGCCATTCCATCAAAGGGCCGCCAGTTTTTGCGTTAACTGTGGCCAAATCGCAGTGAGCGATGACCTCAAGCTTCTCGTGATTGGGGCGGACTAGGTCCAAGTTACCGAACTCGCCTAACACAACTAGATATCCATCCACAACAGTAACGCTACTGCGTTCATGCCGACGATCGGTCCATTGGACTTTGCCGTCTTCCCAGCGGATGCAACGAAAGTCGCTGTCGTCCTCATTGCGACCATTGCACCCATAGAGATAACCGTCGATCAAGACAGGAGTCGCCCAATGCGCGCGGAAGTTCAGTTTGTTACGGGGGCCTTTGTCTTTCCATACTTCCGACCAAGGTTGACTCGCAGCGTTCAACAATGTCGAACCAATCTCATACGACTCGGAAATCAACACCTTCTGACCGTCGGTGACTGGAATCGAAGCATTCACGCTCTCAAGAATTTCGGCTCGCCAAGGATAGCTGAACAACTCTTTGCCATTGTCGGGATCAAAGGCCAGTAGACCACTTCGCAGAAACGCCAGGGCCGTGGGCTTGCCAAGGACGTCTTGAACGGTGAGCGATGCGTAACTGGCTAAGTCATTGCCGACATGATAGAGCTCCTTTCCCGTCCGCTTGTCAAACGCCACGATAGCGCTGCCGTTGGGTTTGACTTGAGCCAGATTCATCAGGGTCAACCCTTGCGATTCGGCTGGGCTTCCACCGATCATTACCAGCAGTTTGTCGCCGTGCACAATTGGATTGCTGGCCACGCCAAAGAAGTTCGGAATCACGCCGTACTCTTTGAATGTGTCCTTCTCCCAAACGAGATTGTGAGTGGTCGCATCCACGCAGTAGAGATTACCAGTGACGCCGTAAAGGTAAATCAGATTGCCGTCAACGATCGGCGAACATCGCGGACCATTGTTGTAGCCAAAGGGGTCACGGTAAGGAGTTGGCCCAGATTGCCAATTCCAAAGCTGCTTGGCCGTCATGATATCGTAGCACTTCAATTGCTCGCGATCGCTAACTCGATCAAACTGGTACAGCATTGTTCCGACTATTGCTGGACCCCCGTAGCTGACACCCAGTGGCAATTCCCAAACGATTGGCGGATGAGGCTGCCAAAGGCTAGGATCAACGCCCTTCTCCGAGGAGTGCCCATTGCCTTTGGGACCCAGAAAGCTTGCCCAGTCTTCGCCCTGAGCCGTTCGCGGCGCTTGGATATCGACAGTAGCTGATGTTTCTGGTGTTCCTGATGTGCCTAGTGTTCCTGTGTTCTGAGCGGGCGCCGGTTTACAGCCAGTGAAAAGCAATGCGGGGACGAACAGCAAAACAGCCGCTGCGATCTGTTGGAGGAAGCGTTTTGAGTTGTTCATGGGACTATTCGCAAAAAAAAATGCAATGAAATTCAGTCGCTCAACCATCCTGAGTGAACCTGACATTCCTGGAAATTTCAATAGCAGTATACTGTCTGACCAAAACCAGATGCTTGCCCAACGGTTGAAGTCAGCGACTGATTTTCAACAACCAAACGACCGACGATTCCCCGAAAGCATGGAGCTTTCACGGACCTTTTGGTAGGAGTGGTGCGGGCTGATTAAAGAACTTTTCAGATCTTCCAACATGAGCCAAATAGCAG
Source organism: Planctomycetota bacterium (assembly GCA_963204965.1). Taxonomy (GTDB): domain Bacteria; phylum Planctomycetota; class Planctomycetia; order Pirellulales; family Pirellulaceae; genus Aureliella. Next base: position 13,960 of record CAUJKA010000397.1, on the reverse strand, counting down.
ATCAAATCCCCAATCGCTTTGAGTTTCAGACGGCTTGCCGTGAAATCTACGCAGCTTGGGAGGCGGACGGTTGTTTTCGAGCTAAGGTTAATCCCGACAAGCCGCCCTACACGATTGTCATTCCGCCACCGAATGTTACCGGCGCCCTGCACCTTGGTCACGCTCTGAATAACACGCTGCAAGACATTCAGATCCGTTGGCATCGCATGTTGGGCTATGAAGCTCTCTGGATGCCTGGAACGGATCACGCTGGCATTGCGACTCAAGCGGTGGTCGAACGACGCTTGAAGCAAGACGAGAACAAGACTCGTCATGATCTTGGTCGCGAGGAATTAGTTCGACGCATCTGGAAATGGAAGGATGAGTATGAAACACGAATTCTCAACCAGCTTCGCGGCATGGGATGCTCGTGCGATTGGGAACGAACTCGCTTTACTCTTGACGAAATGTGCGCTCGCGCCGTTCGAACGACTTTCTTCGATCTCTTCCGACAAGAGTTGATCTTCCGCGGCAAGCGACTAGTCAACTGGGATACATTCTTGCAGACGGCTGTCAGCGATGACGAAGTCTTCCATCAACAGGTCAAAGGCCACTTCTGGCATTTCCAATATCCGTTCGTCAATCCGGGCAAGGGTCAGCCGACTCACGTAACCGTCGCTACGACTCGACCAGAAACGATGTTGGGTGACACCGCTGTTGCCGTTCACCCGAATCCTCGGAAAGCTCTGGACGAAGCCGAATCGGCGCTGAAACAGAAACTAGCCGACGCATCTGCCAAGGATCGACCAGCGCTGGAAACGCAACTTGCAGACTTGCAAGCTCGCCGAACTACGCACTTACCGCTTCTGGAAACTCTTGCCGAAATGGCCGCCGCTGGTGCTAAGCTTCGACTGCCATTGATGGATCGTGAGATTCCTCTTGTTGCCGACACATGGGCTAAGCCTGAACTTGGTAGTGGCTGTGTAAAGATCACTCCCGCACACGATCCGAATGATTACGAAGTTGGTCTGCGATGCAACTTGCCGATGATCAACATTTTGAATTCCGACGGAACGCTGAATGAGCACGCTGGCAAGTATCAAGGCTTGCTGTTGAGCAAAGCTCGCAAGATCATTGTCGACGATATGGAGGAGTTGGAGTTAGTGCTGCAAGTCGAGGATCGCGAAATCGACTTGGCGCACAGCGATCGAAGCAAGACACCGATCGAACCGTTCTTGGCTGACCAGTGGTTCGTGAAGATGGAAAAGCTGGCTCAGAATGCGATGGACGCGGTAACCGATGGTCGCGTTGAGATCATTCCGAATCGTTATGCCAAAGGTTACCTGGACTGGTTAGGCGAAAAGCGTGATTGGCCAGTTGGTCGACAATTGTGGTGGGGCCACCAGATTCCAATTTGGACTCAGTCTTTTGCGACCGTTGCAGAAGCCAAGGCTGAAGTCGAGCGATTGAATGGTACGGCTGAGGCAAAGCAGGGCCGACTAATGGCTACGCTTGAAGAACCGTCGACGGTCCACGCCTGTATTCGAGACGAAGCGGATTCGCTTGAGGCTCAAATGACTTCGCAAGGCTACGTTCGACAAGAAGACGTTTTGGATACCTGGTTTAGTTCTGCTCTCTGGCCGCATTCGACATTGGGCTGGCCTGAGAAGACGCCTGAGGTTGACTATTTCTATCCAACCAGTGCGTTGATCACCAGTCGCGATATCATCACCTTGTGGGTCGCACGAATGGTTCTGATGGGACTGAACAACCTTGGAAAGGTTCCATTCAAGCAAGTCTATATCCATCCCAAGATTTTGGACGGCTACGGCGAAACCATGTCCAAGAGCAAGGGTAATGGCGTTGATCCAATTGACGTTATCGACAAGTTCGGTCCCGACGCGTTGCGATTTGGCTTGGCTTGGTTAGCGACGGAAACGCAAGACGTTCGTATGCCGGTTCAATTCGAATGTCCGCATTGCGAAGCTGCGATCAATCAAACGCATCAGAATCGCGAATTGCCTGTCATCGAGTGCCACAAATGCAAAGGCAAATTCTCGACGCAATGGGCGAAGACTGACGAAGATAAATCGATTCAGCGAGGATTGGTTATCAGCGAAAGATTCGAAGTTGCGAGAAACTTCAGCAATAAGCTCTGGAACGCAGCTCGCTTCGTGATGATGCATTTGGAAGGCTTCACTCCGCAGAAGTTGGATGTTGCCACTCTGCCGCTCGAAGATCGCTGGATTCTCTCGCGATTGTCGACGACTACAGAGGCTGTTACACAAGCTTTGGAAAAATTCCAATACGCCGACGCGGTTCGTGTAATGTACGATTTTGCATGGGACGAATTCTGTTCGTACTACGTCGAGATGGCCAAGCCGCGGATGCAAGATCCGAGTCGACGCGCTGCTACTCAGCAGGTCTTGATGCACACGCTGGACAATCTCCTGCGGCTGTTGCATCCTACAATTCCGTTTATCACGGAAGCGATCTGGCAACAGCTTGCAAACTTTGGCATGCAGCGTACGTTTGATGGTGAAGTCCAGTCGCAAAAGTGGTTGATGAGATCGACTTGGCCAACTGCCGATCGTTCGCATCAAGACCCCAAGATCGAGTCGCAGTTTGCCCGCTTCGTTGCGGTCATTAAGGCGCTTCGTGAAATGCGAGCCAGCCAGAACATTGCGCCGAAAGACGAAATAAGCTTTACGGTTGCCTGCGACGACGCGACTGCTGAACTATTGCAACCCATGGCCAGCTTTTTCAAGGCACTTGCCAAAGCGAATTGCACTGGCGTAGGCTCTGGGTTCGCTCAACCAGAAGTACCCGCGTCGATCACCGTCGACGGAATGCAAATCACGGTGGATATGGGTCAGTTCATCGATGTCAAAGCCGAATTGGCGCGACAATTGAAGCTGAAGGAGAATATAGAAAAGCAGATTCAAGGCAAGCAATCCAAGCTGGGCAATGCTTCTTTCGTCGATCGTGCTCCCGCCGACGTCGTCGAGAAAGAGCGGCAGAGCTTGGCTGAGTTACAGCAACAACTAGTTGCTGCGAACGAGGCGATCGAACAGCTTAAAAAGCTCGATGCTTGATTGAATCAGGGCGATTATTAACTTTCGCTGTTAATTTGAAGACAACGAGTGAATTGAAAATGCGTTACGTGCCACAAACTGTTGTGAATTTTTTGTTCCTTGTTTCGTTGGTAGCTGCTTGCTTTGTGTCTGTGCCCGCCACGGCACAGAAGAAAGGCAACAACGATCGACGCGACGAACAACGTGAGAACGAACGGGTTCAGAAGGCCGAGAAAGAAGTTACGCAGGCTCGAAAGGCTCTGAATGAAGTTCAGAGCGACTTGCGAACGGCACTCAAGCAATTGGATGCCGCTCAAGATAAGCTTGTGTTGGCTAAGCGAGGATTGAACGAAGCCAAAGACACTGCCGAAGCCGAACTTGGCGCAAAGCTAGGTATCCCCGAAGCGATTGCGGTGGTCAACGAAAAACGCAAGCGATTCGAAGAGCTTAGTAAGCCCATTCTCGACAAGTTGCACGCGCGTCCTGAGTGGAAGAAGCTGGAGACGCAGGTTGCCAAGGCAAAGGTCGAACGTGAGTTGATGCGCGAGAATGTAGAACTTGAGGATGACCAGCGCGAGAAGCAGTTGAAAGCTCTCTCAGAGATTATCGCCAAGCCGTTTAACGTCGAGACGCAAGCGATTCAGGCTGATGCCGGTTGCATGAAGGCTCGTATGGAGCTTGATGAAGCGAGTGCAAAGCTCTTGGAGACTCGTAAGAAGCTTTCAGAAAGTAAGATCGAAGCTCATCCTTTGGTTGTTGCCGCTATGAAGAAAGTCGCCGAAGTAGACAAGACTGTTGTATCCAGCGAGAAAGGCTTGGCAGGCACTCGCAGTTCGGCTACCAAAGCTCAGCGTTCTCTTCAACTCGCTCTCACTGAGCTATCTCGAGCGAAACAGGCCGACGCCGCCGACAGCAATAACGGAAACAAAGGCAAGAATAAGTAGCGTTGTTTCATGCCCATCGCGTGGTGTGGAACGTCGCGCTAGTGTTGATTTTTGATCGACGGCGTTAAATTCCAAAGCCCAGGGTCGCCCGCGGTACGCGGTGCACCCTGGGAACATTTCCGATTCGTGTCGCAAACCCCCAACGGGGTTTTACATTCGTCCTATTGCCACACGACAACAATCGATCGTTCAATCACAATCGTCCAATCGCGTTTTTCCAACCCCGTTGGGGTAATTGCGGAAATGGAATTCTCTTGCGTTACCCAGGGAGCGCGGCTACGCCGCGCCCTGGGCTTTGGAATGTAACGCCTTCGGCGTAATGAGACCGCGAAGGAAGCGATTCTCGTCGAGGTCATCAAACATTCCATACGATTGGTGAATCATTTGCGGTGACACATCAACTTGTTCGGCTTCACCCTCGCCAACTCGTCTTCGATTGAGCAGATTGATTACCAGCAGCGCATCTACTGGAGAGAGAGAACCGCTGCCATTCACATCTAGGCGATTCTCCATATCGAGATCACTGGCCGTCAATGGTCGTCCGCCTTGGCTGTTCAGATTATTGATGATCAAGAGTGCGTCGGTAGGACTGACTAATCCGTTTTGACTCACATCTTCAGGTTGCTGATGGTTCTTCCATGGTGATGGAAAGCTGCTGAGTGTTGCCGCGACTAGTCCATGGACAATCGCGCCGCTCGAATCTGTTGCGATGATCCCGAGGAACAACTCACCGTCGTGCTCTACCACTTCGGTAAAGGAAGAGTTGGTGAAGCCGCGATCGGAGATGACCTTGATTTGCCGGGAGGATACTGGTTGGTCGGATGGAACGCCGAGCAAACTTGCTAGGGCAGCATCGTGGAGGATCACAGCCTTGCTCTGCTCGGTATCCACCAGCATGGCACTACCGGAAGATCCTAGCGCCCAAATGTCTGTTTCTTCGCTTTCATCGACAAGCACGCCTTGTTGGTTCCATTTCACCAACCGTGTTTCGCCAAGTCCATCGACAGCAGTTCCAGTGAAAACTAAGTTGTCATTCCAGACTCCCAGGCCGATAGGAAATGCACTTGAGTTTCCATCGGGTACAGATAGCTTGACCTCATCTACGGCAAATTGAGCGTTTATCGTGGCTGCAACTGGTAAATCGTCAACGGCTCCCAGCAGAGTAAGTCCATGTACGCTGGCAACAGCGCTCGTGTACCTCGACCCTTCAAACGTGAAAGCCTGACTTTGCTGACCCGTCGATGAAAATCGAAGAACTCTCGTTGCCGAACCTGTATCCAAGGCGATATCAACACTTTGATCGGGCAATTGCCTCGCCGCCAGTGGGACTTGGCTTCCTAGAAGCACTGGCAATTCAGCGGTGATCCAAAGCACCGCCTCCGTGCGACCATCATTAAATAGAACGAAACCGTAACCCGACTCACTCCCGATCGATTGCTCGATTACCGAATCAACACCTCCAGGCGGAAGGGAAAGCGATTGTGAGGTGGTTTGCAGTAAATTCGCTTGTGGATGGAGAGCGATACTCTTGATCCGGTTGTCCTCCACCATCGTCATCTCTCGGTACGCCGCTTGGCTCACTGACTGTGACTCGTTTGCAGCGTAGTTCGAAGACAAGTTGGAAATTGGCGTATCAAGAACCAGGAAGTCGACCGCGGCGAACGCCAATCGAGAAGATAGTTTCTCAATCAAAAGTGGTCGCAACTTTGAAATAGGCTTCATGGAATTGCAATCTTGGGATAGCGTAGCCCTGAAATCAACATAGATTTCGTGGGGGTCAAGCTAGTTACCCAATTCGCTTCACAATCGATCACGGGCGGACCAGAAAGATTCTCCTTTTTTCTAGGCGAGCCTTATTCAGGACGATTTAACACTAGCTAAAGTACCAAAACCTAACGGGCGCTACGACCGGGCACCCAACTGAAGCAGCTTCGTCAACTCATTTAACTCCTCTTCGCTGGCTCCATACTCGCGACATTTCTGCAACGATTCCAAGAATAGCTTCTCAAGCTCCATTCGTTTTGGCTGATCTTGTTCTCCGAGTGACTTCAATAGCGAGCCTTGTGCCTTTGCAAGTGCCAGATAGTTGTAAAGGTAAGCATCTCGCACGTTGCTTTCTTCTGGATCGACTGTTAACAATGAAAGATGCTGAATCCCATCCATAGCCAGCGTGACAGCTTTGTCCAATTGCTGAGCGTGCAAATATGCGTCACTCAGCGATGAGTAAAGGACTCCTTGAGCGACTTGATACTCGGGCAGATCAGGTATTTCGGTCAAGAGCTTCTTGACGACATCCATTCCGCTCTGCGCTGCCGCGATATACAGGGCGGAATACTTGGTAGGATCGCTGGCGAACAGGTCGCACAGTTGGATCAGCTCGTCAACTTGATGCATTCTCGACGGCAAGTAATCTGGCTGGTTCTGGAGTATCGACGCTGATAACGCCCTGCTCTCTTCAAGAGCTTCAATTCCCTCTTCGATGCGTTTCATCGTATGCAGGCACTTGGAACGCTCGTAATGATTGAGCGCGATGGCGTAGAGGCTATCAGGAGTGTTTTCGATCAATTCAGCGTATCGTCGCAGTGTTACATCGGACTGTACCAAAGCCGCCAACGCTTCGTCGGATCGTTCGAGCATCCGCAGAAATACGGCCATGTTTCCTTGAATCATGCCAAGGGTACCGAGATACTCTTGCGAGTTTGGATCAACCTCCAAAAGTTCGGTTAGAACGGGTTCAATCGATCGATAGCGACCAAGAATATACTCAATGTTCTTGGCAGCGATTTCAACTTTCCCACTGTTCAGAATCGTGAGGGCCCGTTTGTACTTATGGTCGACGACGCCAGGCTCAAGCACTGCAAGTTGACTATACTCTTCTTCGGCTCGATTGAAGAGCTCGCGAGCTCGGTCGACTCGCCCAAGTGCAAATTCGATCGATGCCAAGTTGACCAAGTTGGTTGCCCGATCAGGACGAATTCTTACCGGAAGTTGACCATCGACTTCAAGCTTACCTAGAAGCTCAACCGCTCGCTCCATCTGTTGCCTGGCGGCTTCAAATCCATCGCGTCGAACGAAAACCACAGCAAGAGTGCTACTACACCCAGCAAGCATTCGTAAAAGACGCGGGTCATTGGGCTTTTCCTTCAGCAGTTCTGAAAAGATCTGGTCGGCTTCCGCCAAAGTTGCGTCAGCTTGGCTAAGATCCCCCGCCATATTCTCAGCAACCGCCCGCAGACGCAAGCTGTCGCCCAATAAGTACCTCAGCTCGCTAATCTCCTCGCGCGTTGCCTTAGACGAACCGGCTTCGATCTGTTTCAACTCAGTTCGACAAGTCGCAACCGAATCGGTCATCACCTCAACAGCTTTTGACAGTTCGCCGCGCGTTGCCAGCGATTTCCCCAAGAAGCCCAGTGTTTTCGCGATCAATGTAGCTCGCTCGTGCGAGGATATCGTCTCTCCTGAAAGGCTGTTCAAAAGAGCGATGGCTGCTTGAGCCTCTTGCTCCACTTCATTGGGGTTGCCAAGCCGATTGGCGATTTGGGCTAGTCCGGAATGTGCGCGGGCTTCGTCGAAAATGACAAGTTGATTGTTGTTCGTTTCGCTAGACAACATCTGTTGGTAGTAACTTTGCGCTTTCTTGAGCAATCGTTTCGAGACCTCTTCGCTACCCGGCGCTCGAGGTAGTAGTTCTGTATCCTCGGTTACGCTTACCAACAATTCGTCCGCAGCCGCAATCGCCTTGCGTAACGACTCTTGAGCGGCCTCTTTAGCCTTGCTTTCAGAGAGCGCCGAGTCGGATAGCTTTTTGTTTTGACTTCCAAAGACTACTGCCGCAATTACGCTGCCAATTGTCAACGTTGACAGAAGTAGCGAACTGGCCAGAAGTGCCGCAGCAAACGGTTTGTTCCGTTTGAGAAACCGAAACGCTTTCGTAGCTGAAGAAACTGGCCGAGCGAGAATCGGTTGTCCGTTGGAAAAGCGTCGCAAGTCATCTGCGAATTGGGCCATCGTGGCGTAGCGAGCGTTTGACTCCTTTTCCATCGCGTGCAGGCAGATGACTTCAAGATCAACTGGAATCTGAGGATTCAACACGCGCGGGGCAACTGGAGCAACTTCGATGATCTGGCGAAGAATTGCCGTTGAACTCCCTTGAAAAGGTGCTTGGCCAGTTAGCAACTGATACAGTGTTGCACCGAGTGAGTAGATGTCGCTAGATGCCGAAAGAGTGTCATTTCCCGCGACTTGCTCAGGGCTCATGAATACAGGCGTTCCCAATAGATCGCCGGTACGGGTTACTTGAGTGCTATCGATCTCGCTTAACTTGGCTAAGCCGAAGTCCGCTACTTTGATGGCAGACCAGTCGAGCGTCAGCATGAGATTGCCGGGCTTGACGTCGCGATGCACCAAGTTCTTTGCATGTGCGGCGGCCAGTCCGTCAGCTGCGGTGGCTAGCAGTTTCGCTAAGCTGCGGAAGTTCATTCGACCGGCGTCGGCACCGAGTGGACTGTTGTCGTTTGGCCGGTTAGAAGAATTTGCTTGCGATGGACCCGGCGACGTGAATCTTTGCCAGCAAGGTTGGTCGACGCGCAAGTTCCCAGCGGTCCCTCCTGGGATATATTCCATGACCAAGAAGAGTTGCTCTACGAGGTGACGCGATTCATCGCGAGTCCCGGTGCTTTCGGTTGGTGTCGATAGTTTTCCAAAGTCGAAAACTCTAACAATATTTGAATGCTCAAGATCAGCCAGGATGCGAGCTTCGCGCATGAAGCGTTGACGGTCACGTGCGGAGTTGCGTCCGAGTACTTTGATCGCGACTTCGCGTTGAAGTTGTTGATCATAAGCCAAAAAGACAGCACCTGAGCCACCTTTCGCAATTAGGCGATCGACTGAAAACCGTTCCGCTGGTAGACGATCCCGCAGCGACTGAGCGGTTGGCATTTCCAACGTCGTGGACTCGCGGTCAGTTTCCGCTAGATCTGCACGTTCGGTTGAGAACGGCAATTGAGAAACTGAATCAACAACGGAAGAATTGAGGTGTGAATCAGGAACGTCATTCAACGCCCACTGATTCATTTTTTGCCGAAGCTCTAAGAACTCAGGCTCATTTTGATGATTTCGATCGGGGTTCAGCAGCGACATTGAGGCCAACGACTGAAGCTCGCGGTCGTCGCTAAGTGATGCGAGCGTTTTTGTGCATCGCTTGCACGACTGTAGATGCTGTTCCAGGATTGCAGGTAACTCTAAGTCACCATTGAGCCAATCTTGCAACTGCTTTGTGGAAGGACATTTTTCATGATCAGGTATTGAATTGTTAGTCATGAATAATGGTCTCTTGTCCGAAAAGCCCTCGATGCTAAGGTTCGAAAATCTGTTTGCCGATGTAAGCGGGTAGGCAGTGATGTTACGGGGAAACGTTGAATCCAGCGTCTAGACAATATCGTCAGATAAAATAGCCACTTCGTAGCGTAATCGCTTGAGTACTCGACTACGCGCTACGTAGATTCGCTCGATCCCAACCCCTAATTCTTCCGCAACCTGTTCGGACGGTAACTTTCGAATCCATGACATCTCAAACATGGCCCACGTTTCTTCGTTGAAGTTCGCTCTGGCTCGCTCCAGCGCTTTGGCGAAAATGTACTGCTGAAACTGTTCATTCCAATTACTTGCCAGATTCCCGTAGTCTTTGTCTAGTTCCTCTGACGAAATCATCAGGTGAGTTGACTTCTTGGTAAGTCGCCTAATCTCATTGAGCACAATGCGAGCTAGCCAGTCGCGAAACAACCCCTTATCTCGGTCGTACTCAAAGTTTCGAATCGCCTTGGATAGCCGCAAAAGCACCTCTTGAGTTACATCAGCTGCGTCCGAAGACTGAAGGTCTCTCGTTCTACAGAAGTCGTAGATCAACGGGCTGTAAACGTCAACAAATTCATTCCATGCGGTTGCATCGGCGTGATCTCTCAAACGCAACACCAAACTCGGCTGTGTCGTGTTGTCAATTTTGCGACTCAAATTGAGTTACCTCGTGATTGCTAGAACCTTGCGCGAGATTTTTGGAATCTTAGTATACCCCAACTCGAAGGTTCTCAAAAAACGCAATCTATGAGCATGAAGTTCTTGATGCTTGTCTCGGCAGCCACAGCAATTATTTCGTTTTTTTCTTTACTTAGGCGCAAGAAAGCCGGGTTCTAGAGGTAACACGGGCATCGGTACTGAGAGCTGTGATTAAGTCCCAGACCTGGGACATCACTCATCACCGCGCTCGCCTCAGGGATGAATCGCAATGATGATGCATAGGTTTACGGGCCATTAGAAGCGCGTTTGGCTAAACACTGATTTCAGCCCGAAGGGATAGCGCCATTGCTGCGCAGTTCATTCCTTAAGCCGTTTCTTAAACTTTCTGGAAAATTTTGCCGTTTGCTTGCGCAGAAAGTCGGTTTGTAGAGGTAACAGGGGTGATCTAGCCCTCGGAAATGACTCCACCCTCCACCTCGGTGCACCGATGAACTCCAGACCCAAGTCGCTCTCCAGTCGTATTCAATCGTTTTTTCAGTTCAAGTCAAAGGTAGTCAGTTCCAGGAAGCGAAGCACGCGGCAAGCTCAGCTTGAGCAGCTTGAGGCTCGACGTGTTATGGCGGCGGCCATCCTCCAAGAGCTGGCACTCGACTATTCCACCGCTGAGAACTCGAGTTTGGTCCGATCCGGCGAAGGCGAAGGAGGCGGTGGCTCCACGCCAGCCAAGGTCTTCTACTACAGTCCTAGCGTTCCGGGTTTTGTGAAAAACAGCAACCATTCTAAGCTGTATGTCGACGATTCGGACATCGTCAAGTTGCAAGTCTTCAGCAACGGTAGTTGGACTCATCAAATCTACTTCGATGGCAGCGACGTTGGCTTGGCAAGTGATTCCGAGAATGTTGACGCATTCTCTATCCGCCCTGACGGCAGCTTGCTGTTCTCGACTGTGGGATTGGTAGGAGTTCCAGGGGCGAGTGGTAATGGCGAAGACTTGTTACGATTCCGTCCTACCAAACTTGGTGATACGACAACAGGAACATGGGAGGTGTTCTTTGACGGAAGCGATGTTGGGCTGTCCACATGGGAAGGTCTTGACGGCGTGTCTGAGTTGCCCGACGGTCGGCTGATTCTATCGGTAGGTCGTCAAGCAGACGTCAATGGCCAGCCAGGCAAGTTCTATGGTGAAGATCTTTTGTCTTTTACGATCTCCAGCAGTGGTAGCAATACTAGCGGTGTTTGGGCACCATACTTCGATGGTAGCGATGTGCATTTGAGCGGAGCGCTTGAGAACGTAGACGGAGTGTCCGTCGATTCTGACGGAACGACTATTCACCTATCGACAACTGGCTTGGTGCGTGTTCCAGGTCTAATCGGATTTGGCCGTGACATCTTCACCTTCGAAGCCAGTCAATTGGGTAGCCAAACCGTCGGAGTCTACGACACACCTTTGACGCTCAACGGTAGTCACCGAGGCTTGTTATGCAATTCGATCAATGCCATTCACATCCCGAACAGCACCGTTGTCAATTTGCCACCGATCATTGCAAGTATCACATCACCGACGATACCAGAGCAAGCGTTATTCTCGCGACAGCTATCCGCCACTGATCCTGATACTCCCGTTGCACAGCTTGCTTGGTCGCTCGTATCAGGTCCATCTGGCGCACAAATCGGTGCGACGACTGGCCTATTCACATGGACTCCCACCGAGTCGCAGGGGCCAGGCGTGTTTCCAGTGATTGTGGCCGTGACCGATGGAACCTCAACCGCTCAAGCCACATTTTCTATCTCAGTGACCGAAGTCAATCAGCCTCCAGTTCTAGCAGCGATCCCTAATCAAACGGTCGACGAAAGTACGCCTCTGACCGTTCAAGTAAGTGCCAGCGACGCAGACCTGCCCGCTCAAACTTTAACCTATTCGCTCGGAGTTGGAGCACCCGCTGGCGCCGCAATTAGCGGCTCGGGCAGCTTTAGCTGGACTCCAACCGAAGCCAACGGCCCCGGTGTTTTCACTGTCCCCATCGTCGTTACTGACACACTAGGTGCAACAGCGACAGGAAGCTTCACAGTTACAGTTCGTGAAGTAAACCTGCCTCCCGTCCTTGCGCCTATTAACAATCAGTCTGTAACGGTCAACCAATTGCTGAGTGTCGCAGCGCAGGCGACCGACCCTGACCTACCAGCCAACACACTAGCTTACAGTCTGACTACAGCTCCGGCGTCGGCAACTATCAATGCGCAGACGGGACAAATCAGTTGGTTGGCAAACACCACTGGAAACAGCACGTTTACAGTCCAAGTTGCTGACCAGGGCGGCTTGATTTCCTCGCAGACTTTTCAAGTTACAGTTAACGGTATTGAACTGCGCGAGCTGGATGATTTTTTGGCAGAGTACGTTCAGACGCTAACAGTTCCACACGCCTCATCATCACTCAGGATTGACTTCCAATCGCCCACGTTTGATACCACGAGTGAGCTAGCGATCCGCGATGCCTTTGAGATTGAGCTGATGGACTTGAGCGGCAATCCTCTGGTTCTGCCTTACGCAGGTCACTCGGACGCAAGTTACAACGTGACCGAAGGCCTTGCGCCAGTTGCCGCGTTAGGCGTGGTTACGACCAGCGGTGGCGTCGGCGGAGCAGCTTCGGCGACGATCAATCTTTCGGGTCTAACGGCGGGGACTCAGTTCCAAGTTCGAATGCGACTGGTCAACAACGACAGCGACAATGGAACTATTGTACGAATCAACAATGTGGCGTTTGTCACCGAAACTTCAGCTCGCCCTCTAGGAATATCGTTCAATGATGTTGTGCAAGAGCTGCAATCTGTCGACTTCAGTAAGCTAGAAGACGTGACGGGTAGTTTTCAAGTCGCCTACGGACGCTCGACACTAGCCGCAGCCAACAATCGTTTGTTGGTCGATGTTCAGATGCAGAACAGAAGCACGCAAAGCTATCGCGGGCCTGTCTTAATGGTGATTAAGAACTTGTCGAGTTTAGACGCCAATGCGCTGCGACCAGATGGCTTCACGCCAGCGGGCGAGCCTTACTTTCAAATTGGCCTTGAAGATGAGGTGATCTCGACAGGCCAGAGTTCGATATCAAGGCGAATAGGCTTTTTGAATAGTTCGAACGAGCGATTTGACTATGAGGTGCAGATCTTGGCGGCTGTGAATTCAGCGCCCAACGGCTTCGTAAGTTCTCCACTGAGCAATATTGAAGCGGGCGATGTTTACTCTTATACAGCCAAGGCGACAGATCCAGACGGCGACGTTATCACCTATTCGATCATCTCGGGAACAAGTTCAGCCACAATCAATGCGAGTACTGGGGCGTTGAGCTGGACTACAAGCAGCAGCGATGTCGGCTCACAGCGATTTACGATTCGCGCGACCGATTCGTTCGGATCGTTCCTGGAGCAAACATTTACTGTTCAAGTATTTGCAACTTTACAAAATCGTCCACCGAATTTTGTAACGGATCCAGTGACCGATGCGATTGCATCGAGCGGTTTTGAGATCACCACCGTGGCCACGGGTGATCAGCCCGCTGGCGTGTCGGTGATCAGCGGGTTCCGCGGACCACGGCTGGTTTCTAGCAATGCTGGGGATCAATCGGTCAGTGTGCATACGGGCCAGAACAATGATCGCTTCGATGATACAACCGTTTATTCAACTGGTGAACCCAAACCAACAGGTTCTGTGATCGATGTGGGCTACACGGTCGATGTGGGCTTGCCAACGTTCCTGGTGCCTGCTGACCAAAATGAAATTTTGGGTATGGATCAAGGCGATCTCAATGGTGATGGCATACTTGATTTGGTAGTACTGACTGCGAGAGACGAGTTCACCAAGCCTCAAAGCCAGCGATACAAGATAGAGATTACACGCATGTTGGGTGATGGTGATGGCAAGTTCGGTTTGCCAACCGTGATCGCTTCGATTCCTTCGAG
>CAUJKA010000396.1 GCA_963204965.1 Planctomycetota bacterium | reverse complement strand
TACCGATGATCAGATCGGCGGCTCCCTTGGACTCTTCCAAACCGGCCTTGAGATTCTCAGCCCAGATAACGTTGACTTTCTTGGCCAGCTTCTTTGTCAGAAACTCACCCAGCTTTTCGTACTTGCGCTGTGCGTAACCTTGGACACAGTCGCAAGCCAACGGTCCAGCCAGTGGATCCATGACGACTAGCGTCAAAGTTGACCCGCTACCCGAATCATTGGCGCGAACGACACTGCCTAGAAGCAGCGTCACTGCGCAAAGGGTTGTTAGGATGCTTCGCATTACTCGTCGCCTCCGGCGGACTTAGCTGGTGCTTCGGCGCTCGCGGCGGCGTCCTTGATGCGCTGGTACTTTTTAGTCGAGTAGACTTGGTCGCGAATCAGAGATGAAACAGTCAATTCGTCTTCGCCAGTGAATTCGACTTTCAAGTCATACATCGAACCTTGCAACTCCATGCCTATGAACAATTGCTTGCCATCTTGCTTGAGGCATTGCCAAGTCGATTCAGCGGTGTGAGTTGTCAGCTTGCCATCCTCGGCGAAGACCATCAGCTTGGAAAGGAATGGATCTTCTTCATCCGAAGCGATGATCACAGCTTCTACGCCCTCTTCACCCTCGGGTTGTTGAGGTGGCTGATAGGGAGCTGGTCGCTTGCCATCGAATGACCAACTGCCAACTAGGTTCTTGCCAAGGCCTTGTCGCGCTTCTTTGGCTAGCAGCTCTTCAGGTGTGAATTCTGGAGCTTCACCAATTGGCACCAAAACGCAAATCGCGTTGCGGTCTTGATACTGCATGTAGTAGCGATCTCGCTCTTGGTCGTATCCCAACGGAACGTGCTTGCATCCACCACCGATCTTGGCTTTACCAATCACAGCTTGCAAGTTGCCTTCCTTGTCGAAACGCTTGATCGTTCCGATGCTGGATTCCGCTGTCAGAATGTCGCCATTGGAGCAGCAACGAACGTTCATAGGATTACAGCAACTTCCGAAGCCGTCGCCTCCCATGCGATTGGATTGTCCGAAGTCCGCGACTCGCTTGCCTTCGAGATCCAGCAAGCCAACTTTGAACTTGGTGTTTTCCGCCAGGATCAGATTTTCTTCATCAGCTTGAATATCAAACTGCCCGCAGCAGCCGCCCAAATCGCTAAGCAACTTGGTGGCGTCGGTGAAGTCATGCTTCATTCGCCAAACTTCATAACCATTGCCTTCTACACTGTTGCAGGAGATGAAGACGTTCTTCGAGTTAACTGCTAACGCTGTTACTGTGAATGCACCAGCCATCAACTGATCTGGGTTGGTGAAGTGATCCTTGTAGGATTTGACGGTCTCTTCGTAAGTTTGCTTTTGTTGTTGCAGAGTTGCCAGTCGCTTCTTATCGCGATCAGAACGATCCTCTTCGGCCTTCTTCTCAATTCGGTCGATGCGTTCTTGAATCGCGTCGATTTGAGTCTTGATCGATTGTGAGAATTGTTCGAACTGCTCTTGGCCCTGTTTCTCTAGACGAGCTCGCAGGGTTTCTTTGTCACCAATGTTCGGTGTTTCCTGCGATGCCAAGATCTTGCCTTCAGCGTCGATCTTCGCAATCTGGCCATTACCTGCGACAAAGAACGAGCCATCTTTGTTGACGTTGATGGCTGTGGCGTTGAATTTCAGCGGCACTTCCTTCAGCAGCTTGAATTCAGGCGAATAGATTTGCACGAAGTGATTCTCGGTATCGCTTGTACATGCCATGATGTTTCCGCTTTGGTCCAAGCAGAAGGTATTCAACTGCAAGGTGCGGCCTTCTCGCGTTGGCTTGAAAGCTTGTGTTTGCTTGTGCGTCGCAACCAGATCCGTTGCCGAATCATTCACGGCTGCGAACGAGCTTGCGCTGACTGCAACTGTCAGTACCGCAGCGTGGAAAAAACGACTAAACCATTTCATTAGAAACTACCTCTCAAAATTAGGTGAAAGCGAACTCCCAAGGCTGCTACCACGAGGGACGATTGTACCACAAGAGCGGCCGCGCAGCTAAATATTCTCAGGGCAGGGGGCTTCTGAAGATTCACAGAAAAACACGGAAGCCCGAGCTGCGGTGCTAGCATCCGCGATGTTGTCAGGGCGTGCTTCTAGCGTAGTGGGATTCGCCAGAATTCCTTATCCATATTCATGTACGCGGGAATTCTGGCGAATTCCTCTACGAACAATGCCCATCTCGTTACGGAGCTTTTATGGGCGAATATCTACCGCTGAAGATTTCGATAGGATTCGGTAAACATCTGCCGCATCGATAGGTGCCAAGCTGATACAACCGGCATCGATTAAGTCAGTTGGAACTTGTTCGGGTGAGCCGTGGATTGCATACTCGCTTCCCAAGCTAATCCAGAAGCCTCCGTAAGGATTCGTTGGATTGCCGGCTGGGATGATCGATGTGTTCGCAGCGTAGTAGGATCTATCCGTACGGCGATCAACAACTTCATAGCGAGCTTGAGGTGGTCGATTCTTCTGTGAGATCGATACGGGAAACCGACCTGCGTACATCTTGCGCAAGAATACAGTTAGCTCACCACGACTGAGGCTAACTTGAGCGTTAAACGGCCCGTCTAGAACTTTGATCTTTGTGTTAGGTACCAGCGCTGTGGTATTGCCCATCTTGTTGATCGCCGCCAGCAGCTCAGGATTGATGTTGTGCTTTTCAGCTACGCTCTGAAGTGTATCTTGAGCGGAAACGGTGTAGGCTGGAAGGATCAAGGGGCGATCCGAATAAACAACTTCGCGCGTGAGTGCGTCAAGCAAGTCCACGAGATCTTTGTGAGCGTCGTAACCTAGATCGGGACTCTCATAATAGGGACTGAGTAGTTCTAGCGCTTCGCGGAGCTTTCCGTCGTTGGCCAGTTGTAGGCCTTCGGTTTTAGCAACGGCGAACGGCTTGGTCGGTTGATTTGCTTTCGCATCACCGGATGCCGAGTCCATAATCTCAGGATTGTTTTTTGGGATGCTTGTGCCAATCAGTAGCGACTGTTGTTCGCCATTCAGGTCAGGCAATCCGGTCGCTCCTGCTCCCGCACCAGTAGACGGTGCGCCGAAAGAAGGCGGAACAGCTCCGATCAGGCTATCGACGGCGCTATTGTCTGCGCTTGGCAGGCCGTTTGATCCCAGAGTTGCTCCCGAAGCGTTGGCTCCAGGTAGGTTGGCTCCGGGAAAGCTTGGCAAGTCACCGGGCGAGCTTGGTGTGAATGGAATTGCTGGACCAGCCGCGCTTCCCTTCGATGGATCATTCGCGGCAAACGGCATTGCGCCAGTGTTTAGCGGCGAAGGGTTTAGCGACGGTAGATCGATCGATGGTGGAGCAATCCCTGTGGATGCTCCGATTGAAGGCTGTGATCCTGGAAAGGCGGGAACGCTCAACTGGTCGGAATTCTGACTTCCAGGAAACGCTGACGATCCCTGACTCAAGTCGATCTGTGGCATGGCAGGCTGACTCAAATCAGCCGCTCCACTGCTGAATGCATCGTTGTTAGTGATCGGTGGAATGCTGAATTCTGGCAACACATCATTGCCGGTCTTCTCGGCCCATTCCTTGAGATCTTCAGGCACTTCGACATCAGGAGCATTCATCGCGACGTATGCTCCGTAACAGACTGTTAAAAGCAGTGCTACAACGACAAGTGTCTTGATCGTTTGCATAGGGGCATTCCTTGCCAATATCACCGTTGACCAACAAATGAACGAAATCGATTGCACTCCACTCGTCGTTTACGCTTATTGAGCCCAACGACCTTCGAATGAAGTACCGCAAAATGCGATCACGAGAGTTTTCACACCTTACCGTTGGAGATACTATCTAAAGCTCCACTCTTAGGGCTAGGTCACTTTTGAGTGGTTTTTACTCTTGATTGCATGCAATGCTCCCATTGTGCATCGCTACTCCGTGGAGTTCTTTGATCTAGGCAACCTGAACAGTACGAAACTGCAACCTTTTTGGAGAAGATAGATGGGTTGAGCTCAAAAGCACCACCACCTGCCGTTGGGTTCCATCGACTTCGATAACTAAGTCGGCTTGAGTGTCGCAGCAAACGAAGTTGCTGGAAATCGGCTCACGAAGGATACAAAAATCGGGCCCCACCTGAGCTAGTTCATGCCTTACTCCATCAATGAGCAGCCATCCGCGAACTTGAGATGAATGACCGTTTGATAAAGCGTTCTTGAGCATGTCTAATCTCCGTGATCAATTATTGGCAGTGGCAGTCAACTACGCAGCGAATCGCGGAGTTTCACTGCTGCGTTTTCTTGGGGACGGAAACGACGGCGCTGTTTGGGAATCCAATCAGCAAACTGCTATCAAGGCCATCGAACGTCGTGATTCCTACTTTCGCGAGCGAGATGCCTATCTGCGGCTTCAGGATCTCGAAATCGTTGACCTTCAAGGTTTCGCCGTCCTGTGGCTTATCGGATTCGATGATACCAAACAAATCGTCGAAATGACAGTTGTCTTCCCTCCGTGTATTCTTGACTTTGCCAAGGCATATGTGGACTTTCCACCGGATTTCTCAGACGAAGTCTTACGGGACTGGCAGGAAGAGACAGCAGATCTGTTTGAAGCAGATTGGGAAAAGGTCGCGAGTTTGCTCATTGAGCTACGATCTCTTGGCATTTTCTACTTCGATGCCAAGCCAGGAAATATTCGCTTCTTGCCATAGCGTCCGTTTCAGCACGCAGTCCCGTTCTTCCAGGACATCTTCACTACTCCTGCCACTTTTTGAACCATTGCTATAATTGTAAGCTCAGCAAGACTCACTCACTACACACACCTTCTGAAATAGACCGCGATGGCACACGCAGCTTTCCAATACCAGCCGATGTTCGAACTGAGCAAAGAGGACACGCAGTACCGCTTGCTGACCAAAGAGCACGTGAAGGTCAAGCTGCTGGATGGTCAAGAAGTGCTGTGCATCGAACCGCAAGCTTTGACCTTGTTGGCCTCGCAAGCCTTTCACGACATCAACTACTTCCTTCGACCGGCGCACCTAAAGCAAGTCGCGGCAATTCTGGATGACCCCGAAGCGTCGGACAACGATCGCATGGTCGCGCTGACGATGCTAAAGAACGCTGATGTTTCCAGCAAAGGTGTTTTGCCGTTTTGCCAAGACACGGGCACCGCTGCCGTCTTAGGCAAGAAGGGTCATGCCGTTTGGTCCGTTGGTGATGAAGCTGCACTCAGTCACGGTGTCTACGATGCCTATACCGAGAACAACCTGCGCTATTCGCAAAACGCGCCGCTAAATATGTTCGACGAGAAGAACACGAACACGAACTTGCCTGCGCAGTTGGACCTGATGTCGTGTGATGGCAATGACTACAGTTTTCTCTTCATCGCCAAGGGTGGTGGCTCGGCTAACAAATCGATGCTCTATCAAGAGACACGAGCGGTGCTCAATCCAAAGTCGCTCGTCGACTACCTCACTCAAAAGATGGTCACTCTGGGCACCGCTGCGTGTCCACCTTATCACTTAGTGTTTGTCATCGGCGGCACATCAGCCGAAGCGACGATGAAGACGGTTAAGCTGGCTTCAACTAAGTACCTCGACAACTTGCCGACCACCGGCAACGCGCTGGGTCGAGCTTTCCGAGACATCGAATTGGAAGCTCAGATGTTGGAAGCGGCTCGCAAGTGCGGTATCGGTGCACAATTTGGCGGTAAGTACTTCGCGCTGGATGTGCGCGTCATCCGCTTGCCAAGACACGGAGCATCATTGCCTATCGGAATTGGCGTCTCCTGCAGCGCTGATCGGCAGGCTAAAGGCAAGATCACCAAAGAAGGAGTGTTCATCGAGCAACTCGAGCAAGAACCGCTCAAGTACATTCCAGCCAATTTGCGCGAGCAGAAAGACAACACAGCCGTTCGCATCGATCTCAATCGCCCTATGAAAGAGATCTTGGCCGACCTGTCGCAGTATCCAGTGACGACTCGCTTGCTGTTGTCCGGTCCGATTGTAGTCGCGCGTGACATTG
>CAUJKA010000395.1 GCA_963204965.1 Planctomycetota bacterium | reverse complement strand
GTGGTGTGACAAGACGATCGGTTTTTGCTTCGAATTCTTTTGACAGATACATCGATCAGGTTTCGAGTGGTCTGCGTACCTCTAACCCATTGATGCTGCAGCGGCAGCTATCTCTACTCACGAACTTCTCAAAGTTATTTTCTTTTTTATGTCACACCCGATTGTGCGTGGCAATCATCTCGAGTGGCTTTGTCTGCCGCATAAAACATGCGCGAGAAAACTTAAGTAAAAGTTCGGATTTTGTCACAAGTGCTGACTGTGGGGCAATAAGCAAGTAGCGGAATTCTCAAGTCCGTTTTTTGATCACTTGCCTGCTCGTGCCTACCCCCCGCCGGCGACATCGCCGTTAAGGACAGCCCATGAATCGCCATTCAACTCGGCAGCCGTTCTTGCTTACTGACTCCAGCATTCAACGTCAAAGAAACAAACTGCGCGGAACATTTCGGCGGATGCTCGTGGAGTCGCTGGAGACTCGGCAGCTTCTGGCAACCTCGCCGATTTCGATTCTGACAGGCGATTTGGCGCAGATCGATTTATCTACGCTTCTGCCCAGTGCGGGTCAAGCCGAGTTTCACTTCACGCGTGTATCAACTGTTGCCAGCAATGGTTCGTTGACTCCACTGGAATCAGGTGGAGCTGAAGCGTGGCGCCGTGAGCTGATCAATCCGTTGAACTCGCAGCCTGCGGGCGTAGTGCTGATGAATTCGGGGTTCGATAGCGAAAACCAATTCTTGGCATCAGGGCAGCTCGTTCTGATTCCAGGAACCGGTTCCAACATTCCCAACGATACCAATAGTTCTATCCCTGGTTTTCAGGGTACGTACGATATCGAATTCACTTACACGATAGGCAGCACGACAGCGTCCGCTCATGCCGTCGTTAACGTTGGCGCAGGCTTCTCCATCACCGGCGATTTAAAGATCTCTACGGCTACAGCGCGGTTAGATATTGCCAAGATTCAGCAGAGACTTAACTACTTGGGCTTCACGGGATCGAACCTTTTGCCTCTTCCCATTGACGGAGTCCCGGGCATTCAGACTAAGGAGGCCATCAAACTTTTCAAGGCTGCAACGTTTAGCACAGGTGAGGTCGATGTCACCGAAGTCTCCGACGATAATCTGATCGATGGTAGGTTGGTCAACTGGCTGAACTCTACCAACGCTCCGTCGTGGACTCGAATTGATGCCTTAAGCGATCCCAACAAATACACCACAGATTGGGTCGCAAATACGCTTCAATCGGCCAATGCACCGATCGCCGGACAGAGCGTCTGGCAGCGAGTCCGTGTATTAAGTGCTAAGGCAGGAACTACCACAGCCTATGGCAATTCACAGTGGGGTTCTCATTTGTCTGGTATGGATGCGGACTTGGACATTGTCGGCTTGAATCAGCCGCAGTTGATTACGCTACTTACCGCAATTGCAGATGCTTCCGCTGGTGCCAATCAAGCGAGAGCAAAGACGTTTAGGCTCCGTACATCCACGCTCAACGACGCCGTAGCTGTAGCATTCAATGGACTTCCACAAGCAAGCTTCGTCAAAGTTGTCACTGTGCCTACCGGTGACCTAGGAGCTGGCGTGCTTCACGTGGACTTTGTGCCTCCACCTTTGGATTTACTGGCTTCAGGAGACGCAGATCAATTGATCAGCGGTCTAAGGCAGTTGGCTACAGAATTCCAGCCTCGTGTTAAACACAGTTTAGTCGACAAGCCCTTGCCGCTTGTAGGACTGACTCAATTGCCTGAACCGATCAAGAAGAGTGCGGCCGCAGTCGCCGAAGCTCAGTTCTCAGTCGGCGAAGCAACTAACAGCGATGAACGACTAGCGAGTTTGTTCCAGGCGATAGCCAATTACATTGAGCAAAACCCCAATACAACGCTTTCACAATTGCAGACCTATCTGGATTCACGGAGCGATCTCAATTCCGTGCGAGTGAGTGAGAACGAGGACGAGGTCCTGATAGCGATAGACTATGAGCCGACGATCGACTTGATCAGTCGTCCTATCAATCTTGGTGTTAAAGCCTCGGATCGCGGTGTCAGCATACCATCGAAAACCGCCGTAAACGTTCCGCTGCAGCCATCGCTGCGCTTTCAAACTACGATCGGTTTACAACGCGCCGATAAACAGATCTTCCTCGATAAGACTGATCTGCAGATGAGCAGTTCAGTGGCCCTGGATAACGCGGACGACTTTGACTTCCCTATTACGTATGGCATCGCCGCTTTGTCGATCAACAATGCGTCGTTAGACATGTCGGCTTCGTTGGGGCTGACACGCGCTGGTCGCATGACGATAGGCAATATTCAGAATCAATCTTTCGACCAGCTTTTTTCGACGTTGAACCTTAGTCAAATCGATTTTGACATTCCTACCTCGACGTCTATCTTGGGCGTTCCAGTCACGGGCTTTTCTGTCAGTTCCTCCGATGTATTTGCAGGCGATCCAGACATCGTCTTCGATCAAAACAATGCCTGTACGGAGGTTTGGACGCATTACTCCGCTAACGAATTGAATTCGATGATTCAATCCGTGGGCGATTTTCTGGATGGAATGGCTAAGAAGCTAACTATTACTACCGGCATTGGACCAGTCGATGATGCGATTAAGAACGCACTGAGGCTTAAGGAAACATGGCAAACCTTTTCGAATGCACTTCAAGGCGTTGGTGGAACGGCCGCGTTTCAGACGATCCAGGACTTTGTCGCCAAGATCAATGCGGAACTACCTGGAGCCAATCTAAGGTTGGACACGAATAACTGCACGCTGGTGTTGGATATTGCCAAAGCGGTGCAATGGAAGCCCATCGATGTGGGTGGTAGCTTCATTCAAGACATCGGCCATATCTCGGCGCTGAAACCAACCGGGCCCAGCAATCTCAAGGTGCAGACCGATGCCGAGCTGAGCTTCTCGATCGGACTCGATTTAAATCCGTTGGGCTACAGCAATCCGATAACCCTAGCAACCAAAGCGAAAGATCTCAACGGTGGTGTCAATCCGCTGGATCACAACGTAGATGTGGAAAACGATCTTCGAATAACGCTAGGAACCGGGGAATCGATTCCAGTTAACTTCGATTCCCTGCCTGCGGAAACCGCTACGGTGGGTAACATCCTTGCAATATTGCAGAGCCAAACAGCGGGCAAGATGACCGCTGAACTGATCGATGGCCGAATCGTTTTGACGGATATTACGGGAGGAACTGCACAGCCTTTCTCGGTTCAACTCGAGAACAATTCGTTGGTCGCTCAAACACTGGGTATTTGGAAGACAGTGAATGACTACAAAGCTAACGGCCATCGTGTGCTACAGGGAGATCCGATACACGGCGATCGATTGGATAAGCACGTTTTCATTCCGGTGAATGGCTTAGCGACGCCACATATCTCCGCCGAGCTTGATATCGATGGTACAAATCTCAACGCGTTAGCCAACTTTGGATTTGTGCATGTCGGTATCGCTCAAGGAACCATCGACGCAAACGCTAAGATCCTGCTGGCCCTCAAAGACCCAGGCGAAGGACTTAACAACGACGGACGAATTACGCTTGACGAACTATTGATGGGAGCCACAGAAAAGCCTGGCGAACCGCAATCGGTGTTCAGCGATATCGATATTTCGGGAGCCGCCAAGACTAGGCTGCCGCTGGAAGCGAACTTCAATGGCCAGTCACTCGTCGCCTTTGGTGGCGGCCAAGCTCCCGCATACCGAGCTGAGATCGATGACATCACCAAGCCCACAGAGGTTAAGCATGGTTTCGAAGGCGATCTGACTGGGTTGACCAAGTACGCCTTCTTTCAAGTCCAGACGCTGATCGATTGGCTTGAGGAGCTTGAGAAGACTGCCAACAAGTTCGACTCAGAGGGCATTATGGGCCAGCCGCTGGTTGATGGCGGAAAAACACTTGGGCAGATGGTGGGAATCGGTGGCGCAGTCGGTTCCATCGTCAATCGATTCAAAAACTCAATCTCAAACACGCTTCAAGACGTTGGTCCAAGGCTCAATCAAATTGCTGCCGATGTATTCAAAGGCTACCAGTTCCCTGGCGGTGGATCGGGTGAGGGCGAAGAATACTTCAGCTTTAGTATCGTGGGCGACGTGCTGAAGATGCACACGCACTTACCATTCACTTTTGCTGAGTCGTTCAAGCTGAAGCTAGATCTGTCCAAAGTCGGTCTGGAAGGATTGACGGCTTTGCTGCCCAACGGCGGTAGTTCCATTGTCTCGCTCGAGGGTGGCTTAATTTTTAATGCAGATATGGGATTAGATTTTGCGAATTCAGCCAATCCCAAGCTGTTCATTTTTGACTCGACCAAGGCCACCATTGGCATTCAAGCTTCCGCCGAAGATGTACAGTTCGAAGCGGGCTTGGGTGCGTTAGGTGTGAAGATCAAAGATGGCTATGTTCGATTGGATGCCGATGGCGCAGGACCATCGACCGCACCTGTGGCGCTTACGCTTGGTATCGCGAACAACAACGGCGATGGGCGGCACTACTTCGACGAACCGATTGGCCCCGATTTAACATTAGATGCCACTGGAAAGCTGGCTGTACGACTGCCGCTGAACAGCACTAAGACGGGACTGCCAATCGATGCAGCCGTCCCGGCTATCTTGCTAACTATCGATGATTTCACCGACATTGTCGGATCAACGAATTTCGTCATGCCCAATGTTCTGAGTGCACTTAACGCAGTGGACTTGGGAAGTGACCTATTGGCTATGACCAGTAGTATCGATGGTCTTTTCACCATCTTGGATACGGCGGTTGATGCAATTGCCTTTGCTGCTAAGCTGCCGTTGATTGGCGATCAACTGAAGGATGCATCGCGTTTTCTGACTGATGTGCGAGACAAAGTTAAAGACAACTTGAGTCAAGTTGGTCAAAAGTCGATCGGCTTTGTGCAACAAAAACTCTACGAAGCACTCGGTCCTGATGGTCTGAATCTACTTGGCTCAAACGCACCTCTGAGTGCAGTGCATGTGTTGGTCGATGGTGTTGCCTACGATCCTCAAACGCAGACCTTGAATCATATTCCTAACGAGATCCTATTTGACTTCGATCTACAAAGCATCGTAACTGCTAGCGCCGATGTGGGATTTGATATAGGCATTCCCGGGCTTGGCTTTGAACTTGACGGAGATGTGCGGCTTGACTTGGGCGCGACGATGCACGTTGGACTGGGGCTCAGTCGAAGCTTAGGAGTCTTTCTAGAAACAAGTCGACTCAACGAAATTCAGTTTCAAGTTCTGGCAACGGTTCCCAATTTTCGAGCGACGGGCAAACTGGGATTGGTTCAAATCGACGCAACTGATCTCGCTCCGAACGACCCGAATCAACGCACTCAACTACAAGGTAGCTTTGGCATCAACGTCAAAGGCGGCAGCGACAATCGCTTGACGTTGCAAGAGATCACGAGCGGTCGATTTGACGAGATTGTTGAGGCCAACTTCTCTGGAAATGCACGTGTCAATCTAGATTTTCGAACGACGCTGGGCGGAAGCCAAGCTCTACCGAACATTGCGGCTAACTTCTATCTCAATTGGGATTTTCTCAACGCTTCGACAACATCATCGGCGGCAACGTTTGGAAACGCACCAACGATCGAGCTAAGGAACATTCGAGTCGACTTGGGAAATGCGATCAACAGCATTATTCGCCCAATACTGCAAGAGTTCGACGAGGCTATTGATGCGATTGATACAGTATTCGACGTGTTGACAGAACCAATCCCAATTCTGTCTGTGGCTTTGGGCAACGAGTTCAATTTGCTGAGGTTGATTCGAGTCGTCGGTGAGATATTTGTGGGCCGCGACACACTGAAAGGCCCTGAGGGAGTCATTCTTTCGGTTGGAAAGATTGTCGATGTGCTTGATATGCTCAAGGAGGGTAGCCTGCCTCTTCCAATCGACGATGTCAAGATTGGTGATGTGCGCGGGGCTGCGAACTTAAAGGGAGTCACACCGACGAAGACAGACGGATCGCCACTAAGCGAGTTCTTCGCAAACAGTGAGATCGCAGATATCGTTGCTCGCGTACAGGAAACGCTTTCCGCCGTACTAACAGGCGGACCAGCGATTCCAATGCCAAAGTTTCCGATCGTTGAGAACCCGATATCGGCGATCAACTTACTTTTCGGAAAGGACATTCCGCTTGTTACATGGGATCTGGCGTATCCATCCGGTCGCCCGATGTTTGACTTCTACGTTCCTGTTTACTTCCCGATAGCAGTGCCTCCGCCTTTTGATCTTATTGGTCCGGGAACGGTAAAGGGATCCGTCGGCTCAACGGTAAGGCTGGGAGTTGGATTCGACACACGCGGATTTCGGGATTTCATCGAGTCGGGTGATGTGGAAGACATCTTCAATGGTTTCTACCTCAATGACCATATTGTCGATGGAGTGGATTTGCCAGAAGCAACCATCGACGTGGAGTTGCTTGCAGGGATTGGTGTCTTCTCGCCTCCACCCACAGTCGGTGCCAGATTGTTCGGCTTGGACTATACCGTTGATTTTGGAATTGGTGGCCACTTCACCGCCAACGGTACTTTCGACCTGAAGGATCAAGACAACGATGGAAAAGTTCACTGGGATGAGCTTTACCACAACTTAGAAGCTGGCGCTGGATGTGCTTTCGATGTTAAGGGAGGCGTGAGTGCTGGACTGAAAGCGCTGGCACGCATCAAGGGTTCGGCGCCGATCATTGGTGACGTAACGATCATTGATGAAGAGCATGATTTCGGGAGTTTTGAAGACTCTTGGTCGACCGTCTGTCGTTCAATCGTTCCTGAATCCGATATCACCAAGCCAGCTTCGCTGATCGATGGCAAGCTGGTACTTTCGACCACGGATCAAGCTGACACATTTACCTTGGCTAAGCTTGGTAATGGGTTAATTCGCGTCACCAGAACGACCAGCAATCAGACGATCTCGTTTGACTACGAAAACGTGGTTTCGATTCTTGGCGATGGTAAGGCTGGCAACGACTCGATCACTGTCGACGCATCAATCGCATTACCCGTGGAACTGCATGGCGGTTCGGGAGACGACACTCTGCAGGGCGGCAGCTGTCCGAATTTGCTATTCTGCGATCTCGGACGTGATACTCTCAAGGGGCGAGATGCTG
>CAUJKA010000394.1 GCA_963204965.1 Planctomycetota bacterium | reverse complement strand
CTCCGGGCTAAAGCACCTAGCTGGCTTAGCTTCCGGTGGTTGACACCACCGGCAGGGATGTTGCGCCCTCCGGGCTGAAGAGAAGAAGACGGAGCGATGAATCGTTTAACGGCAAGCCGCAGGCGACTGCTCTTCTTCGTTTAACGGCAAGCCGCAGGCGACTGTTCTCTTTCCTCTGCGAAAGAAGGGTGTTTCTAAGACGGCTCAATACTCGCTACTTTTGCGGAGCAAAAGGCGACTATCACACTCACGTGAACGAAGGCGAGTATATTAGGGGGCTCAACAAAACGCCCTTCCCACCCGCCTAGCCTACTCTCTCGACCTAATCACATGTCTTCACCGAATTCTTCACCAGGTTCTTCCGGTGGCTCTTCACCAAGCTCTTCGATCCAACACAATCGTCGGCTCGGACTGATCCTTTTCGCGGTCTACAGTGCTGTTTACCTGGCCTTCACGCTCGTCAACGCGTTTCTTCCGAAGGTTGTCGAGTGGACGCCGATGGGAGGTATCAACCTGACGACATGGTGGGGGCTTGGATTGATCGGGCTGGCTTTTCTGATGTCACTGCTCTACGGGGGGCTGTGCCACACCGACAAGAACGACTCGACCGCGGTCTCGTCTAAGGAAGGGGCACGATGAACACTTCGACTTCCACTACAGCAATCGTCATCTTCGCGATCGTCGTTGGCTTTACCTTAGGCCTTAGCTTCTACCTTGGACGCAAGGCGAAAGACTCCAGCGGCTATTTCGCGGCGCACGGACAGATCCCGTGGTTTGTTAACGGCGTGGCGTTTGCCGGCGACTATCTCTCGGCCGCATCGTTCTTGGGCATCTGTGGCATGATTGCCTTTTACGGATACGACGGATTTTTGTACTCGATTGGCTATCTTGCGGGCTGGATCGTTGCGCTCTTTGTGATTGCCGAGCCGATGAAGCGACTCGGGAAATTCACCTTTGCCGATGCGCTCAACGCAAAGTACGAATCCAAAGGCATCCAGTTAGCCGCGGGTATCAGCACGTTGGCGGTCAGCATCTTTTACCTGATTCCACAAATGGTTGGAGCAGGAGCGTTGGTCCAACCGCTGCTCGGTCTTTCGCACGCTCAAGGCGTGATCATCGTCGGAACGGTAGTGATTTTGATCGTCGTTACCGCCGGCATGGTCTCGACCACCTGGGTCCAATTCATCAAGGGATCGTTGTTGGTCGTCTTTTCGGCAATCCTAACGATCCTGATTCTTCAGCGCGGTTTTGAAGCTCGAACCGGAGGCATCGATGGCTATCAGTTCACCAACATCGAATTGCCCGACACCAGCATCGAAGATCGGGCGGCGATTGTCAGCAAACTCGAACCGCTGGGTTATGTAGTCTCGGAAGAACTTCCCGAAGCGTGGGGCAAAGATGGCTTCTGGATGCTCAAACGAGGCGAAGTCAAACTGCTTTGTAAGCTGGACAAAGTCGCTGAAGGAGTCCGCCTGAGCGAATGTCAGACGTCACAGATGATCGACGGAAAGAAGGCCTTCAACGCTTATGAACCAACCAACGGCCAGCGACATCCGGTCGGCTACATCAGCAAATTGCCGGATCAGCAAGAGAAGACCGGCGGGCTTTCGGCGCTCGGTTATCTAAGAACGCTCAGCAATAGCGAGGTAGTTCTTTGGCGTAAGAAAGAAATGAAAGATGCCAATGACAACAAAGTCGACGTCTATTTCCCCAAGACGACCAGCGGTTCGCGAGTGCTGACACCAGGTGAGCATCCGACGTTTGCCGCCGTTCGCAACGAACCGTTTTGGCCCAAGCTCGACTTCCTCTCCTTGATGTTCGCTCTATTCTGCGGCACCGCTTCCTTGCCACACATTTTGATTCGTTACTATACAGTCAAAGACGGCGCGGCAGCGAGGAAGAGCACGATCGTTGGGATTGCTACGATCGGCGGCTTCTATATCCTGACGCTGTTCCTGGGTCTAGGAGCGATGACCAGCGGCGCGTTGGATGTAAGCAACGACAACATGTCCGCACCACTGCTCGCGCGAAGCATGAATGAGTGGTTGTTCGCAATTATCTCGGCGATTGCCTTCACCACAGTTCTAGGGACGGTCAGCGGCTTGATCTTAGCCTCAGCCGGAGCCGTCAGCCATGACCTTTTGAAAGGCGTGGTTGGCTTGAAGATGCGCGACGATCAGCAGGTTCGAGTCGCTAAGATCGCTTCGATTTTTGTGGGAGTGATCGCTATTCTGCTGGGGATCGGCTTTGAAAAGATGAACGTGACCTACCTGGTCGGCTGGGCCTTCAGTGTGGCCGCATCTGCCAATCTACCGGCACTGGTGATGTTGCTGTTCTGGAAGAGGACCACTCGCGAAGGCATCATCGCGGCAGTGACGGTTGGGATGTTCAGTTCGCTAACTTGGATACTCCTCAGCGCCGACACTTACAGCAAAGTCTATGGAACAACGCGTCCCGAT
Source organism: Planctomycetota bacterium (assembly GCA_963204965.1). GTDB lineage: Bacteria > Planctomycetota > Planctomycetia > Pirellulales > Pirellulaceae > Aureliella. The sequence goes on along the minus strand of CAUJKA010000394.1, from coordinate 20,447 downwards.
TGGCTCGCTCAGGTCATCCCCTTCAGCCAGCCTGGCATTGTCACCATCCCGCTTTCGTTCCTAACTCTAATCGTCGTATCGTTGTTGACGCGACAACGCCCTGATATGACCAGGAATGCCGAGTAGGTCGAAGCAAGAGCAGAGGTCATTCCTACTCATTTTGTCCCATTTCGGGGCTGAGTTTCTTCTCTAGATTTTATGTCCAATGCAGCCCCTCTCCCCCAACCCCTCTCCCCTTCGTTCCTCAAGGGTGAGGGGAGACAGAGCGGGCTGTTAGCGCTAGCGACGACGCGGATTTTCACACACAGATCTGCTTGTAAACCTAGGTCCCCGATCTTTGAATCGTCTCTGCGTCTTCGCGTCTCTACGCCAAAACTTCTCTCCCTTCCCGACAGTTAGTAACGAAATCAAACTCCTGTTGGTTTGGACTTTTGGCACGCGAGTTGCAAAGGGGAACTCAAAGTTCTTCAGAGTTTTGTCACGTTGGCAGAGTTAAGTAAATCGCATGAATAGGATCGTCACACCCCCATCACTTAGTTTTACTGGTTGCCTCTTGGCGGCAGACCCGCGTTGGGATGATCCGCTATTCAAGCAGTCGGTCTGCCTAGTCGTTCACCATGGCTCGGAAGGGGCCGTTGGCGTGATGCTCAACCGCACTCTCCCGATCGACGCTCAGGCTTTGCTGAAGCAATTTGGAGCTAAGGACGGAGTCGTTGGCCAGAGTTCATCGCTAACACGACCACAGTTGTTCTTGGGTGGCACGCAATCTGGTCCCGTGGTCGCCATGCACCAGCGCAAGGATTTAGCTGAATACACATCGGCCGAAGGCGTCTATTTCGCCGCCCATGTCGATGCATTGAAGCAGTTGGTGCACGATTCGAATACACTCTGCCGGATCTTTATCGGCCAAGCCGTTTGGGAGCAAGGCTTGCTTGAGCAACAATTCTCGCAAGGCTGTTGGTTACCGCTTGAAATGAACTCTCGAGTTGCCTTCGAGACACCCGATCGCATGTGGGTTGCTGCGCTGCGTCAGGCTGGAAACTGTTTAGTTCAAGCAATGCTCGGTACGGATTCACCAGGGAATGCTGAGCTCAACTAGATTCTCAGCGGCGAGCGATGCGACACGGCAGATGCCAAGAAGGATGAAAGAGACGGCGGAGCCGTGAAGACAGTTCGTTCCAAGGAAGAGCCTGGGAACGAGATGAGTAGTGAAACAAAAAAAGCAAGTCGATCTATCGACTTGCTTTTTTCTTTGGTTCAAGTGGTATGTATCTAAAGCGTGAAGCTTAGACCATTTCCTTAAGCTTCTTCAGAGCGCGAATGCGAATACCAACCGAAGCTGGCTTCGGAGCGGCCCATTGCATTTCGCCTGTAGCTGGATTGCGAACTTGTCGCTTTGGCTTGGCTGGCTTCTCAACCGCTACGATCTTGCATAGGTTTGGAATTTGGAAAACGCCAGCACCCTTCTTCCGATCAAGGTGGGTAGCGATTTCTGACGTCAACGCGTCAAAGAACTCTGCAACTTGCTTCTTAGTCAGTCCAGTTCGTTCGGCCAAGCTATTGAAGACTTCCGTCTTTGTAGCAGGCTTCTTCTTGGCTGCGGCTTTCGCCATACTGTCAATCCCTTTCAAAAAGTGGAACACCGAGGAAAAGTTATTGTGTACGAGAGAGACGATTAAAAGCTCCACAGAATAATTTTCAACTAGTGGATCGGGGCAAAACGCTGAAAATCTCCATGTTTTGTTGTGTTTTTCTCATTTTGGGTCACTTTTGCCCTGAAAAAACTTGGAAATCACAACTCGGACCCTCAAAAAACCCGAAAAAAACTTGGGTTTTCTGCTGCACTCAGGCATCGAAACAGGACAAATTCTCGGCTCTGCAGCGATGAGACGAGCAGCTGGAATCGCGTTAGCTCCGTTCAAGTTAGTGCGGACGAGACGTCCGCGTACCGTTTGCAGCGACATCCTAGCCGTAGCGAGAATTCTAGAGCACCAACCGGCCAAGCGGGAGGGATTGGGAACGACAGGGAAGAACGACAGGGACTGTCGTGGCACACTGAAAACAGCGGGCGGGACGCCCGCGCACCGGTCCCCAAACGAAACGAGCGAGCGTCGCTCAGTGGCTTCGCTCGCTCGATTGTCTCTTGAGATTGATCCGGCTAACTACGAATTGTTGCTGGCCTTGTTAGATGCCAGAAGATTCAACAACGGATTGCCCACAGATCGCTGTAGCGTTGACGATACGTCCTTCATCGCTTCATCGACGCTGCTTGCCGAAGAAGACGATGAGGTCGAGCTCGTTGCCAATTGCGATTGACGCGAACCCAACATGGCTTGCAAGAACTGATTGGGCGATGAGCTTACTTGCGAAGGACTATTGCTGATTGGTTGCGTTGTTGCATTGGAGCTTACGTTGCTGGTAACAGCAGGAGTCGCACTGGATTCACCCTCTGCTTCCAAGCCGTTGGAGGTCGAGCCCTCGCCTTCACCGGTAGGAGTTGTAGTGTTGGTCGTAGGTGTCGTAGTAGTAGTTGTTGGAGCAGCCAAGTTGAACTTGGTTGACGCTCCGCGCAAGCGAATCAGCGTTGAATCACCCGAAGTCGATCGTGAAAGCAATGTGTTTGTGAATGGCACAGTTGCTGTCAGATTGGATGCAGTCGCGTTAGCAGCGTTGACTATAATATTATTTGTATTGATCTGGAAGCTGAGCGAAGTCAAACTTGCCCAATCGCCTTGAGGAGCAATCCACTGTGCCGTTCCATCGGATTTCACAACTGCAGTCAATGACTTGCGGAATGTAGAGCCCAGGAAATCCCGAACATCGACGTGTTGAGCTAGAAGACTTCCAGTGACAACCATGCTGGTGTTGAAGTTTCCGTCAGTCTGACCTGAGTTGACGGTAACTGTCTGACCGACGTCGTTTAAGAACGGTAGAGCAGGACGAGTCAGCGTATAATTTCCTGGCGCCAAATTGTTAAATGCAAAGCTTCCGTTAGCAGTGGAGGTTGCTGTTTGTGTCACCGGTGTTCCACTGCTGGAAGTCCCAGCCAGCGTTACCGTTACTTGACTGACAGCTGCGGTTGAAGCGTTACCAAGCGTCACAGAGCCACCGATCGAACGCGGTGTATAGCTTTCGACCGTTACCGTTGCGGTTGCCGTTGAAGTTAATCCTGCGGTGTCGCGCATCGTGTAGGTGAAGCTAAAGCTGCCGGTGAATGTGCTGGACGGAGGCGTGTAGGTTACGGTCTTACCATCCGTAGAGATTGCCAGTGTTCCTGAGCCGGTTGGAGGCTGAGTGATTGTTGTGATTGTCTTGGTATCGCTTGTATCTGCGTCCGTATCATTGACCAGAACATCCAGGCTGCTGGTGGCTGCCGTTGAGAGAGCCTTGAGCGCATCATTGACTGCGACCGGAGCATCGTTGACTGCGGTCACCGTAAATGTTGCAGTTCCACTTGCAGCACCACCGCCGGTTTCAGTAATGGTGTAAGAAATCGTTTCTGTACCAGAGAAGTTTGCTGCTGGCTTGTAGTTCAACTTGCCATCGACAATCGTTACGGTGCTTCCATTGGTTGACGGACGAACATCGGTCAGCGTTAGCGCATTGCCGGTTGTCTTCGGTGTGTCATTGGACTTCACGTCGAACAAAGCTGCGGCAGCATCTTCCAGAACTGTAAATGACTCGCCAACAACCGTTGGCGGTGGAACGGCAGGACTAACTGTCACTGCTGCTGTTCCAGTGCTTGTACCGCCACGACCATCGCTGAGCGTATAAGTAAAGGTTTCAGTTCCAGTAAAGCCAGCCTTCGGAGTGTACCTGACTGTGAGGCCGCTGGTACCCAAAGCTATTGTGCCGCCAGCTGATCCTGTTCCCACTGCGGTGACCGTGAGAGTCTCGGTGCTAGCCTGATCAACACCCTTGGTATCATTGGCTAACACGTCTAACGTATTAAGGCTGCTGTCTTGGTTGACGCTAAAGGTATCATTGGCAGCAACCGGTGGATCGTTGACATCGGTAAGCTGAACTGTGACAGTGGCCGTTTGTCGAACGCCTTGAGCGTTGGCAACCGTGTATGTGAAGGTTTCGGCCCCGTTGGCATTTGCTGCTGGTGTGTACAGCAACGATTGGCCGCCAGAAGCGATCGTCACCGTGCCGCTCTTACTGGCCGTAGACACTTCGACAATCGTCATGGTCACGCCCGAGTTGGCTGTATCGTTGCTGAGAACGTTGAGAGTTTGCTGAGTCGAGTCTTCGTTGAAGTTGAACACATCGTTGGCAACTTGGAAGTTAGCGCCAACTGCAATTGCCGCTGTTCCGTACTCAATCAAATCAGTATCCAGGGGACCTGAGCCGCCATAGAGCGTCGTTTCGTTAAAGACGTCGTCAGCAGGGTCCAGACGCAGATTCGCATTTCCTGTCGTTAATGCAGTGAACGTTACTTCCGCGAGAACGCGTTCTTCAGAGCCCAATGGTTCAGTTCCAGCTAAGGCCCCCAGTTCGTCAATCAATCCTGTTTGAACCGTTCCACCCTTACTGCCAGTGTATGGCGACACATGCGTGATCGGATTGGTACCGATGGGGCTGATGACAGATGAGTCAAAGAACAAGTCTGCGTACGCAGAAAATGCACCTTGTGCAGCAGATCCGCTGCGGAGGTCAGAGATTAAGACTTGGACCTTGAATGTCTGACCTGCTTGAATTGAGGTGATTGGCGTCCCATTGCTGGACACAAGATTCAATCGCATCTTGAGTTGTGGATCTTTGATTACGTTCACCGTCAACGCTTGTTGCGTGACGTTTCCAGCATCGTCGGTCAAGACGAGAGTAAAGGTACGTGATCCCAACTGTGACTCAATAGGTGTCCAACTGACTACACCAGTGGAAGCATTGATCGTCATTCCCGAAGGGGCGTTAGATAGTGCGTATGCTAAGCCTGGGCCTTCCTCGGAATGGTTAATATCGAGCGAGAGAGCTGTTCCAACCTTTGCGGTGCTTGGAATTGTGTTGGCAGAAATCTGCGCAGGTGCAGTACGATCGATATTGATCGCTAACGCTGACGAAGTCGTCGTCTGTGCGTTGATCGTTTGTCGAGCTGTCAGCGAAATGCTGCCAGTAAGGCTAGCTGCATTGACGGTAACTTGAGTCGACGCGCTGCTGGCTGTTGCTGTTCCAACGACCGTCGTTCCGTTGAGAATCTCGACTGTCCCACCCGAGGTGGTTCCAGCAACGTTGAATACAAGGCTTGTTGCATTGGTTAGGCCGTCACTGTTGGACTCGCCCGAGTCGCTGGCCGACGCCAAGGTCAGCGTCAAGCTTGATCCCGCGGTCACGTTCACCGAGACCAACTGAGTGTCGGTAGGATCATTAGTTGTCGTAGTTGCTGACTGCTGAACAGTTGCTCGGAATTGTAGCGTTCCCGTGAAGCCAGCCGGTGGAGTCATCGAAACAACTCCCGTGGCCGAATTGACGCTGAGCGTGTAGTCGGTGCTGCCGACTTTGGCAACGCTGTAGGTAACAGGATTGCTTTCCTTGTCCTGGCTGGTCAGCGTGTAGGTTAGTGCCTGACCTGCGGTCGCTTGAAGCGTCGGGATATCATTCAAGAATGGCGCACCATTGTTGGAATCCGCGGCAACTGTGGCGACGAAGGATCGAGTGAATTGGCGGCCTTGGTCATCTGTTGCGGTAACTGTGATTGTCGATGTACCAGTAGCTGTTCCGACCGGCTTAAGTACTAGAATGCCGTTTTCCGTATCCTGGAAAACAGAAACGTCGGTCATCGTCACATTAAAGGTTGGCTTACTGGACGAGTTGACTGGTACTCGATCAATACCCTCGCGAACGCTATCGCCTTCCACCAGTTGCCCGAAGACTGAGTGATTAAAGTCCAAGAAGCGAGTGGCTGTATCGGTAATGAAGAACTGCGAGTTGTTGGTATCGTCAGAACTCTTGGCAAACGACAAGACTCCGGACTGGTTGTGCTGCAGGTCAAGATTGAATTGGTCGTCAAAGTTTCCTTGCGATGAACCACCAGCGCCAGTACCCTGCGGATCACCACCTTGAATGACGAACCCAGATACTACGCGGTGGAAAAGCAAACCATCGTAGAAGTTCTGGTTGGCTAGATCGATCACGCGATTGGCAGGTCGCGAAGCCTTGTCCTCGAACAGCTCATACACCATCTGACCGTAGCCTTCAGTGGTGATTCTAAGACTGCGATTGTTGGGGTTGGATATCGAAGCGGCTACGATGTTAGGATTGCTGGAGGTGACCGTGTAAGTGATGGCTCGGCCTGTCGGAGAATATCCATCCAATGCCACGTTCAGCGGCGAACCGGTATTCACCGTCTTGCTGCCAAGTTCAGCAAAGTAGACCGATTCCGATTGTGGAATCGCTACGCCAGCTTTTTGAGCGATGGTTGCAAGAGTTTGCACACCTTCCAATCGGGAACCATCTGGGAAAATCCAAGTTGGATAGGTAGTGATGTTCTTTTCAGTGGCAACAGTGTTCGGAGTACGATCTGCGTTTGTCACTTCAACGAATGGAAGATATTGAGCCCCATCTTCGAAAAGGGCTTTTTGCTGATTGCAGAACGGGCACCAGTCAGCACCATAGAATTTGGTCGTAGTAGCGGCCAGAGCCTTGGCAAATGCCACCAAGTCATTGGCTGGTTCGCCTTCACCCACTAAACGGTCTTCGCCTTCACCGCTCAGACGTGAGTTGCTATTGTCAGAAGATACCAACGGAGCTGCCATTAAGCCCGAAGAATCGACGCGCTGAGCGGATCCCAACAAGGCCAGGAATGTATCGGCAGCCATCAGCTCACGCTTTTCCAGCGGCTCGGCTCGAATGACTCGCGCGGGCTTGGCCTTTTTCAGGTTTAGTCCCAGAAGAGAATTAAGCCAAGTAGCTAGTCTGCGTCGTTTTTGCTGTCGTGTCATCTGTTGTCTGTCCTCCAAGGTGGTGAATGTCTTAGTTTGATTGGGCTCACCACCCCTTCTAGATAAGAATATGCTCTTTCGCCCTGATTCGGCAAACACCCGCCCTCAATTTCAACCTAAGCAGTCGAATTGAACTTTTCGGGCAATCGTCACAACCGGAGATTCTGCGCAAACCGGACCAGCACACACCCCTTCGGCTCGTTTTGCGGACTCCCGTATGGAGTTCTGATGCAAACCGGCTGTGACAAGTTCCCCTATTTTGATTGGCTAATGCTAGCTAACCCTAAGCGTCAGCTAGGGATAAGCCAACGAGTCAATGAGGGACCGGTGCGTGACCGCAGCGGGTTATGGAGACCTTCCCTCGCTAACGCTTCGGGTTGGGAAAGACGGCCCCTCGCCAACGCCTAAACCTTAAACCTTAAACCTTAAACCTTAAACCTTAAACCTTAAACCTTAAGGGACGATTCCCGGCCGATTTGTCACGGTCCAAAGGCTAAGTACCACAAAAAGTTTGGTAATTTGCATCTCCGCCAACGGGTGGTAAGCGGAACTCGGCGTTTTCTGAAGCGACGGCCATGGGGTTCGAGAGTACGTCGAGCAGCTTCTCTACAGGCTTAAAGTCTCCCTGCTCGACCGCCGCCGCCAAGGCAAACTCCACTTGGTGATTGCGAGCGATGACGGCTGGATTCTCGTTGCACATCCGCTCTTTAGCCTGCGTGGCCGTCGTGCCCTCTTCAGCCAATCGTTGCTGCCAAGCTTTCTGCCAACCAATAAAAGGTGCCGACTGATATTCGGCTGCCGTTAAGTTCTCTTCGCTGAGCTCGCGGAAGGTGTTTGTAAAGTCCATCTGCGAATCTTCCATCCACGTTAGCAGTTGTTGCACCAACCGCTCATCTCCGTCCTGCACTGTTTGCAATCCGAGTTTGGCGCACATCTCCTTAAGCCAGAATTGGTCCAAGGTCTGTGGGACAGCTTGGATTAGCTCGGTTGCTTTGGCCAGCGCCTCGTCAAACTCTACAGCCAATAGAGGAATCAGAGTTTCGGCAAATCGTGCCAGATTCCACTGGCAAATCGCCGGCTGATTGCCGTACGCGTAACGTCCCTGTTCGTCGATCGAACTAAACACTGTCGATTGGCTAAAGGTATTCATGAACGCGCATGGACCGTAGTCGATAGTCTCGCCGGCGATCGAAACGTTATCTGTATTCATCACACCATGAATGAAGCCGACACTCATCCAACGAGCGACCAAAGCAGATTGCCGCTGTGCGACCGCGCGCAGCAATTCCAGGTACTTTTCTTGAGCATCGACTAAGTGCGGGTAGTGCCGCTGAATTGTGTAGTCCGCCAAAGCCCGCAGATCATCGAGGTTACCTCGCGAAGCAGCGTACTGAAATGTTCCCACGCGTATATGGCTGGCAGCAACGCGAGTCAGTACTGCGCCAGGTTCGACTCCGTATCGATAGACAGGTTCTCCAGTAGTCGCGACAGCTAGGCTTAGCGTCGTCGGTACACCCAGAGCGTCCATCGCGTGACTAATAATGAACTCGCGAAGCATTGGCCCCAGCGACGCGCGACCATCGCCGCGCCGGGAATAGGGAGTTGGCCCAGGCCCTTTCAATTGAACATCGAACCGTTGCCCGTTGGGAGCTATTTGTTCTCCTAACAAGATCGCTCGACCGTCTCCCAGCATCGAAAACCCGCCAAATTGATGACCAGCGTAGGCTTGTGCCAGCGGACGCGAATTGGGCGGCAAACGATTCCCGCCAAAGATCTCGGCGTGGTCTTGATCAACGAGCAACTGTGGATTCAAACCCAGCTTTTCCGCCACGCGAGCGCTGACCAAGACCACTTCGGGGCGTTTTACTTTGGTCGGCGAAACCCAAGCGTAAAACGCCTCGGGGAGATCGGCATAGCTGCACTCCAGATTCCATCCCGCCCCGTTTTGATTTGTCATTATTATCCTCGTCGCTCGACGTGAGCGAGCAACAATGCGATGTCGGCTGGAGTGATTCCACTAATGCGACTAGCCTGGTCCAAATTGATCGGCCGAACTGTTTGCAACTTTTGTCGCGCCTCTGTGCGCAGACCGCGCAACGCTTCGTAATCGAAGTCGAGCGGAATGCGTTTGGTCGACATCCGTTGCTGCCGATCGATCTGCTCTTGCTGCCGATTGATGTAGCCTTCGTAACGCACGTCCCAAATGACTTGATCAACGACCTCAGCACTAAAAGCCTGGAGTTGCGGCTGCCTTTGGCACATCTCTTCCCAAGTTACCTCAGCTCGCTTGAGATACTTCGTTCCATTGACTTGATCGACTCGCAGATTTTCCAAAAGCTCAAAAGCTGAATTGATATCCCGCTCTTTATTGTCCAGATGGTCCAAACGTGTCTGGGGAACAAGACCCAGATCGTGACCCAAGCGAGTCAAACGACGATCGGCGTTGTCTTGACGCAACAGCAATCGATACTCGGCACGGCTGGTAAACATGCGATAAGGTTCATCAACACCGCGAGTCACCAAGTCGTCGACTAAGACTCCCAAATAGGCTTGATCTCGCGACAGGATCATGGGCTGCTGACCGCGAAGCTTAAGCGCAGCATTCGCGCCAGCGATCAGTCCTTGCCCAGCCGCCTCTTCATAACCCGTCGTTCCGTTGATCTGTCCAGCCAAGAACAGTCCTTCGATCGACTTAGTCTCAAGCGACGGTTGCAATTGATCTGGGGGACTGAAATCGTACTCCACGGCATAACCATAGCGCATGATCTCGGCCTTTTCCAAACCTGGAATCAACTTCAAGATCCCTAGTTGTACATCGCGAGGCAGACTGGTCGAGATACCGTTGACGTAGATCTCCTGAGTCCGTCGACCTTCTGGTTCGAGGAACAACTGATGCCGATCTTTGTCGGAGAAACGTACGACCTTGTCTTCGATCGATGGACAGTATCGTGGACCGCGCGAGTTGATCTGTCCGCTATACATCGGCGCGCGATGGAGGTTGGCGCGGATCAAATCATGCACAGCTTCATTGGTGTAGGTGATGTAGCACGGCACTTGCGGCTCAGGCAACGACTTCGTCAGATAGGAGAAGGCTTGAGGCTGGTCGTCGCCAGGCTGTTCTTCGGTTACCGAGAAGTCGATAGTCTTCGCATTGAGTCGAGGCGGTGTGCCCGTCTTGAAGCGATCGAGCCTAAGTCCAAGTCGCTGTAGCGCGGCGCTGATTCCTTTGGTCGTGCCCTCGCCTGCGCGACCGCCCTCGGTCTTGGCCTCACCTGTGTGCATGATGGCTTGTAGGAAGGTTCCAGTCGTGAGCACAACAGCTCGAGTTCGATAGACTGCGTCACCGCGAACTCGGACTCCGACGATCTGCAACTTACCTTCGGCTGACGTTTCGACGACCAAGTCTTCGACGATCTCTTGGACTAGAGATACTCCCGGATAGAACTCGACGGTCTCTTTGATCCACTGCTGGTAGGCCTTCTTATCCGCTTGAGCACGAGGACTGTGCATGGCGGGACCTTTGCGACGATTCAGCATGCGATACTGAATACCCGTCGCATCGATGGCTTGTCCCATCAAGCCGCCCAAGGCATCGATTTCTCGAACGATCTGCCCCTTGGCAACTCCGCCGATCGCCGGATTGCAGCTCATCTGCCCGACCGTGTCTAAGCTACCGGTCAGCAAGGCAACTTTCGCGCCCATGCGTGCGGCCGCCGTTGCGGCTTCGGTTCCCGCATGTCCGGCTCCGACCACCACTACGTCAAATTCGTACGCTACACCATTAGATGTCATTGAATGATTGCTCGATTGCAAGCAAACCCCTATTGCCGCCCCGTATCAGTAGAAGCGGCACATTTTAGTTATGAATTCAGATTTGTGCGACCGACAAAAGAGGAAGGCTGATAGTTTCGCTTCAGCTCCTGTCGCTCGGCGTCCACCACAAGCCAATGATGAAGCTCAAGACTCCAACTTTACGCTCAATCTCTGCTTTTGGCATATCCGCAGCCTTGAGTTGTGCGATGGCAGCCGCGCAGCAGGGACCAACGGATCGGGGTGAAGCTTCGAGCGATCGCAGTACATCGAGTGTCTTTGTACCCTACGCTCAGTTTCAGATTCCGTTCAATATTGATGCCGCAGGCACCTTGCCAGCCAGCGTCCAACTCTTGGTTTCAACCGATAACGGACAGACTTGGCAACAGCACGGTAAAGCGAGCGCTCGAGATCGACATTTTGATTTTCGAGCCGCCGCCGAAGGTGAGTATCTCTTCACGGTCCAAACCATCGACGCTTCAGGCGTTGCCTTTCCTAGCCCGAATCCACCGATGCGAATTCGCGTCGACACATCCAAGCCGCAAGCAAACATTCGAGCTGACCTGGATCATGCGGGCAACTTGATCATTGATCTCCGAGTCGCCGACGAGCACCTTGACCTAAGCTCGGCAGTTCTTAAAGTTCGCACCGATCGCGATCCGCAGTGGCGAGAAGTATCAGTGACTTCGTTGGAGCGAGTCGACAACTACTTTGAAGGCCAAGTCGAACTCTTGATGCCGCAGTGCCGAGAAGTTGCGATTGTCTTTTCGATTCTGGATCAAGCCAAGAACTCGGGCGAAGCAACGTACAACTTCGCCATGCCGCGAACGGCAGCGAACAACAACGACTTGCAACTTGCCAGCACTCCAGCTCAACCGCAGTCCGCTGCTCAACTTCAAGCTCAACCTCAGTCACTGGTCGGTCCTCAGACGGGAAGAGTAATTCAAAGCCCACATGCTTCGCAGCTATCCGCCGACCGCAATTCGGCTAGTCGTGGCTCGGCGACGACTGCTAACTCGGCCATTACCAACCCAGCGTCAACATCTACAGTCGCGCCAACAACGCAATCGAATCTGTCGCCAACAACACTGGCAACACCGGGGGCAATCGCATGGGACATGCCGCGACCGGCTTATGGCAACACTCAAGAGACCAACAGTGTTCGTCCATCCAATCCTGCTGCTGGAAACTTTGCATCCGCTTCATCAGTAACCGGTTCAAATACTGCTATTCAAGGTAACTTTCCCACGACTCCGCGTGGCTCGAACCTAAACGCGATGAATCGACCTGCTGGCGAGTCGCGCGGACCAGGGCAGCTTGCACGAGCCAATTTGGACATCGAACTTGGACCAAGTGCTCCAGTGCAAGGTCCAGAAGAGCTTGGAATGCCCCGCGCGATGCAGCCTTCGGTACAGTCTCAAGCAGATATAAACCTGCCTTCGAATCAAGCTGGATCAACTCCTTATTCGAATCCATCTGCACCACAACCAATGCAACAAGCTCAACAGCCTCAAGCTACGAACGAAGAGTTCGGCATGAGCAACCCGTTCTGCTGTCGCTCACAGACCTTTAGCTTGGATTACTCTGTTGAAGCCTTGGGTGGCAATGCGCTTTCCGAAGTCGAGCTTTGGGGATCCGAAGACAACGGACGGACGTGGGAAAAGTGGGGAGCTGATCCGGATCGAGTCAGTCCCTTCGATGTGAAGGTTGGCAACGATGGACTTTTCGGCTTTCGAATGGTCCTTGTCGGCGCTGGCGGCACTGTTTTGGGCCATCCCAAGCCTGGTGAAGATGCCGATGCTTGGATTCGTGTCGACACCGAAGCGCCTGCATGCAAGATCACACGAGCGATTTACGGTGTTGGCTCCGAGGCTGGCATGTTGGTCATTGACTACACGTGCACAGATGCCGACTTAGCCGATGAATCCCTGTCGCTTTCATGGAGTCCGACACCAGAAGGTCCCTGGACCGTAGCTGCAACGAACATGAAGAACACGGGGCTATATCTCTGGAAGGCCGAAGCTGCCCTACCAAGCCGCGTCTATCTAAAGCTGGAAGCCGTTGACAAGTCGGGCAACACTGGCGTTCATCGCTTGGAGCTTCCTATCGACACCAAAGGCCTTGCCCCTCGCGGACGCATCCAAGGCATTCGCCCCATCGTCTCGCCTAACTAAGCCTAAAACAAGCCTAACTAAGTAGTCGCGATCTTGGTTACGCGGCTTGGTCTTCAATGCGTTTGCTGTACACTCGGAGTTTCCGACGCTGCCGCACTTCTCCGTTACTGACTCCTGTCGAACTAAGACGACAGTGGATCAGCCTGTGTCGCAATCACAATGTCTAAATATTTTACATACCCCCCGACAATTCAGTTTTATAGCGGGAATTGCTCTAAATCCACCAGTGGCATCTACACGTGCTAACATATTTGTGCTCCATTGATCGTCGTTATGTACATAACGCATCACGTACGTCATGACTGGAGAGGGATATGAAGAGGCGAGTTGTTGGTGGTCTTTGCGCTGCGATCTGTTTGTTTATCAGCTTGGCAGACATCGCGATGGGGCAAGTTGAATTCTTGAGCCAGAACTGGACAGCCGAAGCTCGGCAAGAGTTCTATACAACCAGCCAAGGCTCACGAATCATGCCGTACGCTTGGTTCATGGCTCTTGAGGTCAGCGATAGTCAAGACTCATTTGCAAGTGTGCGATTGCCTGAACTGGGATACATCGCCAACAACCAAATCGTCAACAACCCTGATAAGCTACCTGTGGGTTTTGTCCGAGACATAAACGAGATTACTAAACGCGACTACATCGGCCTCAACTGCGCAGCTTGCCATACCAATCAACTCAGCTATCAAGGCAAGACATTTCAAATCGACGGTGCTCCAAGCTTAGCTGACATGTGGGGGCTATTAAGCGGCCTGGACGATTCTTTGAAAGCTACCCTGAACAACGCGGATAAATTTACTCGATTTGCCAACAAAGTGCTCGGTCAAGATGCAGGCAACGCAACAGCAACGAACAAACTGAAGAAGGAGCTTTCGGACTTTGTCAAATACTGGAGTAAGTTCATTGAAGACAGCCGCGTCGATCATGCCTGGGGACGTGGACGGCTTGACGCTTTCGGCATGATTTTCAATCGAGTGAGTTCGATCGATCTTGGTATTCCCGAAAACAGTCGGAAGCCTGACGCCCCTGTAAGCGTCCCATTTCTTTGGGGAACCTCATTTCAAAGTCGTGTTCAGTGGAATGGAGTCGCTGAAAACACTAATGATATAGAGCGACTCGGCCGAAACGTCGGCGAAGTACTGGGAGTGTTTGCGGAAGCCCAGTTTCGAGCAAGTTCGCTTCTTGAGATTCCACAACCAGCGAGAACTAGCGCCAAGCGACTCAATCAAGTGCGACTTGAAAACCAACTCAAGAAGCTTTGGTCTCCCAAGTGGCCGGATCATTTAGGAACGATTGATAATGCCAAGATGAAAGCTGGTGGAGCACTCTATCGAAACAACTGCGAGCAATGTCATGAAATCGTGCCCCACGACCAGCAAGATACACCAGTTGAAGTTGTCATGACTCTGCTTTCTGAGGTACGTACAGATCCAAAGATGGCAGTAAATGCCGCTACCGGAATGGTTTCAACGGGCGATCTGAAACTACTTTTCAAAGGTCGCAGTAGCGTACCACGCGGCGAACTACTTCAAACCCTGGTACAGTTGGCGGTTATCAGTCCTTATCGCGATGTAGCAATGAAGCAGGGTTTGGTCGACATAGTTCTCAACGACGATCTCTTCAATCCGAAAGAGATTAAAGCATTCTTGAGAGAGATTGGATTTGCTGAGCAGGCGGCTCGTGCGCTGGTAGATGCGCACGAAGAGAAGTTAAAACAGTATTACAAAGATCTGCAAAAGACAATTGCTGCCCTCAAAGCTCAACCCGCCTCAGCAGCTTCAGCGTCTGCTGCACCTCCTACGCTTAAGTATAAGGCTGCACCGCTAGCAGGCATTTGGGCAACTGCGCCTTACTTGCACAATGGATCTGTGCCCAACTTGTACGAACTATTGTTGCCAGGAAGCCAGCGTACGACCAAGTTCTACGTGGGCAATCGAGAATTCGACCCTAAGAAAGTCGGTTTCAGTACCGATCAAGCTCCTGGAACTTCCTTGTTTGACACTTCTCTGTCAGGCAATTCCAACCTCGGCCATGATACCTACGGCACCTTTACCGAAGAGCAGCGATGGCAATTGGTTGAGTACTTGAAGTCGCTGTAGCTTCCATTGCACCACCTCTACTGCGTTGCAATGGGTAAAAATTCGGCGGAATCGCAACGAAGCGAGGAGCAGCGCAAATTCTTCAAGAGCACGACTTAGGCTCGCGAGAACTTGCGTTGCCCGCCGACAAACACTGTTTGAACGCGGCCATAAAGTGCTTGGCCCACTAGTGGATTATTGCGACTGCGAGAATAAAAATCTTCATTGCAAACTGTCCATTGCTTTTCGGGGTCTATCAAGATCACATCTGCCGGACGTCCGACTTGCAGTGAACCAGCCTCAACTCCTAACACGTGAGCTGGCTTTGTTGAAAATGCTTCCAGCGCGCGTTGCCAACTCAAGTGACCGGGACGGATGAGATAGGTCACGACTTGCGCGACGGCGGTATCTAACGTTGACATTCCAAATGGAACCGCACTGAGCTCTTGCATCTTCTTTTCGAGTGCGCGAGGTTGATGCCCCGAGGTCAACACGTCGATGGTCCCATCAGCAAGCGCTTCTCGACATGCCTCGATATGTTCGCGACTACGCAACGGCGGATTGACCTTTAGGTTGGCATCGAACGATCGCATGCTCTCGTCGTCAAAGCACAAGTTGGCAATGCGAGTACCAACGCTGACGGTGATCCCACGCTCTTTGGCACGTCGGATCAGATCGACGCTGCCAGCCGTCGAAACGCAACTGAGGTGCAACTTGCCTCCAGTTGTTTCTAGCAAGCGCAAGTTGCGTGAGGTCGCCAAGTCTTCCGCCTCTGCCGGCATCGGCGCCAAGGCGAGAATCAACTGCATCATGCCTTCATGCATGATGCCATGACGGGTGAGACTGGGGACTTCAGGTCGATCCAGGATATATCGATCAAACATCAAGCAATACTCGAGCGCTCGACGCATCAAGGCTGCGTTGTTAATCGGCCCCGGATAGTCGCTCAGCGCCACCGCACCGGCGTCAACGAGCGAACCGATTTCGGCAAGCTCCTGCCCTTCTCTGCCTTTGCTGACACAGCCTATCACGCAAACGCGACATCGATCGGCTCGCGCTGCTTTTTGGCGCACGAACTCGACTGCTTGAGCAGTGTCGATCGGCGGATCGGTATTGGGAGCGCAGGCAATTGTCGTGAAGCCACCAGCCAGCGCGGCCATCGTAGCTGTCTCGATCGTTTCATCCTCTTCGCGACCGGGTTCGCCAATTTCTGTTCCCAGATCGACCAATCCGGGTGCCACAATATGACCGCTCGCATCGATGCGCCCCGCGTCCGATGGGATCTGATCATCGCTGGGGTCCATCGCTTCAATCAAACCTTGGCGGAGCAGCAAGCGACCGACGCGATCGATTCCGCTAGCTGGGCAAATGATGCGACCGTTTTCGATCAGCCAGGATGTTTGTAACTTGGAGTTCACGTTCGGACTCCTTCGTATTGGCGAATGGCAGGAGTAGTTCGCTTGGACTGTCCGAGCAGAAGCCACAGTACGGCCATGCGAATTGCGATTCCGTTGGTGACCTGTTCTAGAATCACCGAATGTGGTCCGTCGGCTACTTCAGGAGTGATCTCAACGCCGCGATTAATTGGCCCGGGAGCCATGATCAAGATATTGGGTTTGCTGTTTTTCATTCGCTCTGAATTCATCGCGTAAAGCAGTGCATACTCACGGACCGAAGGGAATGGCCGCGTGTCTTGCCGCTCAAATTGAATACGCAAGAGATTCAGCACGTCGCAGCGATGCAAGATCTTATCCAGGTTGTGCGCCACTTCGACTCCTAGCGATTCCCACTTTCGAGACACCAGAGTCGCCGGGCCACAAACGATGACGTGAGCTCCTAGCTTTTTCAGTCCCCAGATGTTGGATCGAGCTGTTCGACTGTGTGCGATATCGCCAACCAGGGCAACAGTTAGGTCTTTGAAGTTCGGTCGGTGCTGACGAATGGTCAGAATATCAAGCAGCCCTTGCGTCGGATGCTCGTGGGGTCCATCGCCCGCGTTAAGAACCGAGCAGTTCAAGTGTTGAGCCAGCAAGTGCGACGTGCCTGGAGTTGCGTGACGCGTCACCACAGCATCCACGCCCATCGCTTCGATCGTCTTGGCCGTATCGATGTATGTTTCGCCTTTGGAAACGCTAGAACTACTGGAGGCGAACTCGACTGTGTCAGCACCCAAACGCTTTGCGGCCAGGGAAAAACTGTTGCGTGTTCGAGTGCTGTTCTCGTAAAAGAGATTGGCGATGGTTCGCCCGTTGAGCAACGAAAGCTTTTGACCGGCTGCGGTGTAGGCTTTATAGAGGCTTTCAGCGGTATCAAGGATCGTAACAATTTCTTCCGCTGAAAGGCTTTCCAAATCCAACAAATGCCGCCGCTTCCAGTTGTCTGGGTAGGTCGGAAGGAGCACAGAAGCGTGTGCAGTCATCCCAAAGTCCAAATCGAGTAACGCGTGAGGGAATAGCCGCGAGGTTGGAACCCGATTGTAGGGCAAGATGGCCAAATAGCCTAGACGCCAGACTTGGCAAGAAAAGTCGCAGTCGGTCTTCGTCCTAGTGAATTAAAGTGGGCGAATCAAAGTGGCGAAGCAGACTGGGCAATTGGAGGACCAAGAAAAAGAGAAACCCGAGAGTTGGCCCCCCAGCAACAACTCTCGGGCATGATTGAAGCCGATTGTAGTCGACCTCAAGTTTTTCTCTTTGTCTTTCTTGGCTCAGCGTCGCGAATCCCCAGCGTTTAACGCACCATCGTGGATGGCGAGCTGGCGGTTCGGCGAATGGTCTCCATGTACTCCGTCGATTGCTCCTGAACCAACTTAACGTCAACTTCGGAGGTTCGTACTTCCGCACGGAATCGGTGCATGCCGGCAGTCGCAGCTTGCGCGTAGACTTTCAGGGTGATCGTTTGCCCAGGCTCGACGCGTGTGATTGGTTGGAAGCGAACTTGACCGGTTAAGATCTGTGACTTCTGGCCTTCAGCACGAGTCGGCTCGATATCCTTGGAGAACAAAGCAATCACGCTGACCTGTTCGGCGGCTTTGGAGCCGCGGTTGACGAGCTTCATCTCGTACTGAACTTCTCCGTTCACTGGAGCTGGTGCTACAGGATCGGTGACGAAGAGCTTCAAATCGGAAACAGCTTTGACCATGGTGACTGTCGCACATTGGACTGGAGCACCGGAGGTACTGGTGCAATGCACTGACACTCGATTGTCGCCTTCGCGAGCAAACGACAAGCTAAACGATAGCTCGCTAGCCGAGGCTGGTCGCAGTTGAGCGAGG
This sequence comes from Planctomycetota bacterium, assembly GCA_963204965.1. GTDB lineage: Bacteria > Planctomycetota > Planctomycetia > Pirellulales > Pirellulaceae > Aureliella. The sequence goes on along the minus strand of CAUJKA010000394.1, from coordinate 2,179 downwards.
TCCCAAACGATCGATCCGTTTTGTAGTGTCGCATCAGCGGGCAATTCCACTGGAGTGCAATCTGCAGGAAGAGTGATGACTGCCTTAGCATTCTTAGCTACAGCATCACCTGTGTTTCGAACATGCAGTTTGTATGGTGTTGGAGAGCTGTGATAGACGACTTCAGGTGCATCCAGAAAAGCTTCAAGCACCGACTGACGGACTCGTACGTTAACCTGTGATGCAGCACCAACGTTACCCGCTGCAGCGGCTTCTGCGGCAATCGTAATACTGCCGGGTTCGTTGAATACTAGCTCGACATCCACGGTTTGTTGACCACCAGCGGCGATCTTGCCAATCTCTGTCGCGCTCGATCCGTAATGTTCTGCTGAGAGCTTCACGGCTACGTCGTTGGCATCCGCGTTACCACGGTTGCGAACATGTAAGCGAAACACATTGGGCTCGCTGAAGTTGACTTCGTTGGGACCTTCTAAGGCAAGTTCCAGTTGTGGTGTCAACACATCGATGCCAGAGTTCGAAGCCATCGGCAACAAGGTCCATTCCATGGCAACTGCGAAATTGCGAGGCTGTTGAGCAACCACTTGCAAAGGCATCACCGCTTCGGAGTTACCTTCCAGGTTCTCGAACGACCAAGTCAGCATGGTTGTACCATCTTGAGCGCGTTCAATTTCTGCGGCTCCGTGCGTTGCCTTTTGAGGCTGTGCAACAACTCCCGGCGGAACATCCAATCGAAGAATGATTCCGGCCAAGTTGATCTTGTCCTCATTGCGAACGACCAATGTGTAAGGGTTCGCTTCTCCCACGGATAGTTGCGGAGGTCCGTTGAGCGTTACTTGAATCCTTGGGGATTGCATCTTGATGCGTTCATTGCCGAGGGATCGATTAGCTGACGGTAGATTCACAGACGGAAGGTTCGCAGATGGCAGACTCGCAGATGGCGGCGCCATACGATTGACCATCGGCTGCTTCGCGTCACCGGACTGGATTGCAGGTGGATTGGTGCTGTTGTCACTCAATTGTGTCGAGCTGCCTGGAAGTGTAGGCAGTGCATTTAAGTCGAGGTTGTTTGTGCTCGAAGAAGTTTTGCTTGGCAAGGAACTCACCGAGGGAGGTGCTGATTTGTTAGGACCTTTTGTTTCCACAGCTTTCAATTCAGCTTCGCTCGGAGCCGACAGTAGCGTCGGAACGCTTACCGACTGCGACGAACTATCAAGACTAGGCAGCTGTGGAAATGCAATGGCCGACGGACTATCGGATGCCGAAGGCAGCGAGCTCTTCAGCAAAGGCAATTCACTCGGAAGTGATGGAAGATCCAGCGGTAATGTTATGCTCTCAGTCTTATTGCTGGCGGGCAACGGCGACAGCGCGGGCGGATCAGTAGTCAATTGAGGCTGGCTGATCTTCTGCTGTTGGCTACTTACCGGAGACTGACTGGAGAAGGATGCGTTATTCTCGACAGGCTTACTTGGGGTTGGCTTGGCGTTTTGCGGTACGGGCTTGCGAGCCACTTTGGGCGCACTGGCCTTGAGTTCTTCAGTCGTTGCTGTCGTATCAACTTTGGCAGAAGATGAAACTGGTGTAACGCGTAGCGGTTCCGCGAGTGTCGCTCGTGAATCCGTGCCCACCGCTCGTAGCTGATAGGGTGAAGCTGTCGTGTATTCAGGTTGATTGCTTGGAGTCGCTGCCGAGGGCAGGGTTTGTTGCAAGGAGGAGATTGGTCGAGCTGGATTGCTTCTCACCTGAGACTCAACTCGCATTGGCTCGGGATCACCCAACTCTAATTCCGGCGAACCCGGGGCTCCGCGATTCAATAATAGTTGGCCTGTGGGCTTGGTCGACGCTTTGGATCGCAAATGGTTGCCTGTGCTGACGACGCCTCGAGAGTCAAAACGAGCGTCTGTTGAAGAAACCACTGGAGCTTGGCCCCAAGCGCTGGCTCCCAAGACGGTCAAGAATGCAAAGACTCCGGAGCGGAGAGGGGTCAAAAAGGATTGCCCCCCTGCCAACTGATTGCTGGTATGTGACAGTGTGAGTCGCATTACGAACAAACTCCGCATTATGGCCTCGCCTCAGAACTGCCTGAGACAAACTTCCGACTTGGCGAGCCAAAGCTAGCCAAACGGCTGATCAACAAGGTAGGCAGAGAGAGTCCACGGGGACCAACACAGTCCAGGGACCG
>CAUJKA010000393.1 GCA_963204965.1 Planctomycetota bacterium | reverse complement strand
GACGAATCAGTAAAGAAACGTCTTGAAGAGTTCAAATTACAGATCGATGCTCTTAAGCGGTAAGCATCGGCGTTTGGGGGCAATGTTGTGCTGATCGCTCTACCTAGCTTCCCGGACGCCAAGTGTCACGAGCAAGGCGAGATTGAAATCGGGCTCTTAGACAGCGGCTAGGAGGGTTTCGTGCCACAACCCACCCTACGCGCACCGTTCCCCACATGCGGCATCCAAGATGGTGTGGCGGCCCAAACCTTTTCTCACCAAATCGCGCATGTGATCGCTCCTGAAGGTATCTGAGCAAGTAGAGGATTTTCAACTACAAACTCAGGGAGCACAAAATGAAGCGTTTTCACTTGTTGGTGCTCGCAGTCTTGACAACTGCCTGCACCCTTTTTTGTCAAAGCAACAATTGTTCTGCATCGGGCCTGCTTATCGCAGATGGAGGGCTTGGCGGAAAACTGAAGATCAAAGAACAGGATGTGCGCGTCGTCATCAACAACGGTATCGCCGTGACGCACATCGATCAGGTGTTCGTAAACACTGAAAATCGGATTGTTGAAGCACTCTACATGTTCCCAGTCCCCAAAGGGGCAAGCGTCAGCAACTTCAGCATGGTCATCAACGGAAAAGAGATGATCGGCGAGGTTGTCGAGAAAGAACGCGCGAGACAAATCTACAACTCGTACAAGACTACGAAGCGAGATCCGGGATTGTTGGAGCAGGTTAGCTATCGCACCTTTGAACTTCGCGTCTTTCCAATCGCGGCTGGTGCCGAGCAGAAGATCAGCTTGACTTACTACCAGCAACTGGACTTCGATCACGACCAAGCCAGCTATGTGTATCCGCTGGCGACCAGCATTCGGCCCGATGCAGACTCACGAACTCAAGGGCGTTTCTCGCTTTCGCTAGATGTGAAGAGCGAGATTCCCATCATAGAACTCAAGAGCCCATCGCATAAGAATGAGTTTGCTGTAACGCAGTTCAACTCCAACTATGTACAAGCCAGTATGGAAGTCCGCGAAGGCGATCTGTCTAAGGATGTGGTCATTAACTTTGGAACGGAGCGGCCACATACGGGTCTAGATCTCGTCACCAGCAAGCAATCGGCAGAAGACGGTTACTTCATGCTCACGATGACAGCCGGAAAAGAGCTCGAGAAACTGGAAGTTGGTATGGACTATGTTTTTGTCGTGGATATCTCGGGCAGCATGGCCAACGACGGAAAGCTTGGTTTGTCGCGACAAGCAGTTACCAGCTTCATAGCCGCATTGGGTGATCAAGATCGATTCAACGTGATGAGCTTCAATACGAAGCCCGAGTTGCAATTCGAACAATTGCAGCCAACCACCGAAGAGACTCGCCAACAAGCGGGCCGTTTCCTCGAAGCTCAACAAGCTCGGGGTGGAACTGTTCTTCGCCCTGCGGTTCAAACTGCTTACAAGTTTAAAGACGCTGACCGGCCGCTCAATGTCGTAATTCTCTCGGACGGGATGACAGAACCCAAGGAACAGTCGGAGCTATTGCAGTTGATCCGTCAATCACCTGCGGGAACACGAGTCTTTTGCATAGGCATCGGCAACGATACCAATCGACCTTTGTTGCAGCAGTTGTCCGAAGGAGCTGGCGGCCTAGCAGCCTTCATCTCTCACAGCGATGATTTTTCGATGCAGGCACAAGCCTTTCAACGAAAACTGATGCGTCCGGTCGCTTCACAGGTCAGTATTCAGATCGAAGGTGTTGGCGTGTTTGATGTTGCCGACGAAAAGATTCCAGATCTTTACTATGGTTCGCCAGTCCGTATTCACGGACGATATCGACAAGCAGGCAACGGAACAGTCATACTGAAAGCTAACATCCTCGGTCAGCCTTTTGAGCAGTCTCTGAGCTTCAATTTCCCAGCAACTAGCTCGGACAATCCAGAGATCGAGCGAATGTGGGCCTTTCAGCGAGTGCAAGCGTTGATGGCTAAACAACGTGCGTCAGGCGATAACGCCCAAGCCGCTGAGATTGTTCGACTGTGTGAACAGTATTCGATTGTGAGCGAATACGCTTCCTTTATCGTGCTGGAAAACGATGCTGAGTACAAGCGTTGGTCCATCGAGCGACGCAATGCAAGTCGCGTCACTAGAGACCGTGCTGCTGAAGAGAAATTGCGACAGCAGTTGCAACTGATGCGCGACGAATCGTTGGCTCAATTAGGCCCAGGCAGCCCAGCGAAGCTGACTTCGATGCCAACAAACAGTGCCCCAGCCAGTGGGGGACCTAACAATGTCGCTCAACCAGCACCTTCTTCGGCAGCGACTCCTGCGACTCCTGTAACCCCGAGTCAACCAGGTGATCTGAACTTTGCCGCTCCACAAAACGGCGGTGGAAGTTCAGGAGGCGGTGCGATTGATCCAGTCACTTGCATGTTGGCCTTAGCCGGTGCTGGTGCAGCTTGGGCAGGCAGAAAGCGCAAGAAGGATCAAGGCAACTCCTCCGCAAAGAGCGACATCTAGCCTTACTGGTTCGAGTTGGATTGCAAAGCCCAAACGCTCAAATCGACTTGAGCGTTTTTGTTACAGGGCGATTCGAAGTTTGCCGCTGAGAGTCGTTTTTTTACGCATTCGTTATCGTTTTTCTCACATCGCTCGAATGCCGGAGAGTCCTGATTATGCGAAATGAACAAGCCAAGCTACCACTGGTAACCGTTGCCATCGCATTATCGACACTTGCTATTAGCTGTTCACCGCAGCTTGCAAGTTGGCTGACCGTGGATTTTGAAAGCGTTGGAATTCGAAAATTACCGGCAATGGTGTCTTGCCATTTAGCTCATTGGTCAACTCAGCATCTATTCTGGGACTTGCTGATGTACATTGTCTTGGGATGGCACTTAGAGAAGAACCTTACCAAGCCCTATTACTTCACTTTGATTGCAAGCTCGCTGCTCATTCCACTTGGAGTTCAGGTGTTGCAACCAGAAATCTCAAGCTATCGGGGACTCAGCGGGATTGATACAGCTTTGTTTGCGTTGCTTTGTACTTCGAAGCTCGCGAGCGGCTATCGAGAAGGCTGCCAAAGATCGATCGCTCTGTTTCTCTTATTACTGGTAGCGATGTGGGGCAAGCTACTCTTCGAGTTTTCGACTGGCGGGGTAATGTTTGTACGCAACGACAACTTTACTCCAGTGCCAGCGGCGCATCTTTGTGGTGCGATGTTTGGGATGGTTGTCGCGGGTTGGAAATCGACAATGAATTGGACCCTTAATTGCTCCAGTCCAGATAGACCAATTGAGTTCACTGAACTTTAGTCGGATACTAGAGAGTTTGTTGAGATTGCAGCGAAATGGATCTTTAAGTGCACTGTCGTTTGGTTGATGTAGGTTATAGAAGAACCCCTCATCCCCAGCCCTTCTCCCCTTCGTTCCTCAGGGGCGAAGGGAGCCAGAAAGTTATCACTCGGAACCTTTGTCCTGACGTTACGGATTCGCATAGATCGTCATGGTCGTTCCGGAGGCTTGGGCGTCTACCAGTTCCCCGAGGTCATCGTAGTCGTCGATATAGTCCACGAAACCTTCGTTGAAAGCTGTCAGTTGAATATGAGGGTCCCAACCTATGGCCTTGATCTCGGCGACATACTTACCGTTGACTAGCTTCCAACAGTTCAAGGGCACAACTTTAGCAACTGACCAGTAATGCCAACTGTGACCAAGATGACCAATTGCATTGGGGGAGGTTTCAGCCTTGCCAATATACTGCCAGGTACCGTCATTCTTCTTTGCCGTTATTGCAATAGTCTGTTCAGCGAAGTTTGTAGCGCCTTCGAAGAAAATGGATTCCGTTCGCGAGCCTACGTTGGCTCCGTCACCCGGGCCAAAGATGCAGCCCGTCGAAAGTAAGACTAACGATAGCCCAAAAGCAATGGACAGCGATTTGATTTGCTTAACAAACATTGGAGTGTTCCCTAATTCGATTTCCTGGATTGTTCGTAGCAGCCTCATTTAGACTGCTTCAATCAATCCATCGTGCGTCGCCTCCTTTCCCGGCCAAACTTCTGTAGAAAATGTAGGGAGTGTGTAGAGGTCAAACGGAAGTTCGCTCGAACCAAGAAATGACAGACTCGAAGGTTAACGCTCTGAAAACCGTTTGTCCGACCTTGGAACACGCCGCCTGCGCTGTAAACACGCTGGACGCCATTTGCTACAAAGATGGCGTGTTACGCGTTGCGGACAATATTTGCTTCAAACAGTAGTGCAATGGCAAGCTCTACCGTAATGCAAGCTCAACCGGCGCAATGCAACGCTTCACACGCCCTACAGGAGTTATGCGGCTTTGGTGCGATGGTAAACGACCAACAGTATGACGCTCGAAACAAAGATTACCCACTCGCCGATCGACAATTGGTGAGTCAACGGAGCGACTTTAGGGTACATCCACAGACTAATGCTGCGGAATAGGACTAAACAACCATGTACCAAAGCACATGCCCAAAGTGCAGCTGTAGTGTGCTGAGTATTCAGCCAAGGCAATAAAAATACCAGCGCCAAGCCCATCTCCAGGCCGCCGTACACCGTTAAGAACTCCGAACGACCGGTGTCCCCAATCCGCTCAAAGCCAACTTTTTCGGAAGTGACTTGAGGTGAAACGCTGCACCATATGGCTAAATAGGCGTAGAGAATAGCAATCACGGTCAAGTAGAGTTTGGTGACAAGCATGCTTACCGATCCTCGTTGTTCATCGCTAATAGAAACGCAACCCATAGTAGTGTAGCGATGCGACCAGCTTTGAAGTCTGGCTGGGAAATCGGATTCCCCCGGTTTTCGAGGCAGAACGCTTACTCAGCGGTTCAAGCTGCCCGAGTTTTTCGGCTGATTGGCCAGCAGCGACTTGCTAACTTGCGATTGGAATTGCTCGGGAGTCATATAGCCATCGTACCGTCCGATGAACTCACGCTGCGGCGAGAAGACGATTACGCTTGGGAAACCCTTGACCTTCATCGCTTCAATCGCCTCTTTATTCTCCTCCAAGGTCAACTTCAACGGAATCATCTCTTTCATGACTCGAGCCTTGGTGGCGGGATCTTGCCATGTGTTCTTCTGCAATAGATCGCAGTAGTGACAATTCTTGGATCGAACATAGACCAAAATTGGTTTGCCGGTAGCCTGCGACTGTATGGCGGCTTCCGTAGCACTTCTCAACCAAGGAATTTCGTTTCCGGCGGTAGTTGTTGCTGATCCAGCCGTGGACTGTGCGGCAGTGGCTTGAGTAACCGCAGCTTGTTGCATGCCCTGTGGCACGCCCTGTTGCATGCTTTGCTTAGGTAATCCGCCATTTGCCTGCGGTTTAGTTGGTTGTAGACCACTATTCGCACTGGGTTGACCGGAAGGTTGTTGGCGAGCGGGCGCTTGCTGAGCCTCAGACGTGTGGCTGAACAACAACGAAACCGCCACTGCGATTATGATTTTTCGACTAATCACGTTAAGAAAAACCTTTCTAAGCGACCTTGCGATCACTTCTGGATTGAAGCTCAGCTTCGCTTACTTCGACCAAGCGTCCATCTTGTACTTCATAGATCACATCAGCCAACTCCAACAGCTTTTCGCGGTGGGTGATGATGATCATCGTCCGCTTTCCACGATGCTCGGCAAGCGACTGACGAATTAGTTGTTCACTGCGCATATCAATTTGACTGGTGGCTTCGTCAAGAATCAGTATCTCAGGATCGCGTAGCAACGCGCGAGCCAAGGCGATGCGTTGTCGTTGACCACCACTTAACTTCTGTCCGTTGACTCCGACCACAGTATCGTATTTGGCACTCAGCGCTGTCTCGATGAATTCAGCAGCATGAGCCTCTTCTGCAGCCTGTCGAACTTCATCCGTTGAGGCGTCTTGGTTTCCGTAGCGGATGTTGTACGAGACTGAATCATTGAACAGCTCGGTCTGTTGATTCACCAACGCTATCTTGGATCGAATGTCGCTGACCGTTGCCTCACGAAACTCAACTCCATCCATCGAGATCGATCCGGCCAGCGGATCATAAAATCGGCAAAGGAGGTTAATCAACGTCGATTTACCGCTACCGTTGTGTCCGACGATGGCGACAGTCTTTCCAAACGGAATTTGCAGCGAGACATCGTGCAATATCACATGGTCAGCGCGATAACCAAAGTCAACATTCTTGAGCGTTAATAGTTGATGTCGTTTTGGCAGGGCCTTTGGCGTTTCCGGATCGCGAATCGCAGAAGGTTGGTCAATCATTTTGTAGATCGACTCTGAAGCTACGATGCCGGTGTAGACTTGCGAGTAAACCGCGGACAGTCGACGCAGTGGATCGCTCGCTCCAATCAACATGCCGAAGAAAACTAACAGCGCTGAAACACTCAAAGGCTCAGCACAAATTGTGATTCCCAGAAGTGTCGTTTGTTGGTTGAGCACTAGATAAGCTCCGCCGATAATCGTAGTGCCTAGCATGCCCACGCCAAGAAACTCGATCACGGGCTTACTCAGCGAAGCTAGAACAATACATCGAAGGCCATACTTACGAGCGATCAAGGTCGACTTGGCGAAGCGGTCCTCTTCGTGATGCTCCATCTGGTAGGCTTGAATCGTTTGCACATTGCCCAACGACTCGACCATAACCGCGTGGTAATCGGAGACTCGGCTAAGTACGCGTCGAGTGTTCGAACGAATCTTTCGAGTGATCATGTACAGGAATCCACCAAGCAGTGGAGCCACAAATAGGCTCATCAAAAGCAGTCGCGGACAGATCCAAGCTGCGCCGATCAAACAAGACAGCAACTTCAACGGCTCGCGAATGGCGGCTCCGAAAGTTGCCAACATGCCTGTGCAAACCAAGTCGGTTGTGTGCGTAATCTGTGATTGAAACGTGCTGGCTCCATGCTTGGAAAACTCAGCGCGATCTAAGTGAATCGCTCGATTGAAAAGCTGCTGCCGAATGTCGCGAGCTAAGTCTAGAGCCACACGGCCTACCAGAGCTTCACTAATGATGGTGAAAACATGCTTGACGATCGTTGATACCATCAAGACTACCACGATCATCACGATAGTCTTGAAGGGATCCAGCGGCACTAACTTTTGTACCCATGGATAAGCTTTCGTATATGCCTCGAAACGGCTTATCGTGAAGTTCAATTCTGTTTGCGTATCGCGAAGTTCTTGCTGAAGCGAGTTAAGCGACTTGGCGTCAACAGTTGCTTCAAGTTTTGCATTGATCTCGCTCTGCTTCGTTTCCAGTTCGACGATGTGTGTTTGCTGAGAGTCCAACTGCTCTTGGAACCAAGTATCCACTGACTTTCCGCGGATGGTCACTTCGAGAATTGGATAGAAGGCACCGATGTTGGCACCCCAAAGTGCAGCAACGGCGATCGAACACAGCGACGCAAAGAGAAGCGAAGGCCAATATTTCTTGGCGTCTCGAAGGGATCTTACGAAGTTCTTCATGAAGTTAGCTTTGGATGAGTCCATTCATCTGAGCATTTGCACTATTCAATGCTCACAACCAGAGTTAGCTAATGCATATCTGGAGTTTTGACTAATCGGAGAGCCGCTTGCTGTCGTGTTGTTGCTGACGACTACAATCGCCAAGTCATCTTGACTTGATACGAACCCTCCTGGCGGATTGTGAATGAAACTAAGTCGAAAGTCCAGGGCAATCCCGCCAGGCCAAGCAGCCCGTTGCTAGCAATTGAGTCGCGATATGACCGGCTTGTTGCTTTAATCCCAACCCGCTGCGTTAGCGAGGGACTGGCTTTTTCAAGGTTTCGGGCGTCCCTCGCTAACGCTTTTTGAAGTTGCGCTATTTGGTTTTAGGGGCGAAGCCCTGCCCGTTTACCTAGCCCAGCCTGAAGGGCTGGGTACGCAATTCGCGAGAAAAACAAAGGGCCAACGGCCCGCCGGTTTGCACGCAAACCGGCGGGCCGTTGGCCCTTAACCTACTTGAGCTTGATCACCCAGCCCGTTGGGCTGGGCTATGTAAATCGCTGGGCCTTCGGCCCGAAAGCCCAGAAAAAGCGCAACTTCAAAACTAACGCTTCGGGTTGGGAAAATCGCTGACGTCCCTCGCTAACGCTCTAACGCTTGGGGTTGGGAAAAAAACCTTCAAGTCAAGTTTTGTCTAACTGCATTCTGGAAAGTACAGCATCAAGGCTCGCGTCTATTGCTTGCTTTGGTGGCCAGAATACGGCAACGAATGGCCTTCGTCCTTGGTTAGTATCTTGGACTCTCCTTTTCGTGTCTCCTTGATGCGGACAGCAAACGGATCACCGTTAAAGCAGACTTCGTTGAAGAATGTAAAGATCGACGCATCCTCGGTGACAAACATCGGAGCAAGCTTTCCAGCTGTTGTCGTGTAACTGAATCCACCCAGGACTTCGGTCTGCCCACCTCGGCGAGTTTCCAACAATGTGCCGCCACGCTCGGTCTTGTAACCCAGAATCCAAAGACGACCTCCATCGTTATCAATATGCGTCCCTTCATTTTCAACATTGAGTTGACGAGCCCACACGCTTTGCCGACTGAGTCGCAGATTGTGAGTTACGAAATCCTCAAAGTAAAGCTCGCCATCCTTAGCTTTGGGACCAAAGTTCAGATCACAATCGGACACACTTCGAAAAATAACCGTTCGCTTGGAGTTCACTTCAACTCCACCATGAACGTGAGCAATATGTTCAAACGTCACTGGTGACAGGTCGCCATCTTCGACTCGAAAGTCAGGCTTAGTCGCACCTGCATAGTCGATCATTCCTCCAACGCCGACGATGCGACGCACCTTGCCTCGAATGATGACTGTGGAACGAAGTGCATACGAACCCGGAAGAAAGATGGTTGATGCTCCTGAGTCAACTGCCTTTTGAATTGCCTCGGAGGAGTCAGTCGATCCCGTCGGATCAGCTCCAAAGCTATCCACATCTGCCCAACTGCCAGGCGGATCAACTGGAGTCTTCGGAGGCTCCTTGATCGCAAGCCTCATCGACCTCGGCGAAGAAGGAAACGCGAAGGTCGGCTCGTGCGAGCAATACTCGACAATCTTTGGCCCAAGTCCCTTGGGTTCCTCTGCGGAGATCCTGGTCGCCGCGAACCAATCCGGTGTAGCAACATCACCAAACGCGCGACGATAACCTGAGGTTTGAACATCGCGGACAAAGATGCGGCCTCCGTTATAGTTCACGATCGCTGGCCATTGCTCGGATTGCTTCAAGCCTTTTAGCTGTGCGTCCAGCAAGCAAACTACGCCATAGCTTCTTACAGCAGGAACTGAGCTTTCACTGTAAAGCCCTCGGATACTAACGGTTTGTCCTTCATTGTCGAATCCGAACTGCTTCTGATTTCGCAAGGTGATGTGTTCGAACGTTTGACCATTCACCGCGTTAGCCGTGTGAATGCCTTTGTTGAATCCAATGACTTCGCAGTTTTGAACGAGCAATGGGCCGTTCATGTCACGGTGGCTAAGGTCTAAACCGATCCATCCGCTGCCTTCGCCAGCCACAAAACGGCAATTCCTCACCGCTCCTGAATTGTTCGAATAAAACTGCAACCCGATCGCTGCGGGGTTGTTATTACCAACATCGAAAGTCAGACCTTGCACGTAGTTATGAAACCAATCTGCCGATCCAAAGCCGCCGCACCACATCAGGCTTGATGGTTGAGTCGTGTCCGTGAAAGTCGAATCCTTGAGTCGAATGATTGTGGACTCGGCGTTCTGACCTTGGAGGAAGTTGAACCCCCAAGCCTCATTACCGGCCGAGTTCTTCTTGGACCACATGAGAGTCTTGGAGATCAGGTAGGTGCCTTTGGGAAAGTAGAGCAACTTGTGTTGCCCCATCACATCCGAGAGCGCCTTTTGAATAGCCTCAGTATCGTCAGCGACTCCATCTCCTTTTGCGAAGTATGGAGCTTTGGTTACATCGACTACTGCATGGCTAGGGGGATACTGCACATCAGGTAGGTTCTTGAGGTCTGCTCCAACCGAAGATTCTTCCGCGGCGATGGTCGATGCAGTAAATAGTATCATGCAAAGACAAACCCGAGTAATCGCTCTTAGAGCAATCAGCGGAATCGCGTTCGCACTAGTCATTTGACGTACTTCCAAACAGGGTGAACTCGGCAACTGCTGGCGTGATACCTTGAGGCGAGTCTAAAATCACAAGTCTTGCACGCTTGCCGGTTGTGGGTGGGCACTCGCGATAGTCGTTTAGCAAATCTTCGTCGCTCTGCGTTCGATCAACAATTGTCGCCCATTGATCTTTGCCGGTTTCTAATTCAACGCGGTAGCGAATTGGCCCAGGCTTTATGCCTTTCGCTGTATCCAATCCAACATCTCGCCAGATGATGCGAACGGATCGGACAATCGACTTTTCCAAAAATTCAGTGGTCAGTATTGGTGCAATGTCCTCATCGCTGGGCTGCCACCAAGTCAGCATGCTGTTATCAACTGCGAACCTCCCCTCAAGATTGGCTGCATTGCTTGATCCGATGGTTCGTAGGTCGCCGTTGAGCGGCAGCCATTCGACAAGTGTGTTGTCCCAGCCTTGAAGGTACTTGTCTTGCGGGTGAACTGAAATTAATTGTGGCGTCGAAGTTGCGGCAGGAATCCGCAATTGTCCATCTGCGCCGATTTCTGCGCGATCCATTCCAAGCCGACGTTCGAAAGCATGCGATACTGCGGCTCGAACTGTGTAGAAAGTCCAGAGTTGATTCTCTGGTCCGGCAACTACGCAACCATGCGCTGTGCCTGTTACTAAACCATCAACCGTCCGCAGAATTGGATTATTGGACTGTGCTACAAACGGGCCCAAGGGAGAATCGCCGGTGTAGCATCCCATGGCGTAGGTACGATTTTCAGTGCCGCCAGCCGAAAAAGTCAGGTAGTACTTGCCTTGATGTTTGAGCATCCAAGCTCCTTCCATCCAGCCAACTTTGCTGTTTTGATTCCAAGCTCCAACCGCTTCCCAAGGAAAAATGTCGGGAGCAAACCGAATCAACTCTTTGGGTTCCCCGATCGGCTTAGTTGGATCATTCGCGTCCAGTTCTACTCCCCAGATTCCGCCAGTTGGACTGCAGCCCCAATAGTAAAACAGTCGCTTGTCATCCTCTGAAAATAACATCGGATCGATAAAGCTAGGCATCTTTCCGCTACGTTCAAGTTGGATCTTTCCAATGGGTTCAAACGGACCAAGCGGATTTTCCGAAGCATAGATTTGCGAATCGCTAGCCATCAACAAAAACCTATTGCGATGCTT
>CAUJKA010000392.1 GCA_963204965.1 Planctomycetota bacterium | reverse complement strand
GATGGTTAACTTACCGTCTTTGTTCTTGTCGTATTGAGCGATGTCCTCTGTCGAAAATCGACTTTGCGAAAGCTCTTCGGCATTCAAAATCTTGTCACCATTGCGATCGTATCGACGAATTCGTTCTTCGGCTTCTGCCTTGTCGCGATCTGTCAGCTTGATCGAAGGACCAGCATCCGCCGAATTGCCAAAGCCGGGGATCTTTGGCAGTTCTGAACTGAGCTTAAAATCGGGCACTAAAAGTTTAGGCTCGTTGCTCTTGGCGTCTGTTGAGGAATCGGAACCGTCTGGACTATCACCTCGACCACCTCTTGCCTTTTCCATTTCCGAAGTGATCAAGTCAATCGGGATCGGTTTGGAGAGATCGATTTTCGGGTTGCTCTGAGCCATCCGTTGGAGAAAGAAGCCTGCAGGTCCTTGCGTCTCGTCGGGGTCGATCATGTTATTGCCGTTGCGGTCGAAGCGGCGAACCATGTCGGACATGCCGCCTCCGCCGAAGCCACCGCCGCCAAAACCTCCTCCGCCGAACCCTCCACCACCGAAACCACCTCCGCCAAAGCCCCCACCGCCAAAACCGCGACCACCCTCAAAGCCGCCGCCACCGAAGCCACGGCTACCTCGATCTCCTCGAGATCCACGATCGCCCTCGGGAGGTTGAGCCAACAGCAGGGCTGGAGTGACAATGGCAAACGCTAGTGACAGGAATGCTCGGCGCATAATTTTCAATTGATTTGTAAGCTGCGAAGTATTGGGCTAAACCCCAAATCCACCCTTGAGAGGTGTGACAATAGTATAGTCAACGGAACATAGAACCCCATATCGGCCTCTGAGTTCCGTTGTGAAACTAGTTGCTTGAAACCCTGAAAACCGTCATATTCCGGTGTGCGGGCGTCCCAGGTAGGTTCTTATCTGCCGGAAAGAACCAGAGTGGACAATCTAAAGAGACTTAGCTTCCTCCAATCAAACCACGCGACCGGAGCGATCCATCCCGCTTTTCGTCTTCATCTGCAGCCTGCTCCAACGCTGGTCAAAGCGGGCGGGACGCCCGCGCACCGGTGCGCGGACGTCTCGTCCGCACTACTTCAACCCAACCAGTTCCAGTAGTTTCAACGCGTTAGTCGTTGGCGTTGGTCCAGGTCGCATGATGTAGTCGAACCGCATGATCTGTTGCCCCTTGGCGTCCGTTTCGAAATACTCGCGGAAGTGAACGATCTGCGCTACCGCGGAAACCTCGTCGACCTTGGCCAAGTCCAAATCGTGGGTCGAAAGCAGTCCTATCGTTCCGTGCTTGACCAGCTCGCCAACCACATGAGCCACAGCAATCTGCCGCTCTCGACTGTTCGTCCCCTGCAGAATTTCGTCGAGTAAAAACAAAAGTGGAGGATGGTCGCCAGCTTGATGCTTCACCGCCATGTCGACAACCGACTTTAGCCTACGAAGCTCAGCCATAAAAAATGAAACGCCTTCGCGTAGACTGTCTCGCACGCGAATGCTGCTGGCGATATCCACCATGTCGGATGCAAACTGAGTTGCACACACCGTGCAGCCTGTCCGAGCCAACAATAGGTTCACTCCGACCGCTCGCATGAACGTACTCTTGCCCGCCATATTGGAACCGGTCACCAACAGCAAAGGCCGATCGGCGGCGAGCGTTAAGTCGTTGCTGACTCGCACGTTTGTCGGTAGCAATGGATGACCAAGTTGCCGCGCTTGAAAACGAACTTTCTCATCGTTCAGTTCAACGGGATAACACCAGTCGGGATGTTCGTCGGCCAGCGTTGCTGCACAAAGAATTGCTTCGCAACGCCCGAGCGATTCGAACCACTGGCCTGCTGATGAGCCATAACGCTGCTGCCACTTTTCCAGCATCTTGAGTATGCGGAAATCCCACAACAAGACTAGTTGTAGGACTAAGTAGATCAAGTAGAAAACCACGTTGCGTTGCAGCGACGCTAGCCGAACCAGTCGATTGAGATCTGCAAAGCCACGAACGGCGCTGTCTGGCTGCTGAATCATAATGCGCTTGGAATCGCTGAGTATCCCGCCATCTTCGGGCAGCTTCTCCATCATCTTGAAGATCTCTGCAAACTGGCCTGACGCATGATGCTCGCCGCAAACGCGTTGGAAGATGTCATGAATCCAACTGCCCCAGAGCATCGTAATCAAAATGTTGGCAATCGCTCCAGTTGCCAAACACCCCAAGCCGACTCGCATCCACAATTGGTTGTCGCGTTGTTGACCGATCAAAAGGATGATAGCGCCTGCAATGAGCACTACAGGAAAGAGATAGCTTATCCAGTGCGCAAAACGATGCTGCTGTAGCCAAGAGGGCTTAGCGGCCCAGTCGGCCAGTCCATACGGCATCTTCGTTGCGAAGTTGGTATTAGCGATGCGTCGTACCAGCTCTAAGCGAAACTCACGCATCGGTACCAGAGCTCGCGTTGCGGCTTGGCGTAGCTTTACTTGAGGCCAAGTTGGAGTCACCGCGATCCAATCCTGCATCTGCTTTAAACCAGGATGCGTTCCCGTAAGATTCATTAGCGCCATCAGCCCGTGATCGCCGGCAACGTCCAGGTCATCGCTGCATGCCAGATCTGGCGAGTCGGGGAGAAATTCGACCGCCGTTAAGTCTTGCCAGCGTCGATCCAGTCGAGCGATCAGTCGTTTGAATAGAGCTACATCGTTGAGGGCTGACAAATGAGCCAGCCTGCGATGTTCGTTCCAAACTATGGCTACCAAGAACCCCGCGCCGAACAACCAACCCAGAGGAACATTGATCGCTCGAGCTACTTCGCCGAAATAGCCAAAGATCAAACACCCAGCCGCAAGGAAAAACAGAACAGTGCGAACCCAGACTAGTTTTGCGAGCTGCTTCTCGATCTCCTGAGCTGCTCGTTCGGCGGCGGAAAGCTGCGTTTGATATTCTTGGCGGGCATCCACTAACGTACATCCTCTCAGGTGAAAACGCAGTATTCGCTACTTGCATCGAAATACTTGTCTTGAAATCGACAGAATTGAAAGATTCTCGCGATTAATCAAAGGTATTCGAATCTCAAGATGGGTGACAAATCTACCTAAAGTTGTTAACTGCACAATGAGTGGAGACTAGCCGAAATGCCGTTAGGCTTTGGTTTCTTCGAGTTGCGAGTGACGGGAGTTTGCGTCAAAGACTAGCGGCTAATCACGCTCAATAGCAAGGAGAACCGGACGCTAACGCGATTCCGGCTAGTCTTCTCAGTGGGTTGTCCTCTCGCGAGGTTGCGACTGGACTTCTAAACGGACCAGCTATCGCATTGCTCTGTCCAGATTCCGCACTTTGCGAGATACTAAACCGACACAATTAAAACCTCGCCTAATTGCTCAACATTCGATTACTCCGTTTCGCTAGATTCCAGTTCCTCCAGTGACTATCCCTCCTCCAAATACCGCTCGTCCGATTGCTCCTCGTCCAATTCTTGGTTCCCAAGCTTCAACGACTGAAATCGTCACGTATCTCGACGGAATTTGCCAGACGCTGAGCGAACTAGCGCCGCAGGTCGATCAATCGGGAAAATGGCCCGAGCAATCGATGCAGCTTTGTGGTGACTCGGGAGTTTTCCGTTGGTTCTTGCCGCAGAGTTACGGCGGTTGGGAGTGGACTGACTTCCAAATTTTGCTTGGCTATCTAAGTCTCAGCCAGAGTTGCCTGACGACGTCATTTATCTTGACTCAATGGCACGCGGCCGCGCGACGGATACTCAGCTCGAAAAACTCTCAGTTGCTCGAACAAGTCGGCCCGAAGTTGGCTGATGGTAGTTGCTTTGTCACAGTCGGAATCAGTCAGCTCTCGACCAGTCGGCAGCACACGGAACCGGCTTTGCGATCTTACCCAACTGCCGATGGTTATCGCTTGGAAGGCTTCGCACCGTGGGTTACTGCGGCCGCTCATGCCGATCTTTTGATTCTCGGCGCGACGTTAGAAGATGGCCAACAAATCTTAGCCGCTGTACCTACTTCCACGAAAGGCGTCGTTTGCAAGCCCGGCATGCCATTGGTTGCTCTCTCCGCTAGTTGTACGGATCGAGTCGAACTACAGGGCGTTGAAATCAACGAAGATCAAATTCTTGCGGGGCCAATCGAAAATGTCTTGCTCGCATCGGCAAGCAAAGGAGGCGGAGTGGGTGGCTTGCACACTTCGATCTTAGCTATTGGTCACGCAATGCGGGCAGCGGCCTATTTGCGAGTCGAGTCGCAACAGCGCAGTTCGTTGCGACCTGTGGCAGATAAGTTGAGCGCCGATGTTGAAGTACTTCGCATGAAGATCGAACGATTGACCATGGGTCACGAAGTGATCACGGTCTCTGAATTGCGTCGCCGCGCGAACTCGCTGGTCCTTCGCGTCACGCAGGCCGCGCTACAAGCTGCCAAGGGCGCAGGCTATGTCGAAGGACATCCCACCGGTCGTTGGGCTCGTGAAGCTCTGTTTTTCTTAGTATGGAGCTGCCCACAAGCTGTTGTCGAAGCCAATCTTTGCGATTTAGCTGGAATCGAAAGTCCACATTAGCTTGATTTTAATCGCGGATGCGACTAGATCGATCTACGCCCTTGTAAACACATCCGTTGCCAGTGTTCCGTTGCTATCGGCGAATGATTCCGTTGCGACACCAAGTGAATGGAGAATACTCAAGTAGAGGTTGGCCATGCGAGCCTCCCCTGTCTGCAAGTAGTTGCCGTGGCGCAGTCCCAGGTTGTTGCCGCCAACTACTAGCGTTGGAAGATTGCGAGGCGTGTGAGTCGTGCTTGCGCCGCTGCCGTAAAGCACGATGGTATTGTCTAAGACTGATCCCTCACGATCTTGCATCGCTTGCAGCTTTCCGAAAAAGTGCGCAAGCTGCTGACTGAGGAATAGATCGTATTTGGCAAACTCCAATTGGCCGTCTTTGTCTCCAGCGTGAGAAAGATTGTGATGCGTTCGCGTCAGACCAAGCTTTAGTGGAAACGTATCGCTGATGCCCATACCGTCTTCGCGATTGAGCATGAATGAAACGGAGCGCGTGATGTCTGCGTCAAACGCTAAGGCGATCAGATCAAACATATTGCGATAGTAGTCAGCCGGCTCTCCCTCTGGAGATGCATCCAAGTTCAGCGGCGAATAGTCTTGCGGCTTGAGCGGAATATCGATCCACTTCTCCGAGGCAATTAACCGCGACTCAATCTCGTTCAAGCTGGTCATGTATTGATCCATCTTGTCTCGATCGCTTTGACCGAGCGACTTCGAGAATTGGTTAGCACTATCGACTACAGAGTCCACCAATTTGATGCGCGACTTCAACTTGTTACGTTGATCCGATTGCGAAGCCTGTTCGACTCGAAACAGTCGATCAAAAACCCGTCGAGGATGATTTTCCGCGGGTACGGGTCGCCCCTGCTGATCGTATGAAATCGTACCAGTTCGCGAAAGAAAACCGACTCCAGCATCGATGCTCAGTACCAGTGACGGCTGACGGCAATACTGTTTTGTCTGGCCAGCTACGACTTGGTCGAGTGACACTGAGTTGTAGGTGCCCGGCTTGGGATTATGCAGTGGAGCACCGGTCAGCCACATATCGGAGCAAACGTGCGGATCGGCCTTAGTTCCATTGTCGTGTTGCAACCCACCAAAGAAACTCAACTGCTTTCGAAAAGGCGCTAACGGCTCCGTCGACTTGCCAAACTGGAACTCGCCATCCTTCTCCAATCGCGGGAACCAAGACCATTCGTCGATGCCGTGCTCGGGTTTGGGAAGCGACATGCCGTTGGCAGTGTAGATAGCACAGAATCTACGTGCAGGCTGAGATTCACCGGTTCGGCCCATCGCCTCGAGTGCTGGTAGTGCAAGTGCCGTTCCAGCTAGTCCCTTTAGCACCGTGCGACGATCTATTTTCATCGGTGAGCTCATGGTTAACTTTCTGTGGCGTATGGGAGTAGCCACTGCTGCCAAGCTGTAGCCATCCGCTGCCAAGCGGTGGAAGGAAAAGTTATTGGGGCGAAGTCTTGAGGTTAGTCATTTCTACCATCTGGCGATGGTGGCTACACAAATTCCACCGTCTGGCGACGGGTGGCTACAGTCTGTCGGCTACTTCTTCAGGAATGGATCGCTGTGGATGACTTGATGGATTAAGTCTCGCAATCGCAACTCCTCTGATTTAGCTGCGGCAATCTGCTCTCGCAATTGATGATGCTCATTGTAAGTCAAACTTCGCCCGATCGCATAGGCAGTCAGATGTTTCGTAAAGCTGAAAGCGATTTGATTGAGCATTTGCGATTCTAAATGATTGCGAAACTGTTCGAAGTCCGATAGCTCCTCATCTGTCGGTAATTTCGAACGTGAGTCGACCTTCTGCAACTTTCGCAGACCACCTGCGTCAAACTCCTCAAACGGAACTCCCCAAGGGTCAATGCCCATGTGGCACTCAGCGCAGCCCTTCACATTACGATGCCGTTCCAACCTCTCTCGCATGCTAAGCTGAGTCAAATCCTCAAGCTTGGGTACATTCGGCGGAGGATCGTCAGGAGGCATCGCGATCATTCGACGCGCAAACCAAGCTCCGCGCTTTACAGGATTCGATTCGCGACCATCGGTCAGCCCGGCAAGAATAGCAGGTTGCGTTAATAAACCACCCAAACTTGTATTCGAAGCCTTCCAAGGTTCGAAGGTCAGTCCATTCTCTGTTGCTTCGCCAAGTCCGTAGTAACTAGCAACGACGTCATTCAGTACTAAGAAATCCGAGCGTACCAAGTTTCGCACAGGCAAGTTCTCGCGGAACAGATACTGCATGAACTCGATCGGTTCCTTCTGTAGTTCCGCTTTGGTAGTTCGAGTCATCTTCGGAAATCGCTTCGAATCGGTCTCGACAATCTCCAGCTTTTCAAGGCTCAGCCACTGCGTCACAAACTGCGAAGTGAAGTTCGCGAACTTGGGATCGGCAATCAGTCGATCGACTTGCGCATCAAGCTGAGTGTGCAATTGGCTCGCTTCGGCAAGTTCCAAGAGCTGCTTGTCTGGCGGCAGATTCCACAAGAAGTAAGAGAGCTTAGAAGCCAATTCGAATTCGTCCAGATCTTCGGCTTCAGGTCCACGACTTGTTTCGATTAGGAACAGGAACTGTGGACTGGTCAGAACAGCGATCAACGTGTCGCTGATACTGGAACGAAGATCGCCACTGGTCGCAAACGAACTCTTCCAGACTGAATTCAATTCCTTTTTCTCAGCATCCGTCAGCGGGCGTCGAAAGGCTCTTGCAGCAAATCTCTCGATGACGTCGCGAGCGTAAAGTTCACTTTGCGACTTTGCAATTGTCGAATCCATGATGCGTCGATGCGAGGCTGGTGGCCATACATCAAAGTATGGCCCTTCGAACTCCACACTCTGAATCAGCAATCGAGGCATGTCGCGACTGTCGGTGTACTCGCTGCGGACTCCGATTTCACGAATGCCTGCCAAGTAGTTCACGTTGTCTTTTTCGACGTCGGGGCTCGGAAAGTTGGCAATGGCACCTTCATAGTAGAAGTCCTTCGGCTCAGTCTCGGACACGCGTTGAGTCGTACCAACTGGATTCATCGTACTTCCGCAATCGCGTCGTAAGCCAAGATGTACGCCAAGCTCGGGAGATCTCTTTTCAAAGACCATGAACCGCTTAGCTAGTTCTGAATCATCGTCAACTTTTCGCAGGGAAACGCGACTTAGTGGTTCCGACGCAGTTGAATTGGCTCGTAGGGTAAGCGGTCCGGCTGCGAGCCGCACTGCCAGAAACGGAGCTTGTGTCAAAGGTCCAGTGAAGGAGCGATTGCCGAGCTGAAGATTTAGTTCATTCATGCCTGGCGGGAACGGTGGATTCGCAAACGCACGCCCGGGCTCCACCAGCAATTGAAGTTCATCGACTGCTAAAGCTCGCCGCGATAAGAAGACTTCATCAATCTCTCCAGCAAACTTCTCAGCATCCAGCACTCGACCAATCTGAAGATCGACTTCGGGATTAAACAGGTCAGCATTTTCGATTGGACCTTGAGCGACTTCATAGCCGTTGACATACAGCCGAGCAACGTGCTCCGAACGATTGATCACAGCAGCCACATGTTGCCATTGATTGACCTTGATAACTCCAGCGGGCGATTGCACTGTTCCATTGTGCTTTCGATCGCGATTGGCTGTCTCCAAGCGAAGTACGCCTGTGTTGGTCGGCATATCCAAAATCCAACCGTGGCGATATCCATAACCGCCCAAGCAAACGATGCCGGCTTGCCGCAACTCCTTCGGATGAATCCACGCTGCAACAGTAAAGTCGCCGCTTCCCAAGTTCAGTTCGGTGTTCTTCGGCACCGTTAACCAATTGGAGTAGCCGTCGAGTGAGATAGCCTTACCAAATGGCGACTCGACGGTGCGAACAGTTTCAACGGGTTGAGCCGTTAATTCGGTAGGACCGCGCGAGTTCTTCAAGCTGCTATTAAAGTCCCAAGTTGCTACTAGACCTTGGTCAAGCTGACGGTGATCGACTTTACTACGAGGTTCCAATCCCCTGCCCTGATAGACTTCGACTTGATAGATCCCAGCATGCGCAACGTCGATTGTATGAGGCTTAGAAAAGTCGCCGTCGATTGTGTAGTCAGCCGGGCGTTCCATGCTTTCCGATGAAGTGTTTCGATCGAGCAGAATACCGTCGTTGTACTTGCCCGCGCGGACTTTGATTCGAAACTTCCCATGTTCGGGTAGCTCGCGCAGCGAGATCTTGAAGTTCGCGTGCGGACCATAAGTGTTTGATTCGCCAAAGATCTCCGAGCTCGGAATTGCAGGTCTAAGCAACAAGCCTCGCTCGACCGTTTCGTAGGGGCGTCCTTTGGGATATCCCTCCGAACCGCGCATGCAGGCGAACACAGCATGGTAGATACTTTCGAAATCTCGCCATCCTCGCACAGTGTCGTTGCCTTGGTAGCCTTCGATGAAACGAAACTTGCGTTGCATCGCAAAAGGCTTGTATGGGAATGACTTACTGGGGCTCAATTCCGTGACAACGAAGTCGTCATTTGCCAGAAGTAAGTTGTTCGCACCGAGAACAAGCTTGTCAGGACAAGGTTTAGTGTTGATGCCTTTGCCAAGATCCATGCGGAAGCTCTGCACAGTAGGCTGAGTTGTTTCATCTACTAAAGCGAGATCCACAGCGCGTTCGGCAATTTGAAAGAAGGCTTCGATGTGAATTGGCGACAGCGCTAAAGTCTGCGCGTTGTTGGTGAAGCCATCTTTGGAAACCGCGTCGGGCGGAAGAATGCTGGTAAGGTTCTCTTCAATACCAAGCAGATCGCGAAGCGTGTTGCGATACTGCGCGACTGTAAGTCTGCGCATAGAACCATTCCTTGCAACATCGCGCGAACGAACTTCGTGAAGGCCATCTTCAATCCACTGAAGCAGTTTCTCGCGTTCATTTTTACTCAACGGCGGTTCATCCTCAGGCGGCATCTTGTTCGACTGAACCTGCCTTTGTATTGACTCCCAGTGCTTCGCATTCTTTTCGTTTAGCGAGCCGTCCAATTGATCGACTCGTACTCCTGCTTCCGATTGATCTTGGTTGTGGCATCGATAACAGTGCGTGCTTAGTACGTTCCTCACATCCTTCTCAAATCGCTCGATGAGGATTTTTGAATCTGCTGTATCGCTTCTTGGATTCGAAGCAAGTTCTACCGTAGCTGAATTTGTTTGAGTTGTAGCGGTGTTTGTTGTCCTGGATGTCTGCGCGACGGCGCTGTCTGGAAGTGAGATCGATAGAAGGCTCACCAAGGCGAACCAAAGCCTGAACGAATTCGACAAGCTCTCGTATAGCACTTTTGAAGCACTGCAAAATGTTGGCAGACTTGCCTTCATACAGTCAGTCCTAGGAGGGATGTGGACTATTGGCGGGAGGGAATGGTAGGCGGGAATCAGGCGGGAATCAGGCGGGCGCGAGTGCGAGGTGGGGCGAGCCACTCACAAAGCACTCTTCGTTGTATGCCGCGGCGCTTGTGATCGCAAGTAACACGGGCTCAGCCGCTGCAACATTGCCTGAAAAAGTGCCCCATGTTGAGCTGAAGTCACTGATTAACACTTCGTTTAACGGCAAGCCGAAGGCGACTGTTCTTCTTGTTTAACGACTGCTTTCGTCGTTTAACGGCAATACCGTTCAATTAGCCATAACTACCGTCTCTGCAAAGGTTTTCGTAAGGGGCGGTAGCTTCCGATGTTTGGGACGGCACTTGTGCCATCGTGACATTTTTCGTTTGATCACGCGAGGGTTGATTCGGT
>CAUJKA010000391.1 GCA_963204965.1 Planctomycetota bacterium | reverse complement strand
AATCAAGAAAAATGCACGTACAATTCATTGGCAATGCAGATCAGCAGATTCTGACCACCTACCATGCGCCATTGCACAGTGGGCTGCCCGGTACGCAACAAACTGGAGTTTTAATTGCGACGCCGATTGGTACCGAGTATTTGCGTACACATTGGGCCTTACGCCGCTTGACTCAACAATTGACGCGGGCAGGTTTTCCCGTAATGCGATTGGACTATCGCGGTGTGGGAGATTCTTCGCTGGACATTGCAGAGGTCCATAGCTTAAGCGAATGGAACGACGATTTACGTGAAGCGGCTTGGTCGCTGCGAAGTCAATCTGGCTGCGATCGAATTACCATAGTCGGTCTTCGACTTGGTGCAGCCATCGCGATGGGGGCTGCGTCGGATACCGAAGGCATCGAGGGCTTAGCAGAGATTATCGGTTGGCAGCCGGTGCTCGACGGAAAAGACTATCTACAGTCGCAGAGAAGCATGCAGGCCTGTATGTTGGACTTGTGGCCTACACCGATCAATGCCATCGCCAATCGAACTCACGAAGAGGTACTCGGCTCACTGTACTCATGTCGACTGCTAAGTGAAATTGAGTCCATCAATCTAACGTGTAATCCAGGCGCCGGATTGCCCGAGGGTGTTCGCTATATCGATGTTGACGAACTCGCGTCATCTCTCGGAAACTGCCACGTAAGCGGTTCGTCTGCGAACCCTGCATCCGGCACCAATTCAAATTCAGATGCGAGCGATGTAGAGAATCCCGCATGGGATGACTTACGCTACTTAGAGATCGCTTGGCTACCGATTCAAGAACCCAGGCAGATTGTTAAGCTGATTCAATCCTCTGCGAAGGAGGCTCAATAGTGGTTCATGAAACCGTATTACGCTTCGGCCCCAACGACCAACTGGTCGGAGTTTTGACCGAACCGGCTGCCGACGCCACCAGTGCGCAAACCTCATCGAAGGTAGACTCCCCGATCGCAGTTCTATTGAACGCTGGTGTTGTCCATCGCGTTGGACCACATCGCATGAACGTTCAGATAGCGAGAGCTCTAGGGAACGCGGGATATCGAAGCTTGCGAATTGACCTCTCTGGGCTGGGTGACAGTCCGATCAGAAGTGACGCGACCGACGCCGCGCAACGAGCGATACTAGATATTCAAGATGCCTTCGACAAATTACAAAAGCGAACTGCAATCGATCGATTTACTGTGATCGGTTTGTGCAGCGGTAGCTTTCACGCTCATCAAATCTGCTTGATTGACCAACGCGTTTGTGGAGCGGTCTTTATCGATGGCTTTGCATTCGCCACTCGCCAGCATCGCCGGCGCAAACTGTACAAAAAACTCAGTGTTCGTTTTCTACGAAATGCAATCAAGCGACGATTTCTCAAGCTAACGCCGCTGGAGAGTTTGGCGAGTTCGGGAGAGGGACTGGAACAGGCGCAGTTCTTCGAGCGTTGTACGGACCGTAATACAATCGCCAAAGAAATTCAGAAGTTGGTAGACCAAGGGCAACGTCTGCATTACGTATACACTGGCGGACATCCCGACATATCTGCTGCGGCACAGTTCGCCGAGATGTTCGATCTTTCTTGCGATAGCGGACAGATTACCGTCGAGTACTTTGGCAACGCTGAACACACGTTTCCATTGGTGCAGAGTCGAAAAGAACTGACCGATTCGATCTTGAGCTGGTATCGTGAATTTCCAGCTTTGCCTGTGTCACGGACATTGTGCGAAACATCGCACAATGCAACCAGTGAGAACGAAACTAGTATTAGCATCGCCAGTACCTTAGGAGCTCCGTGCACTAGCCCATGGGCTCTTCCGCCCAGTCCACTCGCGATTCCACAAAACCTATTCTAAGTGCGCCACGTCGCCTTGATCGTTTAACGGCAAGCCGAAGGCGACTGTTCCCACCACGCAATTCGTTTAACGGCAAGGCGCTGGCGACTGTTCTCCTATCCCTTGATGAGCGCAAACAGTCGCCTGCGGCTTGCCGTTAAACAAAATACTCGGCTCGAAATTGACCGAATCAACTAGACGCCCTAGCCGCCACCAACCAAGGTTACAGCTTCGACAACATCGCCGGCTTGCAATGTTCGCTGGGAGTGTTCGGATCGAGGCACGATATCAAGGTTGATTTCTACGGCGACTAAGTGACTGCGTATCGCTACCAATTCCAATAGTTGAACGATCGTACAAGACTCGGGGACTTGCAACGATTGGCCATTGAATTGGATCGTGATAGAGGCCGTAGGGCTCATGGCAGATGCTTGGTGGACTTGCTTACAGCTCAGAAGAAATCCGAGCCTTGAAGACAGGGCGTTCCCAGGCAGTGCCTGGGAACGAGTTTCAAACTTCTAACTTCACAACTCAAACTTTTAACCTACTCATCGAAAGCTGCGTCAAACGCGCGATCGCTGGGGCTGAAGTTCATGTTCTTGGTGAATCGACATGCTTCGGCCGCGCCGAATTCGCGATTCATTCCGCTATCTTCCCACTCGATGCTTAGCGGTCCTTGGTAGTTGATCGCGTTGAGCGCGCGGATGATCTCTTCAAAGTTGACACCACCGCGGCCTGGACTGCGGAAATCCCAGCCTCGTCGAGGATCGCCAAAGTTCAAGTGACTGCAGAGGATTCCACTGCGACCGTTGAGCGTTTGAATCGCGTCTTTGACGTGTACGTGGTAGATGCGGTCTGGGAACGCGCGAATAAACTCAACAGGATCAACGCCTTGCCAAATCAAGTGGCTAGGGTCGAAGTTGAAACCAAATTCTTCTCGGTAATCCAAAGCTTCAAGAGCCTTCTCAGCCGAGTACAAGTCGAAAGCGATTTCTGTGGGGTGAACTTCCAAAGCGAATTTAACTCCGCACTCACCAAACACGTCAAGTATCGGATTGAATCTCTCGGCTAGTAGCTTAAATCCGTCTTCAACCATCGCGGACGAGACTGGTGGGAACGAGTACAGCAAATGCCAAATGCTCGAGCCGGTAAAGCCGTTGACGACACCGACACCAAACTTCTTGGCTGCCCGAGCCGTTTGCTTCAGTTCTTCGGCCGCGCGATGGTTGACTCCGGCAGGATTTCCGTCGCCCCACACGTAGTCAGGCAGAATCAACTTGTGACGAGCGTCGATATTGTCCAGAACAGCCTGACCGACCAAGTGCGCGCTGATCGCGTGACACTGTAGACCATGCGACTCGAGAAGTGCTCGCTTCTTTGAGCAGTAATCGTCTTGAGTGAGCGCCTTGTCGACCTCAAAATGGTCGCCCCAACAAGCCAGCTCAATTCCGTCATAGCCGAATTGTGCGGTCAGCTTTGCCATCTGCTCCAAAGGAAGATCAGCCCATTGACCAGTAAACAACGTGACGGGACGCGCCATAATTTCACCTCTTCGAGAACTTCTTCACCGTAAACGAGATTTTCGGGACCAGAAAACAATGAGAGCAATTAGATTAACGCCAAGCTGCCTAGTCCGGTAGTGGGGTCAGAGTAGAGTTCAATTCACACCCGGAAATTGAGATGCCAGTGCGATACAAAAATCAGCGGACGAGTACTCTTCAACTCGCCGCAAAGCCTCAATTCGTGATTCGAAGCGACATTCCCGTGAAGGTCGTTGCACTCTATCTTCTTTTCAGGTCCGCAGGCAAATCGCTAAGGCGTTCAAGTTCGATAATCTCGCTAAAGTACCACGGCTTGTCCGAGTTCTTCTTAAATCCGATGCATTTCGCCGGATACTTCACGCCGTCAACTTCTTTCCAATCACTGAAGCGGTGAACGTCACTTCGCCAATCTATGCGAACTATACGACTCTCCGCCTTGTCGAAATAGATGTCCATCGGCGGTGTCACTGATCCGCTGACTCTCAGGCCAATAGCTGGCTTGTTAGACTCAACGATTTCCGGAATCACCTCAAGTTTGGTTGCGGGGTCCTTCAGTATTCCAAGAGTCCACGCCCAAACCAAGAAAATAGCTGGCTCATCCGGCTTAGCCTCGTCTTTGACACGCTCATTCTTGCCAGTCCACCAGTACTTTGGAGGCTCATAGACCGATACCCGCTCCGGGACCTTCTTGTCCGGATCAGAGCTGACGTTAACCGTTTCTCTCGCTCGAAACAGGCGGAGTAATTTGGCTTCTCCACCAACAGCATCGAACGCCTGCTTAACGATCGGCCCAGTGTCTGGGTCAGAAGGGAAAACGGTGCCTGTAAAACAGGTAGCACAACACAAAGCAATCAAGAATACAATTCGCATCGTGACTTTCCTCGTTTGGGGTCCCAGCGATCGCTAAGTGGGCTCTAGCCAAATATATTTACTTTTCAAACACGCTTGGTGGCTGCTCACTTAGACGAAGCCGCAGCAGGCACGCTTTGCAGGTAGCCAACTAAATCGACTACTTCACTATCGCTTAGGTTGCTTAGCAATCCGTCGGGCATCATCGATACTGAAGCGATCTCTCTCGATTCGATCGAGGATTTCGTCAGCAGGATAGGATCGGTTCGATCGGCCACATGGAGCTTCAGTGTTCTGTCATTTTCCTCACTTGGAATCCCTGAGAAGATCCGACCATCGTCCGTAAGAATGATGTGCATGCGGTAGTCGTCTTGAATGATGGCACTGGGCGTGAGCATGTTGCTCAGCAGATACTCCAAGTTGCCGCGGTTAGCGCCAGTGATATCGGGACCGATCTTGCCGCCGACTCCTTGAAGTTGATGACAAGCCGCGCAGGTTTTTGTGAACAGCTTGCTACCGTTGGTTAAGTCAGCCTTGCTCAGTCGAGCCTCATTTAAGAGCTCGCGATACTTAGCGAACATCGCTTCCTTATCGGTCGACAGCTCATCGATCGGTCCCCACACGTCCACAAATCGATTTCCAACGACCCGTCGTAACAGCCGAGCTACGTGAGCCGGAATGTCGCGTTTGGGAATCTTCCCGTCGCGCAGAGCGTTGGTTAGCTCCTGTGCATAACGACCTCGCGCAGACAAAGTGTAGATCGCCTCCTGTTTTTCCTCAGCGCTGAACGAATCGTAGCCGCTGAGCAACGCCTTGGCAAACTTGACTTCATCGTAAGATGCTATGGCTCGAATGACATCGCGTCGAAGTGGCTGTTCGGTGAGCAATTGATCGAGGTCCGTCTTTAGCTCAGCACGTTTGCGTCCGGCTAGTTGCAAAAGAGATTGTCGCCGATCTTCGATACTCGCAGTTCGATTGCGCAAGGTGGTTAACATCTGTGCGGCAGCGACGCTATCGCCGAACTGTTGCGAAAGTTGCTTGGCAACGGCTGCGACTTCGCCTCCTCGAGCCGTTACTTTGGCTTCGGTTTCACTCCACGATTTCGGCGCAGAGATATCGAAGCGTCCCTCGGTTGCATCGCGAACACCGAGCAACATCGGTAGCTGAGCGTCCGTTTTGTTGTTGCCCAGCTTTGAGATCAACAGTTCCATTCGATCACCGTCGCACAGGCGTCGAGCGACATGTCGCGAGACCATCGACAACTTGGCCTCGGAGGCAAGGGCGATTGCGCGATCTGGATCTTGCATGACCAGGCCTTCCAAGGCAAACCACAACATCTTGGGAATGTTGTGATCCGCTTCATCTTCGTTTCGCTTGGACAATTCTTCCACTAGTTTCCATCGGTCTGCGACAACCATGCGTTGCGCCGCAGCGGCTAGATACAGACGAACTACAGCGGATGGATCCGACTTAGCCAGTTGCAGCATCTTGGCAACCGCTTCTGGCGACGCTTTGGAATCCTCGCAGGCCAGCTGAACCGCCCAGGCTCGCACATATTCGTCTTTGTGGTCCAGCAGCCTGGTCAAAAGTCGAGCGTCGATCGAATTGGTTGTGTGCAAAGCCCAAAGTCCGCGAAGCCGGAATGCAGTCTCCGACGAATCGTTGAGGCAGCTTAGCAGCTCATCGATGCATTCGTCACTTAGCTTTCCAGTTTGGCTGCGATGGCCCAGGATGACTCGTGAAAAATTGGCATGCCACGCACTGGGCTGGCGTTGTAGTTTGGCTAAGTCGAGATCCGAGAGCTTGTTCAAGTCGTCGTAGCGATGTGGGAACTCTTTAGCCGCGGAACTCTTGGGGCTGAAACGAAAAATGCGTCCAGTCTCTTTGTTCAAGACCTCTTTACCGCAGATGTCTGCGTCGTGCCAATCCAACGCGTAGACTGCGCCTTCGGGGCCAACTTCAATACCGAAGCCAATCCATTGAGCGTTGTTCGCGAGTGCGAAATCGTCACCATGCTTGCCCGTATAACCGCTGCCTTGAGGAATGAGAATGTCGGTGAGCACAGCGTGTTCATGAATGTTCGCCATGAAGATCCGGCCGTGATATTTGGCATCAAACGCATCGGATTGATAAACCCGAGCCCCACCGTGCGCGGAACGGTGGCGATGTTGAGCGATTGTCTTGATGTCGTTGTAAACGTATGGGTTAAAGTGGCTACCGCCTTGACGATGGTAGATGCCTCCCGGAATCACGTGCCACAAGTGCGGAATCACGCAAGCAGTAATGAAAAGCTGGCCGTATTGATCGTGATCAATTCCCCAAGGGTTGCTAAAGCCATGGGCGACGACTTCAAAACGTTGCTTCGTTGGATGATATCTCCACACACCGCCATTAATGTCCACGGGCTGATCGTCAAATTCGACTTTCGTGGGAAACGGATCATTGTGCTTGTAGATCTTACCTAGGCCCTTAGGCTTACCGACCTTGGATGGTGTTGCGAACCCTTGCAAGCCATAGAGCCAGCCATCTGGGCCCCAGTGCAGGCTGTTAAGCGTCTCGTGGCGATCCGCGATTCCCCACCCCGTCAATCGAACTTCGATCTTCTCCATGTCAGCGCGATCATCGCCATCTTGATCGGGAACAAACAATAGATTGGGTGGTGCTCCCAACCACAATCCGCCCATCCCTACAGCAATGGCCGAAGGAAATGGAATTCCTTCCAGGAAGACCTTCTTGGAATCGGCAACGCCATCGCGATCGGTGTCTTCGAGGATAACAATCTTGCTATTTCCGTCGGCTGAAAAACCTGACTGTCGAGTTTCATAGTCGCGATTTTCAGCAACCCAAATGCGACCTTTCGCGTCCCAGCAAAAGGCCATTGGCTGAGCGATCATTGGCTCGCCAGCGTATACGTTACCCTGCACTCCATCTTGTAAGGTCATGGCTTCGAGTGCTTTTTGAGGCGTGAGGAATTCAGCTTGTCGACCTTGTTGTTGAGCGAGTCCCCAGAGCACACTATCTCCCTGTCCGCTAAAGTCGGACCAAAGAGCTGTAATCTCCGTGTCGGTCATCTCGCCCGAGTAAGCGATCAAGCGGTGTCGAATAACCTCCTGCCGTCCTTTTTCGATCTTCCAGTCTCCCGTCCGAGCTCGCACGGGTCCAACGCCCAACTGCCCATCGACTCGCCAGTATTGAGGATAACCCGCATTGCTCGGATGATCGAAGATTGCAAAGTGAAGACGATCTTTGCGATCCGGAACATTGACTCCCACATCCAACCACACCGATCGTTCGCCCTCGGCTCGCGAGTCTCGTTGTCGTGCACTATTGACCACTGCGCCGCCCAAGTCACTAGACCATGGCATGCGAAGAAACAGCCCGCCGTAGTCGTACTTTCCTACCGTGACATCCTGTTCAGCTTGACCCATCCATTGCAAGTCCAACACATAACGCTGCGTTTCGTCGCGAAGCGTCCAGATTTGCGATTGTCGTAACACTGCTTTACCTTCACCGTCCAACAGGTCGTACACAGTTTGCCATTGCACGCTGTCGTTAGTCGAACTAGCCGAGGCCTTCAGAATCGAAACTGACACGCGTTTCCAATAGTCGCCTTCGGGGTGATGGAAATAGTCGCGTCCATTGACTCGAGTGAATCCCCAATACAAACCAGTTTGGTGTTTGTGATGTTCTGGACTAGACTCGGTCATCAAGCCGTTACCATCGGGAGCTGCTATCGGATGGAGATAGGGCCGAAAGTCCGGCTTGGCAACTTGCGTCATGATCGGCTTGTCGGAGCCATCGCGAATGATCCGAACTTCGTTGCCGTCGTCGCTAAGTATTGCTCGTAGCGTCGTTTGCTGTGCAATGGTACGCGAATTAAACAATGACACGAGTAGAAAGCTGAGCGCAAGTACGCTCAAGTGAATTCGACGAAGTGCGACTAGAAAGCTAAGCATGGATGTGCTTCTTGTTACGGCAGGAGTCTTGAACGGTAGGATGAGGAGGACGGGGAGTAATTGGTCTAAATGATCCCCGTTGATTCAAAGTATAACCAATATCGTTATGTTTTGCTCAGCTTCGTCGTGTCAAATACGATTCGCTTCTTGCCCAGCTGTGTAGTGCGGTAGATTGTTTAACGGCAAGCCTCAGGCGACTACTTCGCAAACTGCTCAGATCGAAACATAGTCATTGCCATCTGACAATTGATAGTCGTCAGAGCTCAGACGCCTGCGGCTTGCCGTTAAACGAATTTGCGCAAAGCTAATTCATCCTACAAATTCAATCAACAAGCAATGAACAAACGAAAAAAGGCAGGCTAAGTCATTGCGACCTAGCCTGCCTTGAGAGATTTTCAGTTTGAATTGAGTCAGTAGAGAACTACTTCGCTTCCAATTCCTTGAGCATCTTAACGAAGCCATCTTTGAGCTTCTCTGCATCGGCGGCTGGACCGGTTAGCTTGACGAACAGCAGTCCGTTCTGCTTCGTTTCAATGATCCCGCCTAGCATCATGAACTTTTCTTTCTTCGCGGGTGGCTTGCCACCGAACGACATCTCGGCGAACGTGCCTGGAATTGTTACGAAGGTTACCTTGAGTCCTGATGCTTCGAAAGATTCAACCTTGGAGGCGTCCTTTGTGGACTTTCCATCAGGCTGCGTGAATTGTGTGAACCAACGATCCATATTGGCTTCCACACCACCTGTGGCGCCTGAAACAGTCACACGTACTGGAGCTTCGCCAGCCTTGGCATCAGCGGGATAGTTGAATTCGTAGTTGATGATGTCAAACTTTGGTTTGACTTGCTTCCATTCTGCGGGGGCCTTCAACATGACTTTCCCGCCAGCCAATTCCATCGTTACAGGCTTGGCATCAGCCTTAGCCTCCGCGGGCTTGGTCTCCGCAGTCTTATCGGCTTTGGTATCTTGAGCTTGCAAGCCACTGCAAACAACGCACAACAACAAAAACGCAAATCGCTTCACGGAATTCTCCTCGGTTTAAGATCGTTAATTCTGAGCAGCTTGGTTGAATGCAGCCGGATTCATCGCCGCCGCACGTACGGTTCAGCCAATCTCGGCAAACTCCAGCCGCTCAGGTCTGTGTTTCTTGACGACTGCAATATCCTAGCAGAATGCCCACTGGGAAGTAGGGGCTAGCGGGGAGGCAGGGATTTTCATGATCCGCAGCGATAACGAGGGACGGCGCTGAATTAATCGAAAAACGGGTGGCACGCTCAGAAGTTGTTAGCCGAAGCGTAGCGAGACAACAACTGATGGGCGTGGTGATCTACGTCTGCAGCCGATGAATACACGAAGCCAAAACCAAGCCACGCCCTTCGAGGCTTGCTACCCTCGTCTCTCAGAGCGTGCCACCCGCCACTGAAACGTTAGAGCGTTGAGATACTTAGCGCCGCTTGTTGGGATTCACGCCGCGCTGGTCTGGGACGATCCGCTTACAGTTGGCAGCAATGAGGCGATGAGCGATGCGGCTCGCTGGCTAGCACCACCCGACGCGTGTATTTGGCTAAGCTGCGTAAGTCTTTGACGCTGCCGTTGCCTTTCGGTCGGATCGGAGATTAATCGATCTAGATCCTGAAAGGCAGACTGCGCAGCTTGAGTGGTTGAGCCAACCGCAAGATATTCGCTCATCACCTTCTCGCCTGCCAACATATTGGGCAGTGTTATCGAGTTCAAATTGCTTATTCGCTTGGCAATCTGGTAGAGAATTCGACCCACATGATAAACGACTACAGTTGGAATGCCTCGAGCCATCAACTCTAAGCTCACCGAGCCCGACTTGGCCAAAGCGCAGTCGGCCTGTTGAATGACTTCGCTAGTCTTGCCGACGAAGAAGTTGATGTCCAAACTTCGATCGGCGTCGGTTAACTGTTGTTTGCACCAAAGGCAATGAGCGTCTCTTAGCGCGGCGACTTGGAAGCGAACGTGCGGATGTTTGGCGGCTAACTGTCGGATCACGGACAACTGCATTGGCCAAATATTTCGAACTTCGCGCGATCGCGATCCGGGCAGAACGGCGACGGAAGTTTTCGAGCTATCGGACCAGCGTTGCAAGAAGCGTTCGTCGAGCTGTTTTTGCTGAACTTCGTCAAAAAATGGATGACCAACGTACTCGGCTTTGACCCCGTGCTCTTGAAACCAAGTTTGTTCAAAAGGCAAGTTGCACAACACATGGTCGACGGTTCGGCGCATCTTTCGAACTCGCCATTGGCCCCACGCCCAAAGTTGCGGAGGCAAATAGTAGAAGACCGGAATCCCGCGCTTCTTGGCTCGTTTAGCGATGTGCCAGTTGAAGCCAGGGAAGTCCACCAAGACGACCGCGTCAGGACGCTGCTGGTCAAAGCTAGCGGATGCAATGTCGGCGACGCGAAAGAACTCGCGCAGTTTCGGGAGAACTTCTACAAAGCCCATCACCGCTAGCTCAGTCAATGGATACAGCAGTTCGAACCCAGTTTCCTGCATGTGCTGTCCGCCGAAGCCAGAAAACTGAGCGTTCGGCCAGTGCTGCTGCAGGCAACGAATCAGCTTGGCTGCGTGCAGGTCACCGCTTGGCTCACCAACCGAGAAAAAGATTCTTGGGCTCAATTTCGTGCTTCCATGCGTGCTGATTTCTACAACTCAAAAAATGAAACTGAATTCGAGTTACTTTATCACAACCCGGTGTTTTGTTTTTGAAGTTGCGTTTTGTTCTTAGGGCCGAAGGTCCGGTATATCCTCTGCCGGTGTCGAAGGCACCGGACCATGGTAATTTCCTGCAGTTAGGCCCGAAGGGTCGACACAATACTGATGTATCGCCACCTTCGGGGCTCAATAATCAGCGGCCTCCAAACCGGGGCTTGTCAGCCCCGGCATAGGATATGTCGGCACTTCGTGCCATATAACGCAGCGGGTTGGGATCGCGGGCAACACCTGTCAAACCGAAGCCAAACTCCGCTAAATCCACCATTTTCAAACATCTAGAATACCCGCGTAACGCCGGATAGGTCCAGTCCGACACGACACTCTTTTGGGGTGGGGTAGCGATTTATGTAGCGATTGCACCGTTGCCCAAAACTGGTCGAATGCGGAAGATTAAGGGTCGGACCGCAATTTGCTACCATCGATCGACAAGGTTGAGTTACAATCGGTCCAAATTCCGAACGCACGAAACAGCAGATTTTTGTCGTCAACTATGAGTCTATTGAGGCTGATTAGAAATTGGAGCATGAGATTGCCTAGCAGTTGGGGCCAGGCAAAGATCCATTCTTCACTTCTGATCACGCTATTCTTGCTGTCCTTTGTAATGCTGGTTTTGAGCGTTACTCGAACCAGCTTTGCAGACTTCAAACCGTTCGTTTTGACCCTCCCCACGATCTGGGTCATCAGCTTAGCGGTCCGCATCGCTGCTCAACATTTGATCATTGGCTCGCATTCGCTCGAGCTTGAAACGTTGCTCGGGCCAACGGGCAATCTGTCAACTCACTACGAAGATCTTCCGCCTAGGCAGATACTTGGATATGCACTGGCTGGCCACGTCGCCACCGTCAGTTTGATTCTCTTGGGCGCATTGGTGAATTTAGCATCTGCACCGATCGATCAAGGCTTAACAACTTGGACCGCTCTTCTAGACGTTGAGGGTGGCTGGTCCAATCGATCCTTGGCATCACAAATCATGTGGATCAACATCGCCATTGGAGTCTTAAACCTGTTGCCGACGATTCCCTTTGATAACCGCGCACTTTTTTACTCGTTGTTGTGTCGCGGACAATTTGGAGAGGAGCCACAAATCCTCAGACGTTTAGCGTCGATGGACTCGCACATTGCATCGGTGCTTTTAGGATGCGGATCGACGCTGTTTGCGTTGAGCTGGTTTGTTGAGACTGAGTACTTTGGTTGGTACGCGTTGATTGCAGCCGCAGTCTATCTGTTTGTTGCCAGTCGATGGGAGTCAGCTCGATCCTTGCAGCTTGAAGAGCAGTACATGCCGGTCGTCAATGTTCGTCAAGACATACCGCAACGTCGTCCTCCCGCACCGCACTTTGGTCAAGCGGCGGCGGCTCGTAGCAAGCGAGAAGAACCCGTGAAAGAGAAGCGATCGGAGCCCGCTAAACCGGCCAGCGAGTCCGAAATCGACGAGATTTTGCGCAAGTTGCACCGCGAAGGTACCGGCGCTCTTTCGATTCAAGAGCAGGAAGCACTCCTGTCAGCCAGCCAGAAGCTCAAGGAAAAGCAGAAACGTTCCAGTAAGGGCACCTAAACTCGCATTCAGCCTGACTGGTCTAGCTTGAATCAAAGGGTATACTACGTTGTTTCCCATATGCGATAAGGAAACGCTGTAGTGTCGACTCAGTCTCTCTCTTCTGGCAGTTCAACCCAAGTCAGTCCGCTTTCCGCCGAGAAAATTCTCGTTCTCGACTTTGGATCTCAATACGCTCAGTTAATCGCGCGTCGCGTTCGAGAACAGAACGTATTCTGCGAGATCATTCGACACGACTTAAGCGCCGAAAAGATTGCCGAGAAATCGCCCAGCGGAATCATTCTTTCAGGCGGCCCATCGAGCGTTTACGAAGAAGGATCTCCGAAATGCGATCCCAAGATTTTTCGACTAGGCATTCCAGTGCTCGGCATCTGCTACGGCATGCAACTGGCCTGTGATTCACTCGGTGGTCGCGTTGCCAATTGTAAGACTCGCGAGTTCGGTCGAGCGTCGCTAAGAATCGACAACACGACTGGTCTGCTATCGGGCTTGCCACCACAAATGGACGTTTGGATGAGCCACGGAGACCAAGTGAATGAAGTCTCATCGGACTTCGCTCCACTGGCAGCCACACCAACTTGTCCTTATGCCGCAGTTCAACATAAAACGTTGCCCGTCTACGGTTTGCAGTTCCATCCCGAAGTGACACACACTCCGCTGGGCGCGACAATCCTGCACAACTTCTTGTATGCAGTTTGCGGCTGTGTGGGCCAATGGCATTTGGCTGATTTCGCTCAGCAGACTATCGAACAACTTCGCGAGAGGATTGGCGATCAGCGCGTGATCTGCGGATTGTCCGGTGGAGTCGACAGCGCTGTAACAGCCGCGCTTTTGGTCAAAGCCATCGGATCACAAGTTAGCTGCATCCTTGTTGACAATGGCTTATTGCGAAAAGACGAACAAGCGGCGGTGATTTCAGAATTCACCAACCACTTCAAAGCCGACTTGCGAGTGATCAAAGCTGAGGATCAATTCCTTTCGGCGCTCAAGGGCATTTCCGAACCTCAAGAAAAGCGACGACGCATTGGCCATTTGTTCATCGAGTGCTTTAAGGAAGAGGCCGCCAAGATCAAAGGCGCGAAGTATCTCGCTCAAGGCACTCTTTATCCCGACGTGATCGAATCGGGTGCTGCCAAAGACGGACCAGCGGCAACGATTAAGCTTCACCATAATGTTGGTGGGTTACCCGAAGAGCTTGGGTTCGAGCTTGTTGAACCTTTGCGAGATCTATTCAAAGACGAAGTTCGACGATTGGGATTGGAACTTGGACTGCCTGATCAACTGGTCTGGCGTCACCCATTCCCAGGTCCAGGCTTGGCTGTTCGTTGCCTTGGCGAAGTCACGAAAGAAAAGCTGGAAGTGCTCCGCGAAGCTGACCATATCGTTGTCAGTGAAATCAAAGCCGCCGGGCTGTACCGTCAGACTTCACAAGTCTTTGCGGTCCTTTTGCCAGTTCAAAGCGTCGGAGTCATGGGCGATGCTCGGACCTATGAGAACGCGGTGGCTATTCGTTCGGTCAACACCGACGATTTTATGACCGCCGACTGGAGCCATTTGCCGTACGAGTTGTTAGCTCGTATGAGCAGTCGAATCATTAACGAAGTGCGTGGAGTCAACCGAGTTTGCTATGACATCAGTAGCAAGCCACCAGCAACCATCGAGTGGGAGTAATCAAAAGATGACCAAGGCAACACTATTGGCGGGTATCCCCAGCGAAAACCCGGCCCTATTTCATCGCATTCGATTTGCTGTGGGCGATCCAGCCGGTTGGATTCAGTTTGACAACGGAACTCAGAAACGTACTGAGTTCATCGTTCGCGATATCGAAATGGATCGAGCAAAGAAGAAGGTTCGA
>CAUJKA010000390.1 GCA_963204965.1 Planctomycetota bacterium | reverse complement strand
TCTAAAGACAGTGAATCGGTGAACGAATAGGTTGTATCATTTTGAAGCTGGATATCCCATTGAACAGTCTCTTCCGCAGTTTCCAAAACGATCGAACCAACCCCACTCGCGCCACTCTTACCAGAGAGCCTGAAGGAAACTTGTCCATGTTCATTAATCGCTGGCAAAGCCGTGAAAATTGAATCGCCAATAGTCCGCAAGGTCCAGGTTCTTGAAGCGTCCAGTTCGATCACTTGTTTGCCATAGTCGAAGTAGACGTCAGATGGATCTTCAGACATCGCAACGGGACGAGAGTCTCGTGAAGTGAATTTCAACGAGCGAACAATTAGTGATTTTTGGTGTTCGACTTGCGGATCAGACTTCACCAGAGCGAGCGGACTAGTCTGTTGGGTCTCCGCGCCGAGCTCATCATACTGAAGAGAGCTTTGTGGTTCATTCAGGACATCTGTTGCTAAGAGTTCTCTTCTTTCAAGCGATTCGAATCGCATCTGTCTGCGAAAATCATTCGCTCGATTACGAGCCGATTCGCGTTGAACTTCATTAGAACCATGATTTTTCAGCGGGCGCCGCATGATCGATCCTTAGTTGAAGGACTGAATGAATTTCTGAATAGCAGATGGATGATTGTGGATTGGAAATCAGAAGTCAACTAGGCCGAAGAGTATTTTAGAATCTTTTTGGTGTAGTTGATTAGCAATGTCAAAATAGATAAAGTTGCGGCATCTTTACGTCCATATATCTATGTAGGCTGACGGTCTAATCATGAGACTTGACGATCTATACGATTACTTCGACTGCGTCCAGGTTTTGAATCTTGAACAGAGACCTGATCGTTGGAGACAATTTCGAAGCAACTTGCCGATGGATTGGCCATTTCTTCCACCGCAAAAATTTGTTGCAGTTGACGGTAGCAGAATCGACTATCCTTCGAATTGGAAGTCGAATCATGGCGCATGGGGATGCTACTTGTCGCACTTACGAATCTTAGAGATGGCGATCGAACGAGAGCTCGATTCAATATTGGTTCTTGAGGATGATGCTGTATTCTGCAAGACCTTTTCGATGGATGTTCGATCGTTCTTTGCTGAACTCCCTGAGGATTGGGAGTTGATCTATCTAGGCGGTCAACACATCGAGCTTCATTTGGGGCTGCCGGAAAAAGTCTCGACTTGGGTATACCGACCTTTTAACACGAATCGGACTCATGCGTATGCCATTCGTGGTCGAGAAGCGTTGCGGCGAATCCATAGCTACTTGAGTGAACCAAAGAACTGGACGGAAAATCATCATGTCGACCATTTCTTAGGCGCATACCAGAAGTCTCATGATCGAGTTTATGTTCCCATGGATTGGTTAGTAGCACAGGACGATGGATTGAGCGATGTGACTGGTGCCGAGGTCGGATTTCGCTCTTTTCTGGGAGCAAAAGAGATCAATGAACCCAAGGTCTCACTGCCGATGGTTGCTGTGCTTGGGCCTTATAGCGGAGGAACGAGCGCCGTGGCTGGTGCGCTGCATCACTTGGGTGTTTCGATGGGCAGTCACTTTGAAACGCCAGATAAGACGAATCGAAGTGGGAACTTCGAGGCAGTCGAATTGGCTCGCCTTTGTCGCCTGATGTTTGAAGAGCCTTGGCTGACGGAAAATGTTGCCTACGAGACTCGCGTTAAGCTGCTAGAGATCTGGGCGTCGAGCCATACTAAGTCTCACTCTCACGCACATCGCGTTGTCGGTGGTAAGCATCCGATATTGAGCTTGTTGGGGCCGGAGCTATCGGATGCTTGGCAAAGACCCGCCATCATCTCCGTGGAACGCGATGAGGTAGCGATTGTCAATTCGCTTGTGAAACGCCAATGGGGATGGCCTTTGGATGCATGCCTGTCTGTGACGAGGCAACTGCTTGCTAGTCGCGAGCAGTTTCTTCAGTCAACAACGCTTCCAGTGATTCGAGTGCAATACGAAACACTCGTGAGCGATCCCATGCGAGTGCTGGATCAGTTGTGTAGGTTTCTGAATTTGTCGCCGACTCAGGAAGAATTCAATAGGGCAGTTGAGTTCGTGAAGTAGACTACTTCGGCAGAAGCAAGGGAGGGCGCCGCTCCTGCGAAGCCATTGTTTTCCTCGGCATTCCATTCAAAGCAATTATGTACTCTTTCGCTTGCCCCTGAACGTTTGTTGCGGCCGGAAAAAGCTCAGCGGGAGCTTCGCCCTCCCGACACGCTGATCTAAATCAACGAAGGCTCATTTTTGTGGCTTCGAGGCAGATGCTTTCGTAGTTTAGCAGCCCATCTGGATACCTTGATGTGTTCTCAAGATTCTGAAGATCCGCGTGTTTGCTCTCGCCCAACGCGAACTGCTCGATGCTGGAGAACCCACACTTGATTAGGGCGGTCGTCAGTGTTGGTACATCGTACAAGAATTGATGCCCCCATAGTCTGAAGAATACATTGACCACGTGAGCTGCATGATCCTCAGTTATGTCAGTCGTGTATCTGTTGGACATCCAACTCAGGTACTTCTGCCCAAGTTCATCTTTGGGATAAGGATAGATATTCAAGATTTTCGCCAAGTCGGGAGTGGCAACTCGGATGACTCCACCAGGTTTAAGAACTCGGTAGCACTCGCTTAGCATAGCGATCGCCGCGGAGTAGGGGACGTGTTCGATCATGTGCTCGGTAAAGATGAAATTAAACGAATTGGTCTCGAAAGGGTAACGTGCAGTCGCATCCAACTGCATTACGTCTCGACCAGGGAATAGATCGGTGTTTAGCCAACCGTCAAGCAAGTGTTTACTGGATCCGAGGTGTAGCTTACGACACTTCGTCGACTGAAAGTACTGCTCGCGCAGCTTTGTGTCTGTGCCAAGCAACCTTCGTTGGGCTTTTTGAAACTTCAGTAGCCATGGATGACGCCTCGATATACCCAGTCGACGTAGTAGTGCCTTATTCATCGAATTCATCGCGCCTGTTACTTCACTTGCAGAACCAAGATGTCTTGGGGGTTCCGCTTCTCCTTAGACTACTCACCAATTTTCAGCTTTGAAACATCCTTCAGAGCGTTCTTGATGACGCTCCAGGCCATGCCGGCGTCGCTGCTGGAGTCGTTCCAACGACCGTTGTAGCGTCCACAGAATGATGACTTGAGTATCTCGTCGAGATGATGAACCTGTTCATTTTCGAGTAATGGATGCTTCAAGTAGACACAGACTTCATCAGTAGCTCGGACAGACAGTCCCGCGGATAGTTCTTGCATGGTTCGCAGTCGATTGGCGATGGCTACGACAATCTGAATAATCGATTTACTAAGCTCGGGATGTTTGCGTCCCAATAGCTTGATCTCTTCCAGCGGTGGCAAGTAGTCCATTTGCAGTGGTGCAAATCGATCTAGTTGAGCGGCATCAATTCCGAAAGTTGCCGAGAATTCGCTGCCTCGATTGACCGCAGCGATAAACTGCACATTGTCACCAACCGGGACAAAACGATTTTCGATCGGATGATACACCTTGCGAGTCGAATCGAGCGCTGGCATGAGTGCATTGCGAGCGGACTCTTGGCAGCGATTGAATTCATCCAGAAAAACGAGATAGCGTCGCGAAGGGTGCTTCAATGCATCTTCGAGCGCAATCAACACATCGGTCTTCACAAAATCGGTCACTGGCGAACCGCTCGAGCTAGCTCGGATCTGAATGGTCGCGAGAAAATCCGCTGGATCGATTACAGCTCCACAATTGAAGAAGACAAACTCCATGCCCAATGCTTGAGCGATCGAGCGGGCCAAGACGGTCTTCCCGCAGCCTTGAGGCCCATCCAGCAGAATGTTCAGCCCGCTATCAAGCAATATTTGCAACTTGCGCGAGATGACAGGGTCAAGATAAACACCTTCAAGCTTAAAGTCGAGCACCTTAAGCAGTTCGACAATGATCGCGCCTCGATCGTTCCTTCCCGGCTTTTGAATCTCGGTTACAGAAACTAAACAAGGCTTGCCAGGCACGATACGAATGTCATCGCTGAGCACCACTTTGGGAGCTCGGCGACCATCCAAGTGCGTCGCGCGGAAGCGATAGCCGCTCTCTCGAACGGGGTTATTGAGAAACGTAGTCTCATATTTTTTACCGACGGCAATCTCGTCAACAGCCAGTTTTTCGGACAGGGATTCGTTAGTGGGCTCGTTCATGTTGTTTCAATTGTACAAATTAGTATCGTAGACACCGTATGTGACTAGCTTGTTGCTTATCGCAGACTGGTTCGAATCAGCTTGGCAACGGTTTGACCAAACTTTCGAATCGCTGTCCGCTCATCAGCCTCTTTTACAAGTACATAATGTGGAAAGCAGATCTCCTCCAGAGGTTCGACTGCAATTTGAGCGCAACACATGCCGAGCTTTTTCGAAAGTCGGTTCACGAGCGTTTTCAGCGCAATCACGGAGCACTCGGTTGGCAATCCATCGCTGATCATCACCAGCAGCTTGCTACGCCGACGAGATTCTAAAGCAAGTTGGGCCAAATGCCAAAGCGCAGCAGCATCGTTATTGCCGCCGCCAGCACTTAGACTGGCGATGGCCGGTCGCTCTGCATTTCCAGCGTCGTAGATCATGCGGTCTGTAAATCCGATAACGCGTAAGTCGATAGAATTGCACTTGCCAATCGCCGTCGCCAACAGAGCACCAAATCGCTTAGCCAGTTCGATATTGTCCGAGTAAGTCATCGATCCACTACAGTCGATGGCCATGCCCACGAAGAGATCATTTTGCACCTCGCGGATTCGCGAGATCATGACGCGCGGGTCTTTGCGCACGATGGCTTGTGTGAGAGCTTGGCGATCCAGTCGATAACCGGCTAAACGGCGTCGCTGAGGCTGGTAGCGAAAGCCTAAGTCGCTCAGAAACTGTGACAGCAGCCGAGCTGGATTCGCCACGCTTTGCGACAACATGGCCCAAGCTCGCGGATCAAAGGGAATGCGTTGAATCGATTGGATGGGATTAAACTCGATATCTTCGATCACGTTGATCGCACGAGTTCCGCCGTCGCCACTTTCGCCGTCGACCTGGCGCATCGATTCCAACTCTTCTCGCGAAGTGATGCGTCGAATCTCGCGTTGGATGGCGTGGTCATCGATCCCTCGGCCACTACGAGCGTTTTCGCAGGCAGTTGGACACATTGCTTCGTCGAACAGAAAGGCACGGCAGACATCACTTTCGTCTTGAAAGATCTCGCGAAGCTTGACGGCGATCTCGTAAAGACGTGCCATATCGGCTTGTCGAAAGTCGTTACGAAACAGCTCAAGAGCTTGCTCGACTTTCGGGTCCTGCCAGCGATTGCCCAGTCCCATTCGCAAAGCTCGGAAGAATCTGGCAAAACTGCTGCCACTTCGTTCTAGCTCCTTCAACAACCAACCATTTTCGACTCGCACCGAATCAGCATCATCGGCGACGCCCAGTCGACAGGCCTGCAAGATTTCGAGCGAGCGGATTCCTAGTGATTCAAGCAATTGAAAGATGCTGGTCTCGCGTCGAGCGTGTTGGAAGGCGTAGGCCCCAAGCTGCTTGATCCAAGCATCCCATTCCGAGTCACGACTGCGGAGATTTCGTTCCAAGTGTTCATCAGAGACGAGATTCAATAACTGATGCAGCTTCTGCTTTTCCGCTTGTTGCCAGATCGCTTCTGCACCAGGTCCTTTGTGATAGATATGGTGTCCGAGTTCATGCAGTAT
The DNA here is from genome assembly GCA_963204965.1 of Planctomycetota bacterium. Taxonomy (GTDB): domain Bacteria; phylum Planctomycetota; class Planctomycetia; order Pirellulales; family Pirellulaceae; genus Aureliella. The sequence goes on along the minus strand of CAUJKA010000390.1, from coordinate 5,806 downwards.
CAGGCCTCGCACGATTCCGCGACCGTGCTGTTGTTCGGTTAACATCGGCAGAATGTTGACGAAAACGCGATTCTCTTTCAATCGCGTGTAGCCCATTTCGCGGTTGGCCAGCATCGAGATCGAAAAGACTTGATGCAGTAGCTCGAAGGCGATATCAATGCCCCACTTAAAGGTTCGAGCGACTGAGCTGATCAACGTTTTCGATCCAGCCTTGGCGGATAGCAAGCTAACAGCGTGCTCAATCAAGGGGACTTGATTGGACTGAGCGATGACCTGTTCCAGCAATGGTGATTTCTGTGCATCGCTAAGTAAAGTATTGGCAGTTATGTAACGAATCCACTGTCTGCAAAGATCGATGTCGGCTTTCAACAAGATCGAGCCACCGATACGCAACAGTTCCGGCAACCGACTAGAATCTGGTAACCAACTCGAGGATGAAGTAGCTGAAGCGAGGATGGGCAAGCCACGCTGATCGCCATGGTGCCAAAGCCATAAAGCGGCTCGCTGTCTTAGCGATCGCAAGCGAGAAGTGCCGCACTCCAAAAAGGTTTCGATGGCTGATGAATGACTGTCATCGCGCTTGGTTTCGGAAAGTAGCAATTCAACTGCTTTGGTGTAAGCATGAGCCTGCGGAGAGCCGCTAACTTGTTTAGCTAACTCCCAAGTATCAAAGCCTCGCGTCGTTAGGCGTTGCCAATCTTCTGCGCTGAACCATGAACCGTGATCGTCAAGTTGGTTGATCAGATCGATAACCAAAGACTTAAGCGATTCTTCTCCTCGCTCAAACAAATTCGTGGCCAAGATAAATCGATGAAAGTTATTGCGTTCACCCGTTAAGCAATGCTCACGAAGGCGCTCGAGCAAATCTTCGCAATCGTCTGGCCACAACGGAATGGTGTCGGCGAGCAGAGAATAATGGGGTGCGGGCGGTTGTGTAAGCAACAGATCTGTGAGGACTTCTGCGCCGATACGCTCCAGTAAGCTAAGTCGTAAAGCCGCTTCGGTTACGATGCCAGAGTGCGAGTCTTGGCACCAGATTCGCAATTGAACCAAATCGCGGCAGAGGTCGATTTGTACTTTAGTAGCGACAGGGCAGGGGGTCTGAACGCTGCGCCGTATTTTGCTTTGAGTCGCCATGCCTTGCGAGTTGATCCAAGCATTGATGGCTTGCCGAGTCTCCTGCGTCATCGAAGGCAAAAGTGCGGTAGCTTGGTTTTTCACAGACTCCAAAAGGATGGCCGTATCGTCCAAGCTAAAGACCGCCATCAGGATCAAGGCAGCTTGATCAGCCTCGGGCCCTGACAACTCATCTACGCAAATCATCAGAAGGTCAACTTGAATTAAACTCACGAACTTAGCACGCTCGCGGGCTCGCAAGACCTTCAATAGTCGAGCGACGATAGACCAGACGCTCACCCGAGCCAATCGTGACTTGAGTTGCTGTCCCGCGCGTAACCAATCGCACAATTTGGCCGTAGTGTCGAACTGATCACCGAATTGAAAAAGGTGAAACTCCCATCGCCACAAAACAGCATGGCCCAAAGCAGAGATCGCGGTCGAGTTGTTCCAGCGAGTCACCAGGATCTCTTCGGCTGTAGCGATGGTCGTTGGATCGTTACCTCCAAAGCTTGACAAGAGTTCATCAACCTGGTCCAGAGGATCTCCACAGATAGCAAGACCAACGACGGCTTCAGCCGATTCTGTTGGAATGGAGCGGCGTTTTAGTGCATCCACAAATCCGCTGACAGGTCGCCCCAAAGCGGCGACAATGGTGCTAGCCAGTTCCGTTTCGGTGCAAGAAGCGATGCGATCCGCGGCTGACTGATGCAAGGGTGTCATCGGCGAGTGAATCTCGGGCGCGATAGTCGATGTCTGACGAGCCGTCGATGGTGTGACTTTGTTGTACTGTGCCAGCCAGTTCTTTACGGCATCAACGTCGCGCGTAGATCTGCTGAGGTTTTCGATCAGGAGCGTGGTTAGAGCATATGGAATTCCAGAGCTTAGCTGGATTAGGTCTAGCATACGAGCGAGACTATCGTCGGGAAGCTGGCAGATGATAGGGGCAATCAATTCAGCGGCGAACTTCCGAGCTCCGCTGCAGAGTAGTTCGCGTTGAAAGTAGCTAGCGCCCCATGAATTCAGCTTATCAACACTCTCGATGAATGGTGTGGGCTCAGTTGCCAAACGGTTTCCAAAGTAGCTTCCTAGGTTCACTTGTCTTCGTTCGGAGATCTTTGCGCCGGAAGCTAGTTGCTGTTGGATTTCGGATGCCACAGCCAAGAGATCACGATGACTGATCAGATCCAAGACATCGAAGTCGTTGACATGGAGAGTGATGGCCAGCTTTGCAAACAACCGATTATCAAACGAACGACGATGATGGCAGATCTCGCGAATCAATTCTTGACGAAAAGCCGAGCTGAGTTCGGTAGAGAAGATAGCCATGGACTCTTCTGGCAGTTCATTAAAGGCTGCAACAAGCTGACCGATTTTGAATTGACTTTGGAAGAACTGAGTTGGGCTTGAAATTCGACTTAGCAATGCCGACATCATCAGCATGTCCAATTGTCCTGACGGACGTTTGATTAGCTTGGTGTCCATCAGCAGTTCTTGAGCGGCCAACTGTTCATCCGCTGAGGGCTTAAAGAGCGATCGCGATTGAACGATTCGTTTAGCCATTTCTTGACGCGTTGAGCGATCTATCCACTGCGCGCCCAGCAATCGAATATCCAGGAGTCCAAGAGCAGTAACGACGCTGGGATGCAGTGGAGTGCCTTTGGACAAGCAACAAAGGTGAGCGAATGTTAAGCGTCGGCGCCAGTCGAGTTCGCGATGGGCCGCATGAAAAAGCGTTGCAGGCCAAAGACTCGAAGCTTGAGAACGACTGAAGTGATCGTCGGCAATTTCCAATTGAGCGTCTTGACTCAGGAGGTTAATTAACCACTCCAAAATGGGATCGAGATCGAAGTTAAACTCGATCAGTTGGTCTCTTTGGAATGCGTCGTTGAGGAACAGCTCGGCTTGAGTCAAATCGATCGAATCGCTGCAAGCAATGTGAGTCAAGAGATGTTCTAATCCACACTGCTTGACCAAGGCCAAGGCGGTCGATTGGCTAATGACCTCGGATTGCTGGAATGTCCGGATGGTTGGAAGCGAATAGAGCTCTAGCCGGGTGGATGAGAGCTTTTGGAGAATGGACGCTCGCAGTTCAGGGTGAATTAGTCCGTAAAGGGCCATATGGGCCGAAAGCGGCGAGTTGACTCGCTGAATGGACTGCTCGATGGCATTCAAATTGGGTGAAAAGAAGCAGTGAGCCAAATGCCCGATGCGCTCGCGGACTGGATCGATGAGCTGGTCGATGGCGGTGCTGGCAACACTCTCGTCGGAAGATTGCAAAGCTGAAACACATTTCTCAACCGCTAGGCGACCCTTGGCATGCCCCAATATCAACAAGGCATCCTTCTTGGTGGATTCTGGTAAGTCATCGAACCGACGAGCTAGATCCCAGCAATAGACCCAAGTCTCGTCGTTGTTTCGCTGAGCGGCTTGTCGAATCAGATCGCAAAGCTGGTCATCGATCACGTCAGATTCTGACAAGCGTCTCCAGAGAAGCAGATCTTGCATATTCACGTTACCAAATTCGGAAAAAAGGCTCGGGAGTAGTTTAGCGGATTGTGGTCGGGCTGTGTCCCCGTGCTTTAGTGCCTCAGTAGGCCGTAACAAGTGAAGCTTTGTTACGGCAGCGATCTGCCATGTGTACCGGAAGAACGGGGGCGACCTCGTGCAGCAGTCAGAATTGGTAGCTTGACTGTTTGGGCAGTGGGCTGTGTCCCCAGCGGGGTTGGGAGGTGTACGCAGAGCAGTGTCCCCAACTGGTTTAAGGAAAAAACGTCTATGTAGCTGCTCGACCGCGAAAATGTCACGGTCGAGCAGCATGTATAGCCGTATGCTGTTGTTCTCCTCCCGATAACTCTAGGTCGAGTCGACCGCAACCTCCAAGAATTTCGAAGCTCGCCTTGATGGCGGGCTCATAGAAGTTTCAGGGAGAAAAGACAAGTCTTGTCGAACGTAAGTGGATCTCAAACATCAGTGACACAATGATTCGATACAAGTAGATTGCAGTCCAAAGGCGACCTATTGATGGTTTCAGGTCCCAGACATCGCACCGAGCGATCCCATCAGAACACTCGTTGTGTGCATGCGATTCCAGTGCGGGCTAAATTCAGCTCGGGCTGCCCAGCACACCACTTGGCGGTTTCCCCGCCGGGTTCAAGATCAATTCAGGAAACAACACGAGCCGACCCTGGCTCGTTCAGAAGAGTAAGACGACCGTCGCGAGGAAAAGTTCGCGAGACTTACGACAAATTTCTGACATAACGGCAACGAACCACTCCACAACGCAGCGCGAAGCGGGGACACAGCAATACGGACACCGAAGCAGTACGGACGAGGAAGCAGCGCGAAGCGGGGACACCAGGAGCGCAAAGCCGGGACACAGCAATACGGACAGCCGGGACATAGCGATAACACCATAAAAGCGTGATCATGGACACCGCTATCAGTCACACAGCCATACAAATATGCTGGGCTAGGGACTAAACAAGGACCAGGCATTCCATTTGAACTTCCAAATCACCACCGGACCGACAGGGCGCGACGGGACACAGCAATACGGACACCGTAGCAGTACGGACGAAGAAGCGCGAAGCAGGGACACAGGAGCGCAAGTGCGCAAAGCAGTGACATAGCAATAACACCATAAGGGACACTGCGTTCCAGCGTGATCATGGACACCGCTATCAAGCACACAGCAATGCAAATATGCCGTGCTCGGGACTAAACAAGGACTAGCAGGCATTCCATTCGAACTTCCAAATCGCCACTAGACCGGAGACCGGGATAAGGGACACAGAAAGATCTGGGACACAGCTCTCTACACTTGAATGCTTGTTGAGGTGGCCTCGACTAAAGAAGTCGAAAGAATTCTAAGTAGAAACGATCCTGCTTAGACAGAACCGTTCATGGAGGCATGACGCAGCACATCAAGGATGCGCCATTAAGTATTGCCCAACCTAACCAGAGAAGAAATTCTTGGCGTTAGGCCAAATCTAGCGATTAAATCTTGAAGAGCAATTAAACGCAGAGTAGTTCAACAGCTTGCTTAGGCAAGCGGAATCGCTGACGACGAGATTTGCTCCGATGAGCTTCAACGACTTGCGGTCTGCCAGCAACGTGGCTGAAGAGCTTGCGGAAATTGCTAACTAACTCAGTCCACGCGGCCACGGATAGTCCCAGATTTAGTCGCTCGAAGACCGGGGGAGCGTCTACGGGAGTGCTGCCAGTCTTGCCAGGGACGACCAATCGAGCAGTCCAGTCAAGCAATTCAATGTAGTCCACTTGGCTCATATTCAAAAAGCCTCGATCGCTACATCGATAACCGGTACTACTAGGCATCACTTGCAATGCATCAAGAAGCTCATCTAGATGCACCGGTGCAATGGCTCGATCACGAGCTTTACTTGGTTGAAACGCAGTCTGTATTGGCAAAGTGCTTGGCAACGCGGATTGGCCGATCAATGCGACAGCATCCTTGGCCAGTGACCCAAGACACTCTGCCTCAAGACTCTCCTTAAGGGCCTGAATGCGACGCTGGATCGATGTAAAGTCGCTTTGCTCAAGCGTTTCGGCCATCGCCGCGCGAATTGGATTCAAATCAACATAGGCTGCACAGGCCAGAAGCGATGCCTCGTCAAGCAAACGAACTGCCTGGTATCTATTCTGCCAAACCTTCCCCTTTTCATCATCG
>CAUJKA010000389.1 GCA_963204965.1 Planctomycetota bacterium | reverse complement strand
CCTGTCTGGAAGATCTTCGCGACTACATGAAGTCTAGCGGTGAGAAACCAGATCCCCAAGAACTTGATAAGCGCGTCGAATCGTTTCGCAATCACTTACTTCTTTGTGTTCGCCATGATCGGCTTGCCGAAGCGGATATCGCTGAACTCCGCGAACGTTTGAAGACAGTCTATGACCTCCAACAAGAGACCAAGAAGACTGCTAGTCAATTACCTGCCGCGGCTACTCGAGGCAGCAAAATTGATCAGTTGCCGACCTTAATCGACTTGATTAGCAAACAACATAGTTACGGAGTTCGTCAGCTCGCAGTCAGCTCAAACGAAGCCAACGCCTTTTGCAAAGATGCGCTAGGCAGTTTCCGCTTGTTAGATCAAAAACTAGCTCGAGCACTAGATTCGTCCATCGATAGCGAACTTCCGGAAATCGCTAATTGCCTCGATCAACTCGAAAGCGAGTATCTTCGCTACACAGAAAAATCTGACTCGCGCACTGAGATGAGCTTCGAACAAAAACAAGTCTTCGATTGTGGCGAAGATTTTAGAAGATGGTGTCTCGGCGAACTTCAATTGAAGGGTTATGGAGATACTTGCCAAGCGCTTCAAAAGGAGATCGACACTAGCAAATCGCGACTCGACCAATCGCTAAAATCTCATAAGCTCATTCAGCTCAAACTTACAGCTTTGGAACGCGTCAAGAACCGAATTAACGGTGTCGTGGACTCAGGCACCGCCTTAGCCAAAACCGAGAACTCAAGCAGTACACCAAGTAACGTCAAGAGCCGAGGCGATTCGAACAAGAGTCAAGATGGCGGACTGAACAGCCAGATCGCTTCGACCACGCCGTCGGGGACATTGCCCGGGTCTGCGTCGGGTATTTTGCCTAGTTCTTCCTCCGATGGCTCATCGAACTCCCGAAGCAGTTACGGCAGTGAACGGGTGGATGCGAGTCCCAAGTCCGAATCAACTGCAGAGGTCAATCCCTTTGCTCTTCCTGGTGAGCCCAACAGTAAATCAACGGCCAGCAAAACAACGTCGAGTAGTAGTACTACATCGGGCACTACGACAGCATTGAACCCAAATGAAGTTCCCAACTTTCCACTTGCTAAATTTCAAGGGTTTTCTTCGCTCACCTTGAAAGTTGTTTCCAATCGGCCAGATCAGAAATTAAGGCTAATGGGCGCCACAATCGCGTCTAGGTTTGGTGGTGTTGCTGACGTACAAGTCCGTGAAAACTGCGCGACGATCAGCATCTCCAACTACAACGGCAAGATTTTCGACGCGATAAAATTTGTCGATTTTGGCAAAGTCGAAATCTGCGACTCACAATCACGCACTCTCTTCGTTATCGATAACGAGTAGTACTTCATCGTTCGTTCCTCATCAAGCCCGGGCGGGACGCCCGTAGTAACTTTAACTTGTGCAGGCGGGACGCCCGCGCACCGTAAACCATCCCGAGGCAGTCTGATGTCTTTTAAATCGCTCCGCTCAACCTTTGCTCTTTTGTCAATTCTTTGTCTGTTCTCCAATGTCTCTGTTGCACAAGAGTCGCTTGAAGATGTGATTGAGCGCGTCGAGCGAAGCGTGATTCGCATCGAAGTCGATGGGAACGAAGGTCCTAGTCTAGGCAGTGGTTTCGTCGTGGACAATCGCGGAACGATTGTCACCAATTGCCACGTACTCGCAGGTGCCAAACGCGCGATGGCGTTTTTTCCAAATGGCAAACAGGCCGAGATTGTTGGCACTCTGCTGATCGACGAGACTCGGGATATCGTTGTTGCGAAGATCAATACCACAGAGGCTCCGCCTATTGCGATTGCAGCAAACTTGCCTAGAAAGGGTGAACGAGTCGTTGCTCTAGGTGCACCGCTTGGTTTGGCCTTTAGCGCGACCAATGGCATCGTCAGCGCCATTCGTTCGGCAACAGAAATGCGTTCCGATGTGAATCGCAACGACATTGACGGAACATGGATTCAAGTTGATGCGCCACTTTCGCCAGGAAACAGCGGTGGTCCCCTGATCAATAGCGCGGGTCAATTGGTTGGGATGAGTACCCTGGCCTCAGGTGGCGGTCGGGCACAGAATTTGAATTTTGGTATTTCGGTAACCGATGTTCGCAATGCAATCAAGTTTGCCAACGGAGTTGTACCTGTACCCTTGGCTTCGGGTGTTGGCAAGATTCGAATGGAAGAAGAAGGATCGCCAAAGAAACCCGAGTCGGGTGGAGGAGGAGGACGAGGATTAATCCGCCAAGAAATCTCTCAAGAGGCACTAAACAAGTTTGTGAATATTGGAGTACGCGACTATGACAAACTGCTGAGCGGCATGCGAGGCGAGAAGACGCGACTTTCGTCGGAACTTGGACAAATGAAGAACGGCAAGTCCTTTATTCCGCCAAGCCTTGCTGACAGCGACACCGCTGTGGTCAAGGCAAAAGTGCCAGGCAGTAAGACTCCCGTTTGGTTTTTTGACAGTGAAGAAACTAAGCGCACAACCATCGAACGTCAACAACAGAGAATCAAGAAGGCCAACGAGTTGACCGGGTCGCTCAAAGGCAAAGATGATCAAAAAAGTGTGGTCGAATTACTAATGAACTTTGGTCCTCCTTTGGATCCCAAAAAGAACAACACCATCGGATTTGCTCGCGATATCATCATCATCCACTCGTTCAATCAACATGATGTGTTAGTTGCCTGGGACGAGAATCCGTATCTTTATTACGCTGAATCCACAGCTGGACTTCATCCAGGGGAACTCTTGTCGGCTCCAGTCTTGGTCGCTGGAACAGAAAACGTCGAGATCGGTAAGCGTAGCATGACAGCCTCCGTGACAGTGTTGCAGCAAGTTACCGAAGAGAACATCCGCCAAGCCGTCCAAGCTCGTCTTGGCTTTCGAACTTGGCGATCAGGCCAGCATACAGTTGAAGCCAAGCTTGTTTCGATCGACGATGACAAAGTAGTCCTTAAGAAGCGCGATGGATCGACAATCGAAGTTCCTCGTAGCAAGATCAACCCCGAAGACATAGCAGGGTTGGATTAGTTTTCAACAAGAATTTGATCGCGGTGATTTAGAATCCGAATCGGGTGGCACGCTCAGAAGTTGTTGGCCGAAGCGTAGCGAGGCAACAACAGATGGGCGTGGTGAGCTCAGTTGAGCCGATGATTCACGATGCCAGGCCAAAGCCACGCCCTTCGAGGCTTGCTGCCCTCGCCTCTCAGAGCGTGCCACCCAAAGTTAACCCGTCGCAGAACTAGACTAAGCTAGCAATAACCACAGGACTTCTAAACTACTCAGTTCTGGAATGAGGCTTTCGAATTTTTCAGCGTGACTTCTCTCGATCGTATTGAATAAGCAGTTCTCGAAGCTCTGGCGAGCGAACTGTTCCAATTCGGAACGGTTCCTGTTGCTTATTCAAGACCATGACCCTGTACACGTTCGGGATACCTTCGGCCTCCCAAAGTTCAAAATGAAAAGACTCTGATTCGCTTTGAAGTAGTACGTCATATCTTCGACGAGATCCACCTTTCCTTTGGACTTCCTCAATTTTGCGAACTAAACGAAGAAAAGACTCCCTCTCGAAAACAACCTTACCATTGACTTCAACCGTACAGTCGTTTGCCGTAAGCCGTGCAATGTCCTCCTCAAACGCAATCCATTGTCTGGAATGGGAAATAGCGGCAAGAATTGAGAATGATAAAGTCATCAAGCCTCCCATAGCACAGAATCCCAATATGAGGCGCAGGAGCCACTTCGGAATTGTCTCTGTGTCGCGCAGCGCGAATGACATCACGAGCATTCCGCTTCCAGCGAAAAAAGTAAACCAGCAATAACTTGGAATGTGACTGAGTATCCACATGCTTTGATTTCAATTCACTTTATTGGCTATTTCAGCTTGGATTTGAGAATGAGCTCCATCGGCGTAGGTGGAGCTTGAACATCGGATAGGTTCCAAGCGGTCGTCTTGTCATTGTTAGTGTGATCGCGGTTGAGTTGGATGTGTCGACAAGCGACCGTCTTTTCATCGTGGGCAACAACGACGTAGCCTTGCAAGCGACTACGGTCCACTTCGTAAAGCGTTCGATTTTGAATCTCCCACTTTTTCGTTCTTGTCCAGTCCGATCCAATCAACCAACTTGAATAGGCTTTTCCTGGGGTTGCGACTTCAACCATGTTTCCTTTACCAACTTCAATAACTCCTCCCGATCGGCTTTTCGGTAATTGTCGATTGGGAGCTGATTGAGTTGCAGGATACTGTCTAACAAGGAACGTTGAGCCTGTTGGACTTCATTGGCTAATGTCTTTGCGATTTTTTGACTCTGTTTTAACTCCGCCGAGTTCGGCGATAACTTCTCCAGGACTCGCAGTCGCAACGCGATGCTCTGCTGGCGATTCGATATGTCATTTCCGACTTGAAAATAGGCAGGTGCCTGGTTTTGAATGGCCATGTTGAGCATCTTCTTCACATGCTCGACGTCTTGAGTGATATTCTCGACACTTGAGTAGCTTTTCATCGACGATTCAAATGCCATTAGGCGTTCACGAATATAGGCAATCGTACTGACCAAGTTACGATAGGGTTGATTGCCGCTACGGATGCCATCAGCGAACTCCTTTTCTAGATCGTCCAAATGCTCACGCATGGGACTTAGCAACTCCAGAGCCTCCATGTCTTTGTCCGGCTGCTTGCCGACCAATTCCTGAGCAGGAACGGCTTGAGCCGCCTTGTAAGCAGTCAATCGCTTTTGTTCGGCTCGCTGTCCATCTTCCGGCTGCTGAACTAATTGGCTGGCTGCAATTAAGACGGTGAGCTTGGCTAGAGACACGAGCGGAATAATCATGGTGCACCAAGTCTTTCGGTTTGATACTTAAGAGCAAGTCGAAAACGGTGCCCGTCTAGCAAGTTTTCTACGATGGACGGTCGTTCCGATTGTTAGTTATGATAGCACCAACGCAGAGTAAGGTTCAATCGTGAAGCGAAACGTCCTAGATGTGAAGCAGTTAGGGTGATGCATGAATCAGGCTTCTAAGCAGCTCATCTACCAGACAGACTCCAGTTCCGGTGGATGGAAGATCCTGATTTGGCTCATCGGATCGGTGTTTGCTCTTCCTTCGATAGCGTTAGTTCTATTCACCTTTCATGAACTAGGTGAAACGCCGTGGCTGGCCATTTTCTATGTGGTGTCGCTGTTTCCATTGGCAGTGCTTCTGGTGTTTTATCGCTTGATGACGCGGTACCGTTTACGGTTTTTCTCAGATGGTGAAGCTGAGATTGTCTTTCCGTTTTCCACCGTAAGGCTTGATCGCAACAATCTAGCTCAGATCATGATCAAGCGACACTATCAACCGACCACCAACAGTCATCGCGATTGGATTCACTTCATCGACAAAAGCGGCAAGACGATTACTAATTTGGCCCCGATGGCTTTTTCGCCAGCCGAGATCGAGCAGTTCTTCGCCATGATCCGACAGCATCGACCTGATGTCACCATTCTTCGTTGATCTGCTTCGGCAGTCTACTATCGTTGAAAACGGCCGAATGGACCGGCCTGATACTTCAACGACCTGCTTTACGCTTAGCTTCGTCCTCTTCCTGCATGCGCCGCGATACGGCAGCGTTCTCCATTGCCTGTCTTTCAGCTTCTCGTACGATTGACTCAACGCTGTTGGGGTCCGAATTGGAAGAACTACCCGGCGGAACCATAGTGTAATTTGGTGGTGTTTGATTGACAGTGTTGGTCGATATTCTGGTTCGCAACTGAAGAGGTGGCAAGATTTGCCAAGTTTCATCATTGCCAACGTTCGCCTCGGCAATACTGCTAAGCTCGTATCCATCCGAATTTTGTCTGTAAATTAGTGAACCGCCGCCAAATACATCCCTTGGTAGACTACCAAGATATCTTGGCTGCAACTCGCCCAGCGAATTTGGCAATCGATTGTTATCACGCATGAACTGATAGACTGCGATAGCGCTAACACCGACATTCGCTTGGTGGTAGATGCCAAAATGAAAGCCGTTAATCTTGTCCAATGGCGAGCTGGAAAGTACGGCAAGTCGAATCTTCTCCATTTCAGCCATCCCGAAATTCTGACTCTGTTCACGCTTCTGAAGCAGAAGTGCCTGATCGTAGTCTTTGTACGCGTTCACCCGCTGCAACATAATCTTGACGAAGTATCCTCGGTCATACTCAAGATATCTCTTTGAACTTTCAATCCATTTCGTCAGATCCGACTTAGAATCTGCCGTCACGTCATATAGGTACTTCAACGATGCTTCTGGATCGGAATATCCAGCAAGTCCATAGGCTAATTCACCAGAAAATGATGGTAACGAACTGTCAACTTGTGCGATTCGTTGAAACTGGATCTTAATACCATGAAGTTGATGTGGATCAGGTTTTCCCTGTTCAAGCATTGTTACCAACGCGTTTTTCGCATCGTTGATGATCGAATATCTTCTAACTTGTGCTAGGTGGTTTGGGTAATTCTCAATTGTTCTTGCGATATTTAGACACCCAATGATGCGTTTAGTAGCTAATGCAGAATCGCCAGAATACAACCTGAGATAGGCATCAAGCACCAGCAGTCGAGCGACTACCTCGCTACGTCGAATCTCAGACATCACGTCCCAACTCTTCCGATCATTGGGAATCGTGTATCTGACTCCAAAGGGCTGATCCGCAATTCGTTGACACGTTTCTATCGTGTACTGAAACTCAACGAACAGTTTTATGAGTGCATCGATCTGGTTTCGGTCGACACGTCCTAATCTGCCGAATTGATCCGTCGAAGGGAATCGCGTTTTGTCTTGAAGCTGTACAGATTGAAGGCCTGAAGTGAACCGAGCCCAATCATCCGTGCGATCGGGGAAAGTTTGCTGCTTGCGAAATTGGTCTCTTAATTCGGCAACAGTTGTAGCCAGACCTGCTTGGCGTAGCTTGCTCAACGATTCCTCAACAGACAGCTCTGAAATCGCTGAGGCTTGTTGATTTGTCGGCAGATTTCCATCTAGGAAGAACGAATTAGCAATTCGAAAGACAACAAATGCTCCTGAACCCAGAATCAAAACGGAAAATGAAACCAAGCAGACCCACAAAGTCAGACGGTGGCTAGATCGTTTAGCTGGAGCCTTTTGCTGCCAGTAACTATTACCGCCGCTTGGACTTTGTGTCGAATCGTATGTAGGTGAAGCGGGCTGGTATTGTGGAATTTGTGTCGGAGTTGGTGTTGGATGCTGAACATATGGAGTTCGAACTGGAGTAGCCACAACTACGTTTGGGTTTTGGTGAACCCTACCACACTTCGGGCATTGCACAGTTGCGGCAACCAATTTGGCAGGGATGGACAACCGAACTCCACAACTACATTGCATGGAAATCTGCCTAATGTGATCAAGTTCACTTGGGGACAAGAGATTGGGAGCGAGACAAAGTTTTAGCCATTTTCATTAGAAATGCAATTTATTCAGTCCTCTTTTTTGCTTCGGATTGGGTGATACGGATGGCACGGGTGGCACGCTACGCCGTTAACCTTATTTTTGCCTTGTTTTGTTGCTTAACTTGGATTGCGCGTTGGATTTCTTGCTTAGTTGCGTTGCGGACCGTTGGAGGGCCGGGCGGCTTTTCGTTTTTCTTTCGAGGGT
>CAUJKA010000388.1 GCA_963204965.1 Planctomycetota bacterium | reverse complement strand
GTAGGGTGTGTGAAGTCGTGCTTCTGCTGGTTCTCTTTGTCTAACGGTAGAGTTCGCCATTCACGACAGCTTAGAGCGCCAAAAGACTGCACGCGTAACACACGATGGTTCGATCTCCGACGAAACCAATTGGCTGGTGTTGGTATAAACAGTGTAGTGCAGGGGCGTCGTGGGTTTCGTACCTCAACCCACCCTATAGTTCTAAAGCCTCTGAACCGTGGCCGGTCCAGCTACCGTGCAATTCGGGCTGACCGTACTTCTTCTATCTTTCGGAGATTGCTTCAGGAAAGCCGAGTTTTCCCAGCGTGGAAATTATCCAAATCTCGCACTGAGTAATCCAATAAACCTGTGCGCCTAGCGAATTGGGTGGGACGGATAGAAGAAACAGCTTCTTCCCGCTCTTAAACTTCATCCGCTTTCAGCCACTGCAATCTGCGATATTCTAGTGGCCGCTGAATTGGATTCAGAAAGTAGAACAGAGCGGTACCTCCACCTTTGGAAAGATGTTCCAATTCGTGCGAATCAGGATCCGTTTTGAATCGTCAAGAAGGACTCCCCTAGTCCGAGAATTGGCTTGATTCAGAACAGGCTTCTCCATGTGAGCGCATTAACGGCTTACGACAGCCCACCGCGGCTGTCCATCACAATCTGCTGCATCAACAAGAGATTCCAAGGCGGCAGCCCAAACAACTGAAACGAGGAACCAATGGAACTAAAAATTAGCAACTTAAAAAAAACATATCCAGGTGGAGTCAAAGCGCTCGACGATATTTCGATGACCATTCCGACTGGGATGTTTGGTCTCTTGGGGCCCAACGGTGCTGGTAAGTCGACGCTAATGCGAACGTTGGCGACGCTGCAAACTGCAGATTCAGGTAGCGTAACATTGGGCGATATTGATGTGCTTAACGAGCACGATAAAGTCCGTCAAATTTTGGGCTATCTGCCGCAGGAGTTCGGAGTTTATCCTCGAACTAGCGCACTCGCATTATTGACCCACTTAGCAGCACTTAAAGGTGTAGGGCAAAACGCTCGAGATCGTAAGGATGTGTGTGAGAATCTGCTCAATCGAGTCAACTTGACTAATTTTCGACACCAACCCGTGATCCAGTTTTCCGGTGGCATGCGCCAACGATTCGGAATTGCTCAAGCACTGCTCGGGGATCCAAAGCTGCTGATCGTCGATGAGCCCACTGCTGGTCTCGATCCAGGAGAGCGAAACCGTTTCTACAATCTTTTGGCGGAAGTCGGCGAGAGTATCATTGTCATCCTCTCGACTCATATCGTCGACGATGTGAAGGAGCTATGCACAAGCATGGCGATCATCAACCTTGGCAAGTTGCTTTTTCACGGCTCGCCTGAGCATGCCGAACAGTCGATGCAAGGTCGCGTTTGGTCGAAGACAGTTGTCAAGGCGGAACTCGGAGCTATCCAATCATCGTATCAAGTGTTGTCCACTAAGCTTGTAGGTGGTCGCCCTGTTGTTCGGATCGTGAACAATAGTGATCCAGGTTCCGGATTCGAGCCGGCATCACCCAATTTGGAAGATGTTTTTTTCGCTCATCTTCGTGCGGCTTAACGGTCATCCTCTGCTGACCAGTCGCGTATCCGAAATCGATCTCTCACGAAAATGCATTTTATGTTCTTGGAATTCTTTAAGTTTGAACTGCGGTATTGGCTGCGGGGTTGGATGATTTACATTTTCGTGGGTGTCATCACGTTTCTTTTTGGTTTGGCAACTGGTTCCGACTTTGTGCGGATATCTGCAGGAGAGGCTGGCAACACTCTGAAAAACGCTCCGTTCCTGATAGCAATCTGGTACTCCGCAACCGGAACGCTCACCTGTTTTATGGCTGCAGCGATTTACGACTCGGCGGCCTCTCGAGATTTCACCACCAAAATGTCGGACATTCTCTACAGTAAGCCAGTCAAGAAGTGGCACTACTTGCTGGGGAGGTTTTCGGCGGCTTCTGTCATAGCAGTTTTGCCTTCACTTGGCATATCACTTGGTGTTTGGATTGCCAAGCTATTCAATCTTTCCGACACCGAAAATTGGGGGCCCTTTGACGTCTCCAGTCATGTGACCTCGATCATCTTCTTTGCGATTCCCAATACTCTTCTATTCGGCTCAATTGTTTTTGCCATTTCGACGGTGACTCGTAGTACGATCTATTCGTTTCTCGGGCTGCTGGGATTGTTAGTGGTTTATGGCGTCGGCCAGTCTGTTATCGGCAAGTTAGAGTTTGAAATGCTGGGTGCACTGTCCGATCCATTTGGGTCGTCGGCCCTCTCAACGGCAACCAAGTATTGGACCGTCGATGAACTCAATACTCGGCCAATTCCGATAACGATGTGGATGATCGAGAATAGGATCATCTGGTTGGTTGTTGCAGTAGTTACCTTCGGACTGGCCGGTTGGCGATTCTCATTCGAAATCAAGTCACAAAAGCAAAAGAAGGTTGCCAAGTTAACTGCTGAGTCAACGGTAGATTCTGTGCAGGCCTTTCCCGCGGTTACTTCTGCAGCTTTGCCGGTTCGAAAACCATCGCCGCGGTGGTTCGATCAGTTTTGGTCGACGCTCCGATCGGACGTGACGAACATTGTTCGAACAGCTACGTACATCTTCATTTTGGCATTTGCCAGTTTGGATATGATTCTAGGGCTGTTTCTCGGCACGCAGGAGTACTACGGCTTGTACTCCTTTCCCCTCACCTATCGGATCGTAGAGCAAATTGAAGCTACGTTAGTTGTGTTTCCGCTTGCCGTCATTACATACTTCACTGGAATGTTGGTTTGGCGGGATCGCGACAGTCGTTTACACGAAATTGTCGGTGCAACGCCAAGCTCCAACAGCGTTTTTGCAGCGTCTAGGCTTCTGGCAATGCTGATTGTCATCATGCCCATCATCGCAGTTGGTATCGGTACTGGTTGTCTGTATCAAACAGTCCATGGCTACTATCGGTATGAGTTAGGCGTCTACATCCAGGAATTAGCCGTATTGCAAGGATTGCGATTTCTCTTCTTCATCATGGTTGGATTAGTTGTTCACACTTTGTCACCCAATAAGTATGTCGGCTATGCAGGCTTTGTACTCTTTGTGGTATTGAACAATTTTGTTTGGCGCTGGCTGCGTTGGGATACCCTGTTATTTAGGTACGGTGCTTTGCCAACACACGTTTACTCAGATATGTTCGGTATTGCCCCTTACAAAAACGGGATCATTGCATTTGGGATCTACTGGACGACAGTCTCTTCGTTTCTGCTTTGGTTTGTCTCCGCCATCATGCACCGTGGCACGCCCGCCAGTCTCGCTCAGCGTTGTCGTGAAGGTTTGAAACGAACTTCCCGGTCATCGCGAGTCTTTGTCGTGATGACGATAATTGCTTCAGTTTCAATGGGCGGTTGGTTGTATTACCAAACTCGTATCGTCAACGAGTCCGTCGGAGCGGCGGAACTCGAGTCTCGACAAGCGGACTACGAAAAGAAGTATGAGTCGCTTGCAAACATCGAACAGCCAAAGATCACGACGATTCACTACGATATCGACATCTTTCCAGAGAGTCGGAATGTTAAACTCCAGGCCACCCAGACAATCGTCAATAAGTCTCAGTCGGTCATCGAGAAGCTGTACGTGAACACTGCTCCTTACTTTGAAACCGACATTGATATTCCCCGAGCAACATTGGTCGAGGAAGATAAGCGTTTACAAATGCGAATCTATGAGCTCTCTCCGGCAATGGCGATCGGTGAGTCCATGGAGATGAGGTTTACGGTCAGTTCGAAAAATCGAGGCATCGAAAATCAAGTTCGCCAGACTTCTTTCGTTCAGAATGGCACGTTTTTCAACAACGAAATCGCGCCACAGTTTGGATATAACTCAAGTCGAAGGATCATGAACCCCAAGCGGCGCAAAGAGTTCAGTCTTCCCGAGGCCACCGTGTTTCCAGAATTGGAGCGCGAATGCGGCGATTATTGTATGGTCCACTATATTAGCAACGATTCAGACTGGGTGACCGTTGACACAGTGATCAGTACAACATTGGATCAGACGGCCGTGGCTCCCGGAACGCTGCTTAAGAACTGGCAGCAAGATGGTCGCAATTACTTCCATTACCAGCTCGATCATAAGTCTCTTAACTTCTATTCGTTTATCTCGGCTAAATACGAGGTTGCCAGATCTAAGGTCGGCGATATCGATACAGAGGTCTACTACCATAAGCAGCACGCATGGAATGTGCCAAAGATGACCGAAGCAATCCAGCGGACGTTGGAGTACTGCACCAAGAATTTTGGTCCCTATAAGCATAAACAAGCTCGGATCATTGAATTTCCAAGAGTGGCTCAATTCGCTCAGGCTTTTCCAGGAACGATGCCTTATTCCGAGAGCATTGGGTTTATTTCAAACCTTGAAAAACCAGACGACATTGACATGGTGCACTACGTGGTGGCTCATGAGATGGGCCATCAGTGGTGGGCTCATCAAGTCATCGGAGCTCGAATGCAGGGAGCTACGGTTCTATCAGAATCGCTCGCTCAATATACCGCGCTGATGGTCATGAGAGAGAAGTACGGTGAGGATATGATGCACAAGTTCCTCGAGTACGAAGCTGACCGATACTTGCGATCGCGCGGTACCGAGCAACTGAAGGAGCGTCCGCTCGTTAGCGTCGACCCCAACCAAGGGTACATTCATTATCAAAAAGGCGGCATTGTACTTTACAACATGGCCGAATTGATCGGTGAGGATCGAGTCAACGCTGCCTTGCAAAGTGTCATTCAGAAGTATGCCTATCAGGGACCGCCCTATCCGAACTCCTACGCCTTAATCGATGCATTAAAGGCTCACACACCCGAATCACTTCACTACATGATCAAAGATCTATTCGAAGAGATCACGCTTTTTGGCAATCGGACATTGGAGGCCTCAGCCAAACCAATTGAAAGTGGGAGATATCTTGTTAAGTTGAAAATTGAATGCGAGAAGTTCAAGGCAGACGCCAAAGGAAAAGAAACGTCAGTTCCGATGGGCGATTGGTTAGAGATCGGTGCCTTCGCAAAACCCGAACCCGGAAAGCGCTATGGTAAGTTGCTTCACAAACAACGAGTACAACTGGCTTCAGGAGTTCATGAACTTGAGTTCGAAGTTGCTGAACGTCCCGACAAGGCTGGCGTCGATCCGCAAAATTTGTTGATCGATCGTGTTCCCAAAGACAATTTGAAGAGTGTCACAATCGAGTAGTCAATTGACCTCGTAGCTGATCCCGCCAGGGTTCAGTAATACTTTTTCAGCGGCTGCCGAGTTGATGCAAGGAATGCTGTGAGAGAGGGGGGCGTGGTGGGTTTCGTACCTCAGCTCACCCTACAAATTAAATCCTGCTGGCTTGCCCAGCAGATCGTTAGGCTTCTAGCTAACAGAAGTAAGTTGATGTAACGAAAACCGTGGTAGAGACTCGGTGGGTTTCGTACCTCAACCCACCCTACAGTTTTAAAGCTTCTGAACAGTGGCCAGTTCAGCAACGTCATGTTTGGGTTTGTTGCCGCGAAGTCGTTGGGATACGCCGCTTAAGAGTACATAAAACGTTGGTGTGAGGAAGAGGCCGAAGAGGGTGACTCCCAGCATTCCGCAGAAGACAGCGGTGCCTAAGACTTGGCGAATCTCAGATCCAGCTCCGATGGCGCGGGCCATGGGAAGTACGCCCAAGATAAAGGCGAACGATGTCATGATGATCGGTCGCAGCCTTAATCGACAAGCTTCCGATGCTGCTTCGAAGCGATTCTTGCCTTCCTCTTCCAGTTGCTTGGCAAACTCAACAATCAATACCGCATTCTTAGCGGCTAAGCCGATCAAGACGATGTATCCAATTTGCGAAATCAAGTTATTGTCCATGCCTCGGGCAACGATTCCTGCAAGTGCAAAGGGCAGACATATAGGAGCGATCAGAATAATCGCGAGCGGCAGTAGCCAACTTTCGTATTCGGCCGAGTGAACCAAGAAAACGAAGAGCACACATAGGGGAAAGATGAAGATCGCTGTGTTGCCAGCAAGTTGTTGTTGATAGGCAATATCGGTCCACTCGACGTTCATTCCCGGCGGAAGCACCTCGGCAGCCAGTCGATCGACGGCCGCAATCGCTTGTCCTGAGCTGAAGCCCTTTCCAGCTTCGCCTTGAACTTCAGCCGACGGATACATGTTGTACCGGACGATACGATCAGGACCACTTCTCCATTGAATATTTGCGACCGAACCCAGCGGCACCATCTTGCCATCAGCGCTGCGAACCTTCAGCAACGAAACATCTTCAGCAGAGTTACGGAAGTCGCCTTCCGATTGAAGGCGAACTTGAAAGGTTCGTCCCAGGATATTGAAGTCGTTGACATACGCCGAACCGAGATTGATTTGTAGCGATTCGAAAATGTTGCCAATCTGAACGTTGAGCATGCTCGACTTGACTCGATCCACATCGGCGAACAACTGTGGCGTCATGGCTCGATAGCTCGTGAAGACATTCGACAGAGTCGGGTCTTTAGCGCAAGCCAACATCAACTTGTCTGTCGCGGCTTGGAGCTCTTTGTATCCGTAACCACCACGATCCTGCACAAGGAATTTGAAGCCGCCGGCCGTTCCCAGGCCTCGAACCGGTGGCGGTGTGATAACAAAGATCACCGCATCTGGAATCTGGCTGAGCTTGGCTTGTAAACCAGCTTGAATTTGGTCGGCGGTAGGACCATGGTACATCCGCTCTTTGAACGGCTTAGGCATGATAAAGATCGAGCCATAGTTCGGACTATTGCTTCGTGTGGTTCCCGAGTAACCCGAGTACGATATCGCATGAGCCACGCCAGGATGTTCGCGAATTATGTCCACCGCTTTCTTAACAACTTCAGCGGTTCGCTCGGTGGATGCTCCATCGGGCAATTGGACCATCGTGATCAGATAGCCCATGTCTTGCTTGGGGATAAAGCCCGTGGGTGTAAAGTAGAAACCAACTGCTGTTAAGGCTACAAGCAAAATATAGATCATGACGGGCCATCGCGCATGCCGAACTGTCCAGGCAACTGCGGCACCATACCTGCGAGAAGTAGCTTCAAATGCGCGATTGAAGAGCTTGAAGAACCAGCCAAAGACTCGATCCCACAGGCGTGTGAACCAATCCTTCGGCGCATCGTGTGGCTTGAGCAGCAGCGCACAAAGAGCCGGTGCGAGTGTCAGTGAGTTGAAGGCAGAGATTAACGTCGATACCGCGATTGTAATTGCAAATTGGCGATAGAACTGCCCGGTCAGTCCAGAGAGAAAAGCAGTCGGAACAAACACAGCCGTCAGACCAACGGCAATCGCAATCACGGCTGGAGTGACTTCGGTCATCGCCTTAAATGCCGCCGCGCGAGGATTCATACCTGATGCGATATGCCGTTCCACATTTTCGACCACGACGATGGCATCATCGACGACGATACCGATAGCAAGCACGAGCCCGAACAGCGAAAGCATGTTCAGCGAAAAGCCGAAGGCAGACATCGCAGCAAACGTGCCGATCAATGAAACGGGAATCGCCAAGAGCGGAATCAGGCTCGCTCGCCAATTTTGCAAGAATACCAGGATCACGATTACGACAAGGATGATCGCTTCGTAGAGTGTGTGGATCACTGAATCGATCGACTCGCGAACGAACAACGTGGGATTGTAGATGATGCGATATTCGATGCCTTCCGGGAACGACTTGGAGAGCTTGGCCATCGTGGTCTCGATACTTTCGGCAGTCGCCAGCGAATTGGAGCCCGGCCGCTGAGCGACGATAATCGATACCGCTGGATTATTATTCAGAGCACTGTCGGCTGAATAGTCGCGAGCGCCCAACTCAATTCTGGCAACATCTTTGACTCGAACGATACGTCCATCCTCGCCGGTTCGAACGATGATATTCTCGAACTGTTTGGGTTCAGTCAGTCGGCCCAGCGTGTTCACAGTAAGCTGAAAGGCGTTTCCCTGAGGCACAGGACGTTGGCCGATAACGCCCGATGCTACCTGGATGTTCTGCTCCTGAAGACTTTTGAGCACATCACCGGCGGTCATGGATAGAAAAGCAAGTCGTTCGGGATCAAGCCAAATGCGCATGCTGTACTCGCGCAAGCCGATGATGTTCACGTCACCAACGCCATCCAGTCGAGCCAATGTATCGCGCAGTTGGATGAGGCCAAAGTTGCCAACGTAAAGGCTGTCGTACTGTCCAGAGGGTGAAGTCAAGTGAACGACAAGTAGAAGGTCTGGCGATGACTTGATCG
>CAUJKA010000387.1 GCA_963204965.1 Planctomycetota bacterium | reverse complement strand
TCTTCATCAGCGGCGATGTGCATTGGGGCGAGCTCTCAGCGCTCAAGGCTCCCGATTGCTATCCGCTTTACGATCTAACAGCCAGTGGACTTAATCGCGATTGGGATATCATCGAACCCAACCGAAATCGTGTTGGCGTCGCTTGCCCTGATTTTCATTTTGGTATGATCGAGGTCAATTGGTCGCTTGCTCAGCCGACCATTACCTTTCGAATTCACGATATGACCGGCCGCGGACGTGTTCGCAAGACCGTCAAGTTATCCGACTTGCAGTTCGCCAAGTAGCATCACTACCGAAACCACTTAGATCTAGTCAGATCCCTACCCGCCACTCCCTAGTTCGATTTCATCAACCTCTTCTTGGACCTCCCACCATGAGACTTTTCTATCTGCCCTTACAGTTGTGCCTATTGGGTTTCATCGCAGCGATGTTAGCCCCCAACAGCCGAGCTCAAGAGACAAAGCTATTACCAGAGAAGGTGTTACCATCGCAAGCAGATGAAGAAAAATTGCCTGGGGAAGGACAACTGCGACGCTATGACCGATACCTAGCGCGATGGCATGAGGCACGAAGTATGTGGGCAGGGCAAATTCAGCAAGATCAAAAGGCTGTTGTGTTTCTGGGTGACTCGATCACTCAAGGTTGGGGCGAGGATTTTAAGGGGAAGTTCCCTGGTGTGAAGCTGGCCAATCGCGGCATTGGTGGCGACACGACGCGCGGCATGTTGATTCGCTTGGAAGAGGATGTTTTGTCTCTCAATCCATCAGCCATCTTCTTGTTGATGGGGACGAATGATATCGAGATTGGCGTCGAGCCTGAGGCGATCGCTCGTAACGTTCAGAAGATTCTGGCAAGCATCAAACAAAAGTACCCAGTAGTTCCAGTCGTCCTTTGCCGCATCTTTCCAAGCTCGGCTTCCAAGAAGCGACCCGTTGAGACCATCAAGCAGGTCAATGCGTTGTTGGACGGCAATGTTCGCGGTGACAAGCAAGTGACGTTGGTGGATACATGGGCTCTGTTTGCCGATGCCAACGGAGATGCTCGCGCCGAGTTCTTTCCGGACATGCTGCATCTGAATGCTGCAGGCTACGATCGCTGGGCTGGAGCATTGCGACCGGTTATGGCGACTCTAGGATTAACCGAAACTGAAGCAGATAAATTTGATCTAGAGCCTGAGTTTGTAAGCCTGTTTAACGGACGCGATTTGACCGGTTGGGGTTTTCGTCCGACGCCTCCACGCAATCCACCCAAGAATCCCAAGCCTGACGCGCCGGTGTTTGTAGACATTGCCGAGGCTCAGTCGTTCCAAGGTAAATTAGAAAGTTCCGATGGTCGCTATCGAGCCATCAACGGTCGACTGGTTGTGACCACGCCCGCTGAAGGTCGACGCATTCAGCAGCTTTGGACCGAGAAGGAGTTCGGCGAAGATTTTGTCCTGCGACTTCAGTTCCGCGCGACGCCCAATGCTGATAGCGGAGTGTTCATTCGCGAGCCGCAATTGCAATGCCGCGACTATCTATTGGCTGGGCCGTACAATCAGCTCAAGCAGTTCAAAGAGGGCGATTGGAACGACCTGGAAGTCACTGTTAAAGACGGAGTCGCCGTGGCTACCTGCAACGGCGAGCTACTGACTGACAACATGAAGGTGCCCGCAACAGGGCCCATCGGTCTTGAAGGAGATCGAGGTCAGATCGAGTATCGACGCATTCGCATCAAGAAGCTTTAGCCGCCCAGAGAATCGGATGCAAATTAGATCGCCCTCCTTAGGCGGCCATCAGCAGCATCTGAACCGGCGGTGTCTTCCGTGCCATCCGTGTCCAATTTCCCCGATCCCGATCATTGGACACGGATGGCACGGACGACACGGCGAAAGCCAGTCGGTCGTTTCCTAAGCGTGTCGGCTAGTTTTCTACGGGGACAACCTAGCAGTTTACTTCGGTGGAGCGAGTTGGATTTGTCGAACGCCTTGTGAGTTCGCAAGTGCCAGCGACATGGCTGGTGTGTTATGTTTCGCGTGCACATTACCTTTTGAGTCGACGCAGATCACGCCTCCGCAATCTTCTGGCAATTGAGCAATCGTTTCGTCGGTCGCTACCGCCAGACTCTTGCCAGCGTATTTCATCCTCGATGCGATATCGCTGGCTACGTGGAAGCGAATGAAATCTTCCCCAATGCCAGTTCCAGAAACAGCGCAGGATTTGTTGTCAGCATAGGTACCTGCGCCGATGACTGGCGAGTCGCCGATGCGGCCCCATCGCTTGCCAACTAAACCACCGGTGCTAGTTCCGGCGGCAAGATTGCCTTGCTTGTCCAAGGCAACACAACCGACGGTGCCGTAGTAAATACCGGGATCTTCTTTAGGCGTTGGATAGCTGTTGAGACTGCTGGTTGATTGTTTAGCTTTCCAGCGTTGCAATCGTTTGACCTGCTCGGGAGTCACGAAATGTTCCGGGCCAGCTTGTTCCAATCCCATCAGCTTGGAAAACTGATCGGCGCCTTGACCACTCAGCATCACATGCCGCGTTTCGGTCATTACTTTTCTAGCTAGCGAGATCGGGTAGCGAGTCGTCTTGGATCCGGCGACGGCGCCACAAGCCAATGACTTGCCGTCCATGATCGATGCATCCAGTTCGTGCTCGCCCTGTTCATTCAATACGCAGCCTCGACCAGCGTTGAACAACTCCGAGTCTTCCATCTGCTTGATGATTGTTTCAACGACATCCAAGCCAGCCGCTCCATCGGCCAACATCTTTTCACCTTGATTCAATAGCTTAGTCAGTTGTTCCATTCTAGCTGCTTGGCCTTTACCATCGGGCAAATCGCCTGCACCACCATGAATGGCAATTGCATAGGGCGCTTGAGCCAAGCAATTCCAAGCAGAGCAGGGTAGGGCGATCAGCGCAAGCAGAAGTGAGAATGTTATTCGCATGGCTAACAATTTAAGGTTGGAGCAAGGTGAGGGAGTGGGATTTGTGCGTAGTGGGATTCGCCAGAATTCCTCCATCAATGAATATCTGGCGAATCCCACTATTTGCAGAAGGAATTCTGGCGAATCCCACTACGGTAAGACGCCTAACGAATCGGCGAGTAATCGGTAGCCTTCATGAAGACGCTAACGACGCCTTTGGGACCAGGCACAGTCAATGAACCGCCAGCCTTGGTCTCAGACGCAGTCTTAGCAGCCGTCCAATCAGGGTCTTTGCGGAAAGCATCGAACGAAGCTTTAGCGGCATCTTCTGAGGCGTGTGAGAGAAGATAAAGCAGAGTGACTTTTGCATCCTTCTGATCTTCCATCGGAGTCCAATAAGCCACGTTGGTCATGCCATGCTTTTCAAATAGCTTGCAAGTGTGGTCGCGGAAGCGGGAGAGAAGTGCGCCCAGGTTACCATCGGTCGTGGTGTACGTTCGCATTTCGAAAACGCGATTGCCCTTGGCATCGGCTTTGATCGCTGCCGAAAAATCGGTGGCTTGCATGTACAGCGTTTCAACTTTGGCAACCAGCTTGCCATCGACTTCGCTAGCCTTGTAAGCCTTTTGCCAGTCTGGGTCTGCCATAAAAGACTTCCAAGACTTTTCACGGGACTCGCGATCGGGGTAAGCGAGGAAGTAGACTAACTTGCGTTCCTTGTTGTCGATCGGCTCGAAGTAGCCAATGTTCTCGATGCCATGCTTTTCAAAGAGCTTGCAGGTATGGTCGCGGAAGCGAGCGTTGAGTGCATCTAGCTTGCCTTCGGCGGCGTAATAGACTCGCATCTCATAGACGCGTTTGTCGGGATCAGCAGCAGTAAGCTGGAAAGTGCAGGCGAGCAGCAAGCCAAGTGCTAGAAGGTGCGAAGGTCGCAACATGTTCGGGGTCCTTATCGAGTCGAAAGAAAGGCAGGCGGGATGTGCCCAAGTAGACTGGATAGTATATCCGAAAGTTGCAGCCACATTCCATGTGCCGTCCGCTGCGACAGCGATCGAAGCGAAAGAATCCCGTTGGAAACGGGAGCGACTTTCAATTGTCGCACCCGTCTCCGACGGGATTTTCTTCTTTCGGGATCAACCAAGTCCATTCGTTTACGCTGAGACTTAGACAACCAAGTAACTTGAAGTCAGTTCGTGATGGTTGCACCTGAATCGAAAGCGGTCGAAGAAAGGAAACTTCGCCGTGCATCCAACCGTATTTTATGACGCTAGAGTCGACGCGCTGCCAAAAGGAAAGAATCCCGTTGGAAACGGGAGCGACTTTTTTGGCTTCAAGCCATTACCGAACCCACAACAAATATTCACCAAGCTTAAGGCCAGCTTTCTTAGGATTGTCATCGATGTAGTTTTGTAGGTACTCGAATTGTCGCTGGTTGCGAAGGACGTGGTCAAACGGCTCTGGCTGCCAAACACGGCCTTGCCGACACAGGAGCTTGTTGATTTGGCGGCCTGTGAAACGTAGCCAACTAGTGCACTGTTCCTGTAGTAGCCAATCGTTCCGCATTTGTACCAAGACATGAATATGATTGGGCATGATGACAAATCGGTCGAGGTCGTACCGATCTTTGTCAAACTTGAGTAGTGAATCTGCAACTATCCGAGCACAGTTCGAGTCGCGTAGCAAACACTCGCCGTGGGCCTGATCAAGGCTTTGATGCCAACCTTGATTTCTCATTTTAAGAAACTGACGTCGCAAGTTCTCCGGAAGGGCTCCTCGCTGAAATGCTCGTTCGATACCAAGTTCGTGATAGCCGTTCTTATGTAACCAATCAACTTGGTTGTCTCGCCAACGCTGGATAACCTCTTTCGGCATAGAATCGACTAATCGAAAGGTCACGAAGGTTAGGGCTGATTGCCCGATATGAGGACGATCACGCCTTGTAACATAGGAATCCGCCTCCCAATCCATAAAGTTCCATTCGATGTTGTTTGACATGTTTGGATCGTGTGAAGGTATGACGATTGTCGCCCCCGTCTCCGACGGGGTTTTACTCCATGCGCAGCTCTGTCCAGTCCTTGTGATAGCTGAACTGGCCAAGGACTATTAGTCTGTTTTGGAACGAAATCCTTACACCGATTTTCGAAGATTTTCAAAAACAGTTGAATGCTGTTAAGCTGGGTAAGTGTTGGCTGTGTCCCGATGCCCTCCACGTGTTGAGAAGCTGGGTGGCACGCTCAGAAGTTGTTGGCCGAAGCGCAGCGAGGCAACAACTGATGGGCGTGGTTCTTTGTTGTATGAAGTCGAGGTTGGCCTTGAACTGGGCCGAAGATTAGCCGATGTCATGTTCGCCACGCCCTTAATGGCTTGCGCCCTCGCCTCTCAGCGAGCCTACTCGTGTTTACAACCCTCGTCCTCCGATCCTCCCACAATCCCGCGGTTGCTGTAGCGTAGACTTATCCAGAGGGTTCTCAATGAAACGACAATTGCTAGAGCCAAAGAACTTGCCATTCGAAACCGAAATGGCAAACGCGATTTTGATCTCGGTGTACGAGTGCAACTGGTTTTCGAACGTGGGGCAAAATCACCTACGTGATGTTGCACGTGTCAAATCATGGGAAGAGGCAATTGAAATGGCAGCAGATCAGACAGATTTGAGTTTTTCAAACTACGTTAATGCAATCGCCAATTTCACTCGAAGTCTCGCTGCTTCAGTTGATCGGAACATTTACAACAAGTACTGGAGCAAGGCTTGTAATGTTGCAGCCAAGCCACTGATGCCATTTTTGAAGAAGCAAGTCTTTCCCAAAATACCTATGGAGCCTTTTAGCAATCCAATTGCAAGCACAATATCTGGAGGCTTCATTGACGCTATAGCGTTAGCTCTCCTATACCAGCGATCATTGGAACTTGGCGATCTCTTCAACGAGTACTATTTGAACGGCTACTTTCCGTGCGGTTTCACAGGAACGTTTCCCTCGGGATACATTGATTCGATGCCAGATGGAAAGTTGATCGTCTATTAGCAAATGGCGACGGACACGTGGCGAACGATGTGTGCAGCCAAAAATAGCACGAGTCAATATCCGCCCACGCCCTTCGAGGCTCGCTGCACTCGCCTCTCAGAGCGTGCCACCCAAAAAGGTGTTTGGGGACACAGCAAATGCGATTCAGTATCGCTGAGTCCCCATGTGCTGCCAAAGCGAAAGAATCCCGTTGGAAACGGGAGCGACTTTATTTCAAGCTGTACATGCCACCGGTGATTCGAAGCTGTTTGGTAGGACGACTACAGAATGCGAATCAAAAATGGGTAGCGGTAGAACTCGCCGTTGTTGGCTTTGATGGCCCCAAGTATTGGCAGGACGATGCTGGCGATGGCTAAGACTACGAAAAGTGGAATGCCGATCAACAGAAAGGTCAACACGAAACAGACAAGTCCATAGATGAACGTCGAGATCATGAAGTTCGCAACCTCTTTGCCGTGAGCATCTAGCTCGGGCATCTGCTCCTTCTTGAGCTGCCAAATCAAAATTGGTGCAATCAAGCCTGCCATCGGTACGAGGTATCCCGCGAAAACAGACAGGTGAAGAAGCATCGCCCAGTTTCGTGTTTCTTGATTCATTGCGGATACCTTGAGAGGCATTGGGAGTTGGGAAGTAGATTCACAGAAGTTGTTAAGCTCAAGAATCTATAAGATTAGGCGCGCGATGCAAGCAGTTTCCCAGAATTGTCAAAAGAGGAAAAGCTGGCCAGACTTGGGGCGTGGCGGTTCGAACTTCGACATATCACGCTCGGGTAAGTCGTCCTGGTAGCCATACTTTCGAGTGAACAGGTCGAAGATGCCTCGAACTTGTTCAGCAAAGACGCCTTGTCCCGAATGACGTCGCCCAAACGTAGCGTCGTTCATCTTGCCATCGCGAGTCGAACGAATCTTGTTGAGGATCGCTTCAGCCTTAAGCGGTTGAGTTCTCTGGAGCCACTCTTCAAAAACCGGCAGAACAGTGTGCGGCAATCGCAGAAGTTGATATCCGGCCGAAATAGCGCCCGCTTCGCGACCGGCTTTCAAGATTGCGGGAATTTCCGAATCATTCAATCCCACGATGATCGGAGCGACAATCAATCGAACTGGAATACCAGCGGCGGTCAGTTGCTCGACGGCCCGAAGCCTCGCTGCAGGGATGCTAGTTCGCGGCTCCATGTCGCGGGCCAGTTGTGCGTCGAGCGTCGTAACGGAGATCGCAACGTGGATTAACTTCAGCTTCGCCAGTTCCGTAAGAAGATCCAAGTCCCGCAGTACCAGAGCATTTTTAGTGATGATTCCAATTGGCAAGCGACACTCAATCGCAACTTCGATGCACTGGCGGGTCAATCGGAACTGTCGCTCGGCGGGCTGGTAGCAATCGGTCACGCCTGAAAAGATCACCGGCTCAGGCTTCCAGCTCGGCTTCGCAAGAAAGTCTCGAAACAGTTTGGCGGCCTGTTCTTTGACAACAATCTTGGTTTCGAAATCCAAGCCCGCACTGAACCCTAGATACTCATGCGTAGGCCTAGCGTAACAGTACGAGCAGCCGTGAATGCAGCCGCGGTATGGATTCAAGCTGTAGCGAAACGGTATGTCAGGCGATTGATTTTCGGATACTACCGACTGACTGGAGTCCGAAATATATTCGATCGGAACCTCCGGCGCATTACCGAGTACGGCAAGATCGTCATCATCCAGATGCTCGTAGTCGAGCGTTTGCTTTATGGTTTGAAAGCGGTTGTCAGGATTGATGTTCGATCCGTGGCGCACAATCGTTGAACCATAGTTACTTGGCGAGTTGTTGCAGAATTTCGATACCACGTTGGATCGTGGAATCAGCGGCCGCATAGGAAATGCGGAAGTGCGTATCTCGTTCGCTGAAGACATTGCCGGGAATTACTAATAAGCCTTTTTCGATGGCCTTGGTAACAAATTCGGCACCGCTCATACCCTTCGGAGCTTTCGGAAACAGGTAAAAGGCTCCGCCGGGCTTGGTGAATTCATAGTAGCCTTGCAGTCCTTCAAGCAGCATGTCTCGTTTGTGCTGATAGTCCGCGCGATAACCAGCCATGTCGACATCCATCGCTGCTAGACCTGCCCATTGCGCCGGTTGAGGCGCACAGACGAAGGAGTATTGTTGAATCTTGATCATCGTCTCGATGATCGCTTTGGGCCCATGCAGCCAACCTACGCGCCAACCTGTCATTGCGTGGCTCTTTGAAAAGCCATCGATGACGATCGTGTTAGGATTCGTGTCCGCTGGTGTGTTCAACTGGCCTTCATAGACGAACTGGCTATAGATCTCATCCGAGATCAACGCGATGCCGCGGTCGTTGGCAAGCTCCGCAAGTGCGCGAGTCTCTTCTGCCGTTGGAGTGATGCCAGTTGGATTGGCGGGTGAGTTAAAAAGAATCAGCTTGGTTCGCGGGGTGATCGCGGCTTCGACTTTGGCTATGTCGATTCGAAAGTCTGGATAGGTATCGATCAGCACGGGGACACCGCCAACCATCTTGACCAACGCTGTGTACATCACAAAGTACGGATCGAAGACTATCACTTCGTCGCCTGGGTTGACCATCGCCAACATCGAGAGCACCAATCCGCCGCTGGTGCCGGAGGTGATAAACACTTGTCGATCTTCATGGCCATATCGCGCGTCGATTTCGCGCTGAAGCTTTTCGCGAAGTGGTGCGATGCCTTGAGTCAGCGAATAGGCGTTCTTGCCATGCTGTATTGCATCAATACAAGCGGCCTTAACCTTCTCGGGGACGTCAAAGTCTGGTTGGCCTATCGAAAGGTTGACCGGGTCCTTGAGCTTGGCGGCGAGTTCAAATACTTTGCGGATACCGCTGCTATCGAACAGGCGACTGCGATCCGAAATCCAAGAGTCTGGCGTTTTACTGGTCATGTTTTAGCTACAGAGGGAATCAGAAATGGATTCAACCACGTTCGAATGACTTTGAGCCAAGGGACTCAAACTGCCGCCATTCTAAACTGTGGGAAGTAAAGTCTATAGGGCTATTGAGCACTACTGCGCGTGCCTTGCGGCGAGCCGCCGACGCGAATTCCGTCGGGCAGCGGCCGGGCCGCACAGAGAAAGCCTTCAGAAAACAGATAGCTCTTCAGCTTACGGAAATCGTCAAAAGAGCTGGGATAGACCCAGACTGTGACGACCGTTTCCCGCGGATTGCGCGAGGCTAGTTCCGTGCTCATGCGACTGGTGGACGACATGGCGTCGTTTATGGGCTCGGATGGAACGCCACTAGTTGGCTCCAGTTCAAAGCGATCGAGTTCGAAGCCACCAGGGATGGCTGCCATGCGATAGATCATGACGAAACCACCGACTGGCCCAACTTTGTCTTCCAGCTTGTTTCTGGAGGCTTGTCGTCGCGCGGCCAGGGGGATTTGTTGTTTGAGCGTCTCGATCAATCGCTCCCAAGGAACAACAATGACCTGACTGTCCTTGAGGATGATGTGCATCTCTTTTTGAAAAACGGTTCGCGCCATCGGAGTCGGAAGGTGTTCAAGCACAATTTTGGTGCGTTTGGTTTCTTCTAGGGCACCGCCTAGTTGAACAGTTTTGCTCAGTTCCGATTTTAGCTTGTTAATTTCGCTGTCCTCTTCGACAGCGTCGCGTTGTTTTTCGTCCAGCTTGCTTAGCTTTTCGTCGACTTCCATTTTTGTCAGCGCGACTTTGTCTAGAAGCGCTTGACGCTCTAGCTTGCGATACTCAGTCTCGAGTTCATACTCTCGCAAGTTCACAACTTGATCGACAAGCGATTGCGAAACGGCGACGACTTCGTTGCGAGGATCTTCAAGTTCTTTATCGTGATCGGCATTGATTAAGTCGCGGCTATGTTTTTCCGCGGCGACCTTGGTTTTTGATCCAACAATGACCACCAAGATAATCATGATGCCGACGAGATTGGCGATGGTGTCCAAGAACGAGTCTTCGCCAATGGAGGTGTCATCGCTACTGTGTCTTTTGCTCATATCAATTGAACTCCTGCCGCTTGTGCGCAGCGACTAGCGGGGCAGCTTGGGAGGGATCGAACTCTTTCGGATGACTTCGATACCACTGCCTTCCATTAGCTTTTGCAATTGTTGGAAGCGAGCTTCGGCGTCGGTCGCGACTTCAACATGGATGACTGGAGTCCAGTGACCTCCGGCAAGCGCCATACCCCAGCCTTCGACTCGGTCTCGTACAGCTTGTGCAAGTTGTTCAGCGCGTTGCATGGCTGATCCATCTAACTTGATCACAGTTGGTGCCGCGTTACTGCCTTTGTCTGGACGAATGATCCATTGATCGTTGTAGCACTGAAGCCAGATCGCGCGAACAATCGCAGTTTTTGAATTGTTGCCATCGCGCCATGCCCATCCGCGACCTTTGGATTGAGCAACCGATTTGGTTTGGTCTCGGGATTTCTTGGACATGTCTACATTCATGCCAATATTTTGAACTTCGCCGGACATCTGCGAAGGATCACCCGACGCGCCAGATCGCGAGCCGCTGGCCGACCCAGGATCTGTCATCGGATCCATGGAGAATTGACCACCACTTGCCGGCGCACCACCTGCGCCTCCGCCGCTTGATCCACCCGAAGTAGATCCGCCAGCGCTAGCTGAGTTTCCTGCGTTTTGCCTGTTGGATGAATTGCCGTTCTGGCTACCTGACGCTTGTGAAGCTGATCCGCCAGAGCTGGAACCCGTCCCTGAGGAGCCCGAGCCAGCGGAGCCCGCGCCTGCTGTCCCTGCACTCGCAGAGCCCGAACCGTTTTCCCGGGAACTGCTACTTGA
>CAUJKA010000386.1 GCA_963204965.1 Planctomycetota bacterium | reverse complement strand
CTTCTAGGACCACATCCATATGCGGGTTGTCTTGCTTCTTCCGATTCCAGATCCACCACGATGTTCCCAATAACCCTGCACCTAAAGTTGTCGCCAGCCCTGCCGCAAATCCTCGCCTACCAAGACGCTTTACAGTTCGCAGTTCAATCTTGCCGTAGGCTTGAACAACCTTTCCATCCAAGAAGTTTTGAAGATCTTCGGCCATCGCTCCTGCGGTCTGGTAGCGATTGGCAGTTTGTTTGGCCATCGCTTTCAAGCAAATCGCTTCGAGACTCGCGGGAATTGCTGGGTTGACCGCGCGCGGCCTTGCTGGAGGATCGTTGAGTATCTTGGTAAATAGCTGGCTGGAGTTGCCATGGAATGGCAGTTTGCCGGTGAGGAATTGGTAGAGGATGACTCCGGTAGCATAGACGTCAGTCGGACGGTCAATGTCTTTGCTGTCTCCAACAACTTGTTCAGGAGCCATGAACGCCGGCGTCCCAATTGGCACTCCTTTTACGCCGATTGTCTCTAAACTGAACTGGCGACTGAAGGACAATCCAAAGTCCAGCAAATGAGGATTGTCAGTCTTGTCCATGACTATGTTCGCGGGCTTGATGTCGCGGTGAATCACACCCATCTCATGCGCGTACTCAATCGCTTCACAAACTTGAATCACGATTCGACAAGCTTGCTCAAAACTCGTGTGATGATTGTCCATCCATGCTCGTAGCGACTGCCCCTCAATGTACTCGCTTACGATATAGATCCCATTCTTTTCTTGGACGACATCGTAGATTGACACCAAGTTCGGATGTTTCAATCGACTTGCCGCGCGAGCTTCTCGTAAGAACAGATCGATTCGCTTGCCATCGCCTTTTTCCTTCGGCGTCTTTACAGCGACGAAGCGACGAAGTTCGTGGTCAAAGGCTTTGAACACGATACCGAAAGCGCCCTCGCCAAGAAAATCCAAGAACTGATAACGCTCGTTGCCTGGAAGAATGCGGCTATTGTCGACGGAAAATGATTGAGTGTCGCCGTCTCGCGATGCGATAATCGCCTTGCCACAGACTGGACATTGCTGCAGACCGTTTTCATCCAGTGTGACGCCGTCCAGATCGGTGCCGCAATCATTGCAACGCATAACTTACTTCCCAATCTCAAGAATAGCGGTGGCGGTTAATGCTTCATCCATTCGTTCGGCAAGTGAAGCTTCAATAGCGGCCTGTGTCCGAGGTACGATGCCTTCGAACACCTGCTGATCGTTGAGTTTAACTTTCACGGGTTGATTAAGATCAAGCAGTAGGTCGTTCAAATATAACTTGATCGGGCTGACTTCGCTGATCACACGAATCTCCTGACCAACAACTTCAGCAACTATCTTCGTTCGCTCTTTGGCTAACGACTTATCAACGCCAAGCCAGTAAAGTCGGCTGTGCGTTCGATCGTCTTGAAGCCAAACGATCTTTTTGGGCCAAGCCTGTCGAGTGAACTTTTTGAACCAAGGCAAAACCTCGCGGTCTTTTAATTTCATCCAATGGCCCATGTTCGGATAAATCTGCACGAAGTGTTCATACCCACCCACATCTTCTTTGGCCAGTCGCGCCAGTTCCTCTCGCCACTGCTCTGCCAACTTATTGCGATTGTAAGCGTCGTCATCACCACCCATGAACAATGCAAAGGGCACATTGCGCAGTCCATCAGCTTTCGTCTCGTTCGGATGACCCGCCATCATGGACACTGCGGCGAATCGATCCGACATCCGCGGCGCGAGTTGAAAAACGCCATCGCCACCTGCGCTGTAGCCCATCAAATAGACTCGATTCGGATCTACATTCTTGCAAACAACGTAAGCCAAAATCAGCCGATCGATCAAGTCGTCCATATGCGCCTCGTGCCACAAATTCCACGTGTTTGTGGGGGCTCGTGGAGCCACATAAAAGCCCTCTTCGGGTTCATACAGCTTAATTTGATTTTGCCACTGTTGGTCGTTCACATGCGCGGCTGCATTCCCACCTCCGTGCATCGAAATGTAGAGTGCCGCTCCAGTAGTGGGTGCTTGCCCGAATTGCTTGACGAGCAACCGCATCGTCTTGTCGCCAAACTTGATTTCGTCTTTGTCGACTTCCTCTTGCAACTGTGCCTTTATACCGGATGTCTTTTCGGCCCACAGTTTTGATGCGACCTGTTCGGCCTGTTCCTTCGTCAAGGATTCCGCTTGCTTGGCAGACACCAGCGTTGCCAACAGTGCCCAGACAATAAGCAAACAAGTAAGATGGTTAGTCGACGCAAAAAGTAAACGAGCCATGGGAGCCTTCATCAATGTACAGTGCCTAGTCTCAGATGTTAAAATCAACGGTCAAGCTATCAGAGTTACCACGTTATCTCAAGGACCGTTAGCCATCATGAGTAATCTCCCTCAGCAATTCACGGCATCGAAAGAGCAGCTTGAAAAAGGTTATTTGACGAAATTTAGACTCTTCGCTGACGGTCAACCGCTTAGCTTTCGCGAGGTAATCGAACTCTGGCAAACCGCAGAGTCATTTGGCAACCTCTTTAGCTCTCTGCTTCAGGATTCGCCCTACAAAGCCTATCGCTGGGAAACTCCTAGATGCTGTACAGGCTCTTGGAACAATCCGTTCGAGTTTGTGTTGATCAACGCGCCCAGTTTGTTGACGCGGCCCCCCAATGCGAAAACCTATAACGAGTATTTTGCGAATGGAAATGCGGATGGAATCGTGAGCTTCATGAATCACGGCGGCGACGCACTGTTGATTTCGCCAACGCCTGAAGAGCGGGAGCATCATCAGTACGGTCACCTCGCGGCGTTCGTACGTTCTGCCCCAGAGTCTCAAGTGCAAGCCCTTTGGCGCGAGGTGGGAAAGCAAATGGCCAGTCGAGTTGCCGATTCGCCCATTTGGCTCAACACCCACGGTGGTGGCGTAGCTTGGTTGCATGTACGTCTAGACCAAAGCCCGAAATATTATGGTTTCGCGCCATACCGAAGCTCGAAATGATCAGCATCAATTTCGAGGTTTACGTTGTTTTGTGACTTTGCGACAAATTGTTGAACCGGTACTATTGACTTAGTAGTACCAGCTTAACAATACTATGCGACATACAAATGGTTGTCTGCGAGTGAGGATAATCGATGAGCGACTTGACGCGAAAATTTTCGAAAGAACTGAACTCGGGTACGGCGGCACTCGCCTTGCTTGGGATCTTGATTAAATCGAAGAAGCCCATGTATGGCTACGAGCTTGGAATGCAGCTAGCTGGGATTTCGGACGACGGCTTACCGATGAATCAAGGAGCCTTGTATCCAGTGCTTCGATCGCTGGAACGAGCGGGGTTGCTTTCGTCGCAAACTGAACCTTCAACTTCTGGTCCGCCGCGCCGTTATTACTCGCCAACTCCAGAAGGCAAAGCAGAGTATCGGCAATGGTGTTTAGTCTGGCAGCAGACTCGCAATTGGTTGGATAGCGTCCTGGAGACTCGAAATGAACCCACAGAAAACAAGCGATCCGGTCGTACCTCCAGCCGCTCATAGATATCTGTGCGAGCTCGAGTTGGAGGTCAAACGAATACCGGGCTGCAATCCCGAAGAGGCGATCTCGGACGCTCGTGAATTTCTCTTGTCCGACTACGACGCCTTGGTCCGATCTGCCGAACTTCCAGATGACCAATCACACTACGATTTGATTGTTGAGAGCTTTGGCACTCCGAAAGAGGTCGCCAGCCAATACAAATCGGCGACTGTTCCCACGCCCGAGTGCAAGACGCCCGGTCACGCTCCAGGCTGGCGGATCTGTTGTACTAAGTGCGGTCGTAGCGCGCCGTTAGCGGCGGTTGGTGGCACGCGAATCGGTGCCTCCAGCGTTCACAAATACATCTTGGGATATTGTCACGATTGTAAGCGTCTACGGTCGATGCGCATCCTGCAAGATTTGGATCAATCCAATCTCACCGAGATGCTCGACGGCAATGTTACTACCGAGCAACTGCGCAAGAACTTGCACGCGAATGTTCCCAAGCTAGTTCTGAAGATCCTTCTGCTGGTCTTCTCACTGCAGCTCGTCATATTTCTTGTCGTGGGTGGTATCGTTCTATTAAGTCTTTGGTACAGCGGCGTTCTGGGTGCTAGCGAACTGGATTCAAGAACTGCGCAGCATGTCGCCATCGATGGAAGCACACTCCTGCAAACTGTGAGTCTAGTAACTTTCGAGCAGAGTCAAGATTTCGCGAAGGTTGGCGAGAATCTTGAGCAGGCCGTGATGAACAACTACGCCTACCGTGACCGCTTGGGGATCGATTGGAAAGCGAAGTTCAAACAGTTCGCGCCGCGATGGAGGAACTGCAAGAACGACCTCTTCGCCCCGAAGGGGCCTCAACAAATCAGCCCGGGGCAACGCCCCGGGAAACGAAGAATAACCATTCCCATCGCCCTGAAAGGGCAAAACAAATCAATCCCAGACATACCGTTCGTCGAACGCGATACCATGTCGTTGAAACAGAGCGCAGAGTTCATCTTGGAATGTCAGCTTCTTGTGATGTTCGGCTTGAGTTTCAATGTAGAGCATTACGGCCTCGACATTCGACTGGCTAACCGAGAACGCGCCATATCCAGTCTGCCAGTAGAAATTCTGAAACGAACTACCCTGTGTCTTAATCCACTTTGAACTGCCTTTCTTGACCTCTTCGACAATCGTTTTCAGTGCGTGGTTCTTCGATAGCGAAAACAACGCGTGCACGTGATCCTCAACCCCGCCAATCACAAGAGCAGGGCTGTCCCATTGTTTGAAGATACCCGCTTGATAGGCGAATAGACCGTCTCGCACAGACTCTGTAATTAGCGGACGGCGATCTTTTGTACTGTAGACCAGGTGAACGAGATTCTTAACAAGTGATTGCGACATGATAGACAAAACTCATAAGGCTTGTAATGCCCTTTCAGGGCGAACGGCTGTTGTGGCGAATCAACGAATCTCGTGGCGAATCATTTCCTGGGGCGATGCCCCAGGCTAGTTTGTTTTGGCCCTTTCAGGGCAATAGAACACTTCGCCCCTTGGCCCTTCTGACTTTCCGCTTCCCAACCAGACCGCGCGTCTAACTAAAATTTGGTGGATCAGCGTTGATATCTCTACCGAACTCTCGGACTCCCATAATGATTGCAACGATCAATATCATGGCAAACGGGATCAGCACATTCATGAAGTAAGCGGGAATCGAGCCTAGCAACATCGACGTGATAAATAGGGTTTTGAGCGAGAATTGCATCGAATATTTCTCTCTTGCAGTGACAATAATCTTGGCGACTTGAACTATTTGTCATGCTCTCCACCATCCTGATCATAGGCTTCGCGTTCAAAGGGGTTGTCGCGATAGAATCGCTTGCCAGTAAAGTAGACGTAACACGATGATAGAAAGTATGCAGGTAACATGAAGGGCCCCCAGCGTTCATACTGCGCTACGTGAACAGCCTCATGTTTTCGCGAAATTGCAAGCGATGTCAGTGGGCGCCCAAAGGATACCACTAATGAGCGCCTGAAAGGGTACCAGTTGTAACCCGAAGGAGCGGTGATTATCGAAGGGTGTTTTCAGATCTGAAAACACTCTAGCGAGAGGCACCGTGGCAAGACAACTGGCAA
>CAUJKA010000385.1 GCA_963204965.1 Planctomycetota bacterium | reverse complement strand
ACTCCAATGCGGTTTGATTTCAACGAGCTTAGCTATCACATTCGCTGGATAGCCTAAAACTGTTACGAAAAAGCGGGCTACAATAACGCCTTGGTAAATCTTGAGGCTTGAAGAAAACGATCCATAGCGCCGGAGACTGAGATGAGCATAAGAGTACTTCCAGAGGTGATTGCGAGCCTGATTGTGGCTGTTTTTGTCACCTGCTCCATGGCACAGTTCACCCGCATCACCACGATCGCCGGAGATGGCAAAGCTGAGAAGCTTGTGAACGCAGGGCCGGCGCTGGAAACGAGCTTGGCGAACCCGTTCGGTATTGGCGAAGAAACAGACGGCAGCCTGGTGATCTGCTCATTCGATTGGCATGTGCTGTATCGTCTAGATGCTGGTCGCAAGTCGTTAAAGGTCATCGCCGGTAGTGGTGCCAAAGGAATGGGGGGATCGCCAGGTGGTCCAGCTCTTGCCATGGAAATGAACCAGCCACATGAATTGCAGATCGACCAGACTGGCAACATCCATATTGCTGACACGATGAACCATCGCGTGTTCAGCTACATCCGATCGAATCAGACTTGGCAACCTTTAGCGGGAACAGGCCAAGCCGACTTTAGCGGTGACAGTGGTCCGGCGGTTAAAGCCACTATCAATCAGGCTTATAGCATCGCTCTCGATCGCGACCAACTGATGATCGTCGACCTCAAGAATCAGCGTCTCAGACAGCTCGACTTGACCTCGGGAATCATCCAAACCATCTGCGGTACCGGTGAAAGCAAACTACCCAAAGATGGCCAAGTGGCCAAAGAGGCTACCTTGGCAGATCCACGATCGGTGGCTGTGGATGCTCAGAACATTTGGATTGTTCTGCGTGGCGGTAACAGCGTGTGGAGGATTGATCGGTCCAGCCAGAAGATCTATCACGTAGCTGGGACTGGCAAAAAGGGATTCAGCGGCGATGGAGGCGACGCCAAACTGGCTACGTTCAACGGTCCCAAGGGGATTGCCGTTGATCCTGGCGTCGCAGTTTACTTAGCTGACACCGAAAATCACGCTATCCGTCGGATCGACTTGAAGTCAGGCATCGTGTCTACGTTGGTCGGTTCACCCAAGGGCGAAAAGGGCTTTAATGGCGATGGCGATCAATTGCAATCGCGACTACTAAACCGCCCGCACGGAGTAACACTGCTAAGGAACGGTGATTTGGTCATTGGCGATTCAGAAAATCATCGAGTCCGCATTCTAAGCCGCTAAGGTTGTGGCAAGATTCGTGTCAACTGTGATTGGGGATCTAGGCGAAGCTGCTTTGCCGCTTGATAATGGCAAAAGCTAATTCTGAAATCAACTTTGGGCAAAAAGAGAGTCGATTGCTGGACTTCGAACTGGACAGGCGCGTAAGATGACCTGACCAATGATTGATCCGGCAGCCTACAGGAAGCTAAACTATGTGGGATTTGCTGGGACACCCAACTGTACGAGCAGTGCTCGTCATAGGGTTCGTACTTGTTGTAGCGTACTTTGGATTCCAAGTCATTTTTGCCTTGCGCCCTAATACCAGCACAGCCGACACCAGCCCAACCGATCTGCTGTCGGATTTTGAAGAAATGCAATCTGGGGGTGACATCAATGAGGAGGAACTCCGAAATATAAAGTCGGTGCTAGGGAGAGATCGTCAGCAGTCGTCCACCAACCCGCCCTCTTAGAAATAGGATGGACGGTTCTGGTAAGCATTGCTGACGACATTAGTTATAATGCCAGTCTGGGAGACTGGACTCCCTAGCAACAGGTGATGGTGATTGAAGAGCTTTCCGCAAGCGCGGTGTTCTTCCATTAGGTATCACGCGACTGTTTTGGCTCGAACCCGAGGACACGGATGCCCGGACCCTGTACAGGGAGCGTCGACGATCGATGCCGACTGAGATGGTGGTGCCATCGAGCGATATTACGTGTATCGGTGATCGTGGATTTGTCCCGATCAAGACAAAATTCCCCTACTCGTTACTGTTGAACTGCAATCGAGCTACTGCTCAGGGAACAATTCAGCGGCTGCGAGGAATTCGAGCAAAGGAGTCGTGTATGCCTTCGGGTAAGGATGTGGTTTCAGGTCGTCGTGGTGGAAGTGCCAATAAGAAGAACGCCTTCTGTTCTTTTTGTCGCAAGAGCTATCGCGAAGTCGGACCACTCGTAGAAGGTCCTGGCGACGTCTACATCTGTGGTGAGTGCATCGAACTTTGTCAATCAATTCTAGATCAAGAGACAAAGCGTCGAGGCCCTGGAAATAAACTCTTCAATGATATCGCTTCTCCTCGTGAAATCGTTGAACAGCTTGACCAATACGTGATCGGTCAGTCACATGCTAAGCGAGTCTTGGCGGTGGCGGTCCACAATCACTACAAGAGATTGTCTAGTGGTTGGAGCGACAGCAATGTGGAGATTGAAAAGTCTAACATTTTGCTCGTAGGTCCAACCGGCAGCGGTAAAACGTTGCTGGCAAGATCCTTGGCCAAGATGCTCAACGTTCCCTTCGCAATCGGCGATGCCACTACTTTGACAGAAGCTGGCTATGTTGGCGAGGACGTAGAGAACTTGTTGCTCAAACTGCTACATGCTGCGGATTTTGATGTCGAGGCCGCTCAGCGCGGAATCCTCTACATCGATGAAGTGGACAAGATTGGCAAGACCAGCAACAACGTCTCGATCACTCGCGACGTATCCGGCGAAGGTGTTCAGCAGTCTCTTCTGAAGATGCTGGAAGGTACGGTTGCCAACGTTCCACCGCA
This sequence comes from Planctomycetota bacterium, assembly GCA_963204965.1. GTDB lineage: Bacteria > Planctomycetota > Planctomycetia > Pirellulales > Pirellulaceae > Aureliella. The sequence continues at coordinate 1,321 of CAUJKA010000385.1, read as the reverse complement.
AGGTGGTCGTAAGCATCCCGAACAACAGTACATTCAGATGGACACCTCGAACATCCTGTTCATCTGCGGTGGAACATTCGTCGGTGTCGAAGAGATTGTCCGAAAGCGTTTGGGCAAGAAGACTCTAGGCTTCGGTGCCTCCGGTCAAACTCACGCAAGTGAATTGACCGCGGCGCAACTGATGCCTCAAGTTTGCTCCGATGACATTTTGGAATTCGGTATGATTCCGGAATTCGTAGGTCGGTTACCCGTCATCTCTGCGTTGTGCCCATTGGACGAAGCAGCGTTGATTCAAGTTCTGAGCGAACCAAAGAATGCTCTGGTCAAACAGTACCAGGCTTTATTCCAAATGGAAGGATGCGATCTCCAATTCTCCGAACGAGCACTGCAAGCAATCTCACGGCGAGCAATGCAAAAATCGGTGGGAGCACGCGGACTTCGTGGCATCGTTGAAGACATCATGCTTGACGTGATGTTCAGCTTGCCTGACCAAGCCAAGGGAACTCGCTTTACAATCGATGTCGATCCAGTTGACGGCCAAATCAAGGCCTTCGCCGAGTCGACTACCGAGAAGAAAAGTGCGTAACCCGCGACAATCACGAGAACAAACCAACTATTGACTTTCTCCTACGTGTTTTAAGGCTGCATCGACGCAAGTTGATGCAGCCTTTTTTCGTTGCGTTGGTTAGACTTGGTGAGCTAAACTCTGAGTGGTAGCTTGAAGGCTTTTCCCGCGGGCTCAACCACTTCGCACGCTCAAAATTACGTTACAGCATCTCTCAAACCTGAAAGGCTCCGATATGGCTAAGCGAGACACACTATTCATGCTCAAGCGTTCCTTCCCTGACGGACCTGGTCGTCCCTACTACTGTCCGCACTGCGCCGAGCTTTCTGGAGTGTTGGCCTATTTCCCTGAGCTGCTCTACACCTTGGATATCCACTACGCAGACTTTGCTCGTCCGCGCAGCGAGATCGTCGAGCTGCTTGGTGAAGCCAATCAAAACTGCCCCGTGCTGGTACTGGCAAGCCCACCACCGATGGACGCCATAGAACTGGTCACCGGCCAAGCCAACGGAAAGTACTTCGTTAACGGTCCGCGAGCCATCGCCAACTACTGGTCTCACGTTCACGGCATCTCGCGACCGCACTAAAGCTGCATAGCGCGATCAATACGAGCCAAGCAGGACTGTTTGCCCAAGATGGCCATTGCGTCGAACATTCCGAATCCAACAGACTTGCCCGTTAGAGCGACTCGCAGGGCGTGAATGATCTGCTTGAACTTGATTCCTTCAGCTTCCATGAATTGATTTAAACTCTGCTC
>CAUJKA010000384.1 GCA_963204965.1 Planctomycetota bacterium | reverse complement strand
CTTTCTGGGTTACTTCCTTTTGGAAATCCCAGGGACCCTGATCGTCGAGCGTTGGAGCGCTAGTAAATGGATCTGCCGGATTATGGTGACCTGGGGCGTCATCGCGGCGATGACAGCCTTCGTTACCAAGCCATGGCACTTCTACACGATTCGTTTTTTGCTTGGGCTCGCTGAAGCGGGTTTCTTCCCCGGCGTCATCGTTTATTTGACTCACTGGTTTCCGACTCGCGACCGAGCTCGGGCTTTGTCAATCTTCTTGGTTGCATCTCCGATTGCCATGATCATTGGCAACAGTGTGTCGCGGTTGATGTTGGATTTTGGCGAGAATGGAAATCCCCTTTTCATGGGGCTCAAGGGATGGCAATGCGTCTTCATTTTCTGGGGTATTCCAGCTGTCATCCTTGGCGTTCTAGTCGTCTTCATGTTGACCGATCGACCACGCCAAGCCAAATGGCTCTCGCAGGAAGAAAAGGATGCGCTGGAAGCCGAAATTGAAAAGGGTAAGTCATCCAAGTCGATCAAGCACATGTCGGTAATGGAAGGCTTGATCAATCCCAATGTGCTGATGTTGGCAATGGCATACTTTGGGGTCGTCACCGCGAACTATGGAATCGAGATCTTCTTGCCAGCCATCCTGGAGGATTGGTACGGGCTTGGTCCAGCGAAAGTAACCTTATTGGCAATCATCCCGTCGCTCTTAGTAATGCTTGGACAGTTGGGTGTCGGTTGGAGCTCGGATCACTTTCAAGAACGACGCTGGCATTCGATTCTACCAATCGTGATTGGTGCCTTTGGACTGATCCTTGCCACAGTTACTCAAGGCAACCTAGTTCTCACCGTTTTGTGCTTCACTGTTGCCGCGACTGGTTGCAAAGCCTACATGCCGGCGTTCTGGTCGTTACCGAACATGTATCTAACGGCTGCAGCGGCCGCAGGTAGTATCGGTTTGATCAACTCCGTCGGGAATCTCGGTGGTTTTCTCGGCCCAACCGTTTTGGGAAAGGTCAAGACAGTAACCGGCTCCTACGATGTTGGGCTGTACTTCCTCGCAGCTACATGTTTTGTTTCTGTGGGAGTCATTTTCTTGATGCCTCACATCTACAGCCGTTTGTCGCAACTCAAGGGATCGTCCCGGTTGGTTGTGGTAGCTGGAATTGTCGGTCTTTCGGTGGCAATGTTCTTCGGTGGTAGCTGGTGGATCAATGAGCAGACCAAGCCCTGGGGACTGGCTCGAATCTCGGCTGAGCAAACTCCCAATGCAACTGCGCCCACTCCAAAAGTCCTGGCCGATTCGCTTGAGGATTGGTACGTTCGTCGTCCCAAGATTCGAGATGTGTTAACAGGCCGATTGGATGAACTGAAGTCCGGTTGCCAAGCGTGGATCGAAAAGAAACCGTCCCCCATTCCTGAAGCTCAGAAGGACGCTGTCATTGGTTCCCTTGAGCAAATCGTTGCCAACGTGACCTCATTGCGAAAGGATCTTACTGAGCGTGAAAAGGAAAAGGCAGAGGACGGTACCGAGCGTGAGGGACGCTACAAGCTCAGCGTGATTGATGGACTAGAATCTGCTGACAAGATCATTCGCGATGGCCAAGAGGCACTGCGTGCGATAGGCAGCACGAACTAAGAAGGCCTGGTGCCCGGACATCCGCGAATCGGTGCCCGGGCGTCCCGCCCGTTTCTGCGTCTTTTGATTCTTTGCCGACAGGACGTCCGCAAACCGGTTCAACTTCAATTGCGATAGAAGTCGACCCAGGTAAGTGTGATCGATCGAGGATTGGAGGCGAAAAGCGCTTTGGGCAACTGAAGCTCGATGTATCCGTCCTGCAAGGGAATCGATTTAGATTTTCTTCCTTTGGAATCCAATAGTTTGGGTTCGAACCAAAGCGAACTCTTTTCGTTTAGGGCTTTCTCTTCTTCGCCTGATCTCCATAACCTGAAGTCTCCATTGCTACTTGAAATTGAGGCTTCAAGCTTGATCGTTTCGCTGGCAATCTTCAGGCTTTCCAAACCTTGTAAGCGGAGCCTGACGACAACAGTCTCCGGCCAGTGTTCCTGTGTCCGTTCGATCACAGCTTGGCTGATACCTGAGGGACTGCGAATAGAAATCGTAGCCCTATTCTTTTCCAGAGCGACTTCGGTGGTATCGTCGTCACGCTTGGTAGTGGTTTTCAACGGCGATGCTTCATCGACAATCAAGACGATGGCAAGTGCGAGAGCGATCGAATGCCAGAAGTTAGAACTTGCGATCATGGCTTTACATCCATCGTGATTTGTCGAAAGGTCAGGTTGATTCGTTCGCCGACGGCAACTTTCGTCTTGGGGACTTCGTGTTGCCAAAACTCCTGCATCGTACCTGCCATGATGATAAGCGTCCCATGGCCAGCGAGAAAGGTTTGTGTTTCTCGAGTCTCGTTATGGCGGATTCGGAATTTTCGAGTCGCTCCTAACGAGAGCGATCCGATAACGTTGCCCATTTCCGGTTCATCGTCGGCGTGCCAGCCCATGCTGTCCGAACCCGAGCGATAGAGGTTGAGCAAGCAATAGTTGTAAACTCCCTGGACGGCCTCGATCTTCTGCTTAAGCTCCAGCATACATGGTAGCCACGGAAGAGCCGCGTTATCAATTCCAGAGTAACGATAGGAGATGCCTTGATCGCCGTAGGAAGCGATTAGGCGCGGCTGCATGTGGCCAAAGATCCCTGGCTTTTGTTCCCATGCGCACTGATCTCTTAGCGTCGAGAAATAGTGGTCGGCGACTTCGGATGTAAGGAAATGATCGTCGTAAAGAAGGATGCCTCCGTCTCGTAGTTCAATCGTTTCCATACTTCAAAATCTGTACTGCACCAGTGTGTGCGATGACTAGTTTCAACCTAAAGCAGCGGACGGCACATGGAATGTACCTGCTACTTGGGAACTCGCTTGAGATCCAATTCATAGAACCAAAAGTCGTCGTTGGGTTGATCGATGATTAGCTGAGCTGGTTTGCCAGATGCGTCGATTGTGAAGTTCACAAAGCCCCGCGGGAAGTTGTACTTCACCGAGCTGCGCCACTTGATCAAAAAAGTGTTGTATTGCCAATGCTCTAGGTCAGCCACGAAATTGGCCGCTGGTTCTAACTTCAACACCAAATGATCCCCTTCCTCAGTGACAATTACGTCGCCGTACATTTCACTGCGAAAGCGACCCGCCAGATCGGCAATTGGAATCGTCGTAGTCGAATCCTCTTTGCGGTCAGCGTCTTGCTTAGCCATCGCTTC
>CAUJKA010000383.1 GCA_963204965.1 Planctomycetota bacterium | reverse complement strand
GTGATCGATTTTGATTTTCCGTCATGTGCATAGTTCAGTTGTAAGTCGGCTGAAGGTATCGCGGGCATCGGCGGTCCAAAGCCGAAGGGTTGGCTGGGCGTGGGATGAATTGTTGCGTTGAGCTGATCGACGGCAGCCTTCTCACCATTCAATTGCAGCTCCATCTCAAGCTGACCTTTGCGATCTTTGGCTTGAGGCACCTTATCAGACCACACCGTTTGAAAACTCCCTTGGACCGATCCAAATGGAATGGAGTAAGTTGGGCGTCTGGGGCGATTGGCAACAGAGACCGGCCAGTTCTCCAATTCCTTCTCAATGACTTCGCGGCGGCCCTTGATAAAGCGACGCACCTGACGCATTCCTTGCGGCGCGTTCTTTTGACGCGAGTGAGGATTCTCCATCAACCGCTTTTCCAACTGATCAATCTTCGCGATCAGTTCGTCTTCTTTCCAAGCATTCTCCAAGACCCAACGCAGTGTTTCCAGGTAGCGATCTTGTATCTGAGGATGGTTAAACAAGCGATTGGCTAACATGCTCTCGGCATAAACCGAAGCCGGACCACGAGCGCCGAACCCAGGAAAGCCGCCTCCCATGAAAGCACCGTCGGCACCCCATGGCATGAAGTAGAGCTTGCCGTTCGTTTTGTTCTCGTAGACCCAAAAGTTGTTTTGATTGTTCGTATAACCGTCCCAGAATCCGATCAGACTTTCAACAGCCCAGTACCGCAGGAAGTTGTCGATGTCCACGATCTGTTCAACCGCTTCTAAGTCGACGGGTTTAGTATCGCTTGCCAGTATGGCTGCCAGTTTCGATAGTTTGGCCGGAGTGGTTTTCTCTTTTGAGCTCTTGATCTCAAGCCGATGAATTGCCTTAGGATAAAAGTCTGCTAGCGTGCCTTCGAGCAACAAGCCATCGCCGTTGCCGTATCGCTGCTGAAGAAAAGTCTTGCCAATCGATTCGACGTTGAGATAAAGACCTAGATCGTTTCCGTTGACCAGGACGCGAACGAAACTGCATCGCGGAGCCTGCACGCCAACAGCATTGAACAGATCGTAGGCCAAGATTTGGCTCATCAACGAATTGTCTTGCTTGTTATTGTTGAGTGTCAGAACATTGATGCCATTAATGGACGCATGTTCCTCGTATTGATCGAAATTGACTTTGAGCGACGGAACATTTTCATCGAGTGATCCGATGAAGCCCTTCTTGCGAATTCCCACATTGTCGATGGTCTTCCCATCGATGTTGATCGAGCCCTTGAACCAAGTGAATGGTTCTTCCTGAAAGCCCATGAATGCCTTGCCAGGATCTCGACTCTGCTTTCTCAATCGATCCCAATCCGCGGGCTCGACTTGAATTTCAACTTGTACAATCCGCTCTCTGTCGAACATCTCTTGATGCGACAACTGGCCATAGCAGCAATTGGACGACAGTGATGTACTGCAAGTGAAGCCCAAGCAAATCAGAATGCACTGAGTTGTCCAAGAAGCTAGAACAAATCTATTCAAGATGGTAAGTCCGCAAGAGGCGAATGGGCGACAAATCGCGTAAACTGGCTTTCGAACGACTTCGGAATTCTAAGCTAAATCGTGTCCGAAGTCTTTAAGCATCCGGCAATGCAGGTCTGTGTTTCAGTGGTAGAGTCGAACAACCAACGCAAACTGACGATTCGCGACATGATGATTGCGACTGCTGTCGTAGCCGTCTTCTGCGCGCTGGCGATTCCAGCATTGAGAATTTTGGCTGACCCGGGCAAGTTTGTTAGTTCGCTGGGGAACTGGGCATTCGAGGTGATGCTTATTTGCACGTTCGGAACTTTTGGATTTCCATCGGCGATCGTAATTACTGGAACATTAGTTTTGAGTAAGTCTGATTCACCCCTTCGAGGCTTCTACGCGTTGCTAGTTTTTGCGTCTGCAATCGCGTCATTTCCGCTGGCCTACGTGATTGCCAAAGCATGCGCTGAAGCATTTGGGGCCTGATCTGCTAGTGGGGCATTCGTCTGGGCGGGGCGCTATCAAGTCGTTGTGGCCTCGCTCGGCAATTCGAAAAGTTGCAAAAACTCAGCGATTTTACTTGACAACAAAAGTTGTCAAGGATATCCTCAGCTTCATGTTAAACATTCAAGTTATCGATGATCCCGCTGCAGCAACGGTGGCTCTTGAGCCAATTCGCAGTCGCCTGCTGTCAGAAATGGCCACACCAACTTCAGCGGCAACCTTAGCCGGCCGAGTTGGTTTGGCGAGGCAAAAGGTTAACTATCACTTGCGAGCCCTAGAATCGCACGGGTTAGTCAAGCTGGCCGAGGAGCGGAAGTGGGGCGGGCTGACTGAACGTCTAATGGTTGCTACCGCGGCTTCTTACGTCGTCTCACCGAGCGCGATGGGGCCGGTTGCTGTGGACCCGGGACGGGAAGTCGATCGTTTATCTGCAAGCTACTTGATCGCTTTAGGGGCTCGGATCGTCCGCGAAGTGGCGGACCTGGTTCGTCGAGCGACCGAGGCGAGTAAGCGACTCGCCACGTTGGCCGTTGATGCGGAGATACGCTTCAAGTCGCCGGCCGATCGAGCGGCGTTCAGTAACGAGCTTGCCGAGGCGATCGCGAAACTTGTTTCAAAATATCACGATGAGTCAGCACCCGGCGGCCGCGCGCATCGCCTGGTTGTCGTAGCACACCCTTTGCCGCAGAAATCAGATCCCAAGGAACAGTCATGAGCGTCAATAAAGAACCTACCGGCCGCCGTTCAGTCCAAGTTGAAGTGGAAGTGCCTGGCACGCCGGAAGAGGTCTGGCAAGCTATCGCAACTGGTCCAGGGATTTCTTCCTGGTTTGTGCCGACCGAGTTCGAGATGCGCGACGGCAAGCCAGTGGCTATCAAGTTGCAGTTCGGCATGGGAATGGATTCGACTTCGGAGATAACTCACTGGGATCCAAAGTCATTTAAGTGGTCTTCGAAATCGGATGGTTGGGTACCGGGTTCGCCGCCAATCGCCAATGAGTGGAGCGTCGAAGCTCGCGCGGGTGGCGTCTGTGTTGTCCGTATCGTTCATAGCCTGTTCGCGAGCACCGATGATTGGGATAACCAACTCGAAGGTACAGAAGCCGGATGGCCAGGCTTCTTGCGCACGCTGCGGATCTA
>CAUJKA010000382.1 GCA_963204965.1 Planctomycetota bacterium | reverse complement strand
GCAAGCGGGTTGTCCGGTGATCGCCCAACCGCAACGGCTCAGTCGATCGCTGAATGCTTGAAACGTGGCGGTGTCACTCAGGTAACTACAGATCGGACATTGCCTTACATCTATGCTTGGCACATTCAGCAAGCTGGTATCGCGCTCGATTATTGTCCAGATCTTGGCGTTTTGGATCGTCGATGCAAAGACGCTCAGGAGATCGAATATCTCGCCGAAGCTCAACGCGTCACCGAGGAAGCGATTCTCATGGCCTGTCAAACAGTGGCTCGTGCTACGGCGGCTAAGGATGGAACCCTGGAACATGGCGGACAGACTCTGACCAGCGAACGCCTCCAACGGATGATTGCTGAATTTTTATTAGACCGCGAGTTTCAATGTCCCCACGGAATGATCATCGCCACGACTCCGCATTCGGGCGACTGCCATGAAAAAGGTTCTGGACCATTGAAGACTGGTGAAGCGGTAATCATCGACGTCTACCCGCTCAGCAGCAAATCGCGTTACTACGGCGACTGCACTCGCACGGTCGTTCACGGCGACCCAAGCGACATGATGATTAAAATGCACGCGGCTGTGGTAGCGGCGAAGAAGGCCGCAACGGCTGCAGCAGTTGCGGGAGCCACCGCCGATTCAGTCCACGGCGCAACCAAAGGACAAATCGAAGCACATGGCTTTCGATTTGCCCGCGGCGAGATCTCCGACGAACCAGTACTGCCACACGGGACTGGGCATGGCGTCGGACTGGAAGTTCACGAGCCGATCTTGTTGGACGACAATGGTGGGACGTTAATGGCTGGCGAAGCTCTGACCATCGAGCCAGGTTTGTACAGTCGCAAGTACGGTGGAGTGCGAGTCGAAGACATCATCATTGTATCCGAGACAGGGGCTCCGAAAAGCATCAACAACTTGCCTGAAGGCCTGAGCTGGCGCTAGAAAGTTCTTTGAGCACCTCAACGGTTTTGACTTACTTGTCCGCGGCTTCGCTTGGAGAGGCCGCTTGAGAGGTCACTTGAGAGGTCACTTGAGAGGTCACTTGCGAGGCAGCTTGGGAGTAACGAATCACGCATCCCACGGCCTGCGTTTCCTTTTGGGGAATTGGTTGGCCGTTCAGAAAAGCCGTGATTGCCTCCGAAAGATTGTGCTCAGTCGGCGCTGGACGTTTCTTTCCCAGCGCCGCATATTGGTCGTCGATACGGCCGCGATACAAGACCGTCCCTTTCGAGTCCAACAAGAAGGCTTCGGGGATGTTCTTTGCTTTCAGCTCTATAGCGACGCGCTGATCTGAATCCAAGACGACAGGCCAATCGATCTGGTATTCTTGCTGATGCTTACGCGCTTGATCGATTGTGGTTTGTGGATTGCCATGAACCATTAAGAACTGCAACTTTGAACCAGAGAATTCTCTTCCCAATTTACGAAGCGTTGGCTGATAGGAATTCGCTACGGGACAGTCTGTACTGATGATTACAACCACTGTTCCGATGTAATCTTTGTTTTTAACCGCGAGCTTGCGACCATCGATGTCAGCAAGAGTGACCGATCCTTGAGTCGCGCCAGATGCCTGCTGCTTAACTTCCGCAGAATCCGTAACCTGAATAGTCGCGGTGACTGAAACAGCACCAGGGACTGATTCCTGAGCCTTAGCCACTGCAATTGAACAAGTCCAAAGACAGCAGAAGAGTAACTTGAATTTCGAAGACTTCATCACAGGCTGGACTCCTATTGAGTTGACCAAGGATCAATAACTCGGCTATTTTTCGTCGAGAAGTTTTTGAATGGCTTGTCGTCCATTTTGAATCTCGCTCTCTTCCAAAACGTCGTCACCGTTGTTGTCGAAGAATTCAAACAACCGATCTCGAAATCGCTCAGGTACTTCCGATAACTGCAACTTCTTATCCGAATTGCGATCCAGCATTCGAAGTAATCCTAGCTGTTCCAGTTTGCCTCCACCCAACGCAGACAAGCCACTGGACTGGTTACGAATTCGACCCGCGATGGCTTTGCGGTTCCGCTGTGAAACCAACCTTTCCAACTCTTCGCGCTGACTTTCGTCTTTGGCGACGACCAACAGGGTTACTGATCCCATTTCATCTGTGGATTCGCGGCCCCATGCAATGCGTTGCGGCGGTGAAAAGGGGTTCTCGGGATTATCCTTGGAGTTATCGTACACAATTGTTGTCGACAATTTCGTTCCCTTGGGCAGATCAATAGGCGTGCGGAATAGATACTGATCCTGCCAATCAAGATCCCAATCATCAATCTTCAGCAAGCAAAGAGACTGGCCATTTGGAAGTGTCGCATCCAAGCGAATCTTCTTGCAAATGTAGTGAGCATGACCGCCAATTTCGATCCCTCGGACGTCAATAGGAAGCGTCAGGTCGTCGGTAACTATGTAGTTCGCTTCGCCAGCAGGTACATCGATTCCCGCACCCGCTCCAAACAACGGAGGTAGTTGAATTGGCACAAGCATATGCGAAGGAGCAACATCGGCGAAGTAAATCGCCAACTCAGCTTGCTCCTTTTCAGCTTTACCGGAAGGATGGAAGTGAGTTTGCATGACGATATCGGAACCCTTCGGTAGAAACCTAGCGAGGTCTCCAGGCAGCAAGTTTGGCACCGCTCCCGGAACATAGCCGCCCAGTCCTCGCGACAATCGATCTGCTCCACCGACTGCTCCACCGCTCAAAAATTCCGATCCTCTCATGAAGTTCATGCCGCGAAATCCAGGCTGACCATCTTTTTCAACTCGATTTCGCAACGAACTAGAATCAGCAACAAAGAAGAGGGCGTGGTGGACAACGTTGCGAGCCGTCGGCCTCAACTCCATGGCCTTGATCCACTTGTCTTCAGGAAGATTGACCGGAAGAACAAACGAACGATAAAGGTCTGGTCCACCAGCCGGTACTGAAAACGCTCGGTCCATTTTGACTACCAGATCAGGCTTTCCCAAGCTCCATCCATCTGGAAAGGCAGGTGGCTTCGGCGCATTTCCATCGCCTTCAATACAGCCTTGCTCGATCCACTTTAGCAGCGTCGCACTTTGCTCGGGCAACAACTGTCGATGGTTCGAGAACTGGATGCCTGTATCTACCGGCTTCCATGGCGGCATGTACTTGGATTCGACGACAACTCGAATCGTTTCGGAATGACGCTGAACGTCTTTGTAATTCATCAGCTCGAACGGTCCAGCTTGGCCCGCGTGATGACAACTCGCGCAGTGTTCGTAGATGATCGGCGCGACATCCTTGTTGAACGTGACTCGGTCTTCTGGAGGAACCGTGATGGGATCACCATCGTTGGGACTGCCCAATGCTCCGCTACACATTGGAAAACAACATGTTAGCACGGCGAGCAATTGCCTAACTGTTTTTCGTAGGTTCATCGTTCAAATCTCCTTTTCCGACATTTAGAGCTTCAAGTAGCTCAGATTCGTGCGAACATTCCGAACAATTTCTGAACTCAGTTCTCATCACTATCCAAGGCGTCAAGATCTTTAGCTGATTGAAGCTTGATTACCGGTCGCGCAAATCGAAGGTGACTCTCGACGTTAAACCAGTCCGCGGGAAGGTCATCGTAAGAAACCAACTTGATCTTCCACGAAACAGGGCCACGCTCCGATTTGTCGCGGTGCCAATTGAGCTGAACTTGATGAGCTATTCCCGTTTCTGCATCTGCCCAAACCTCAATGGACTCAGGCAAACGCGGATCTTTGCGATTTGATTCACCTTTAAGATGTAAGCATTCCACCTTCAGTTGCTTGGGCTCGCAGGGCGAAGTTACGTTGGGCAACTGACTTAAGTCGTAAGATCGGCCCATTCGATTTAGGATTGTGTTCATGTGCAGAAAGGGACTCGGCAGATCTTTTCTGTCAAGCCATCGTGCGACCACAGCTTCACGACCAGCAAGCGCTGGCCCTCGAGGCGGAACGATCCATCGTTGTTCTCCGTCTCCGCCGATCCAAACTTTGCCTAGGTTCTTCCAGCCTGGATGTTCAAACACAAATTGATCGTGATCATCCAAATATAGTGTTGCTGAGACTTCGCGTTGTCCCCATATCGGCAACTGGTGACTCATTTCAATCGTGTAAGTTCGAAAGCGAGATTTGGCCTGTAGTACTTTTTGAAGACTTGCTTGCGCGGACTGGGATGAATTCGAACTGTTGAGAAAGACGATTCCGATGATCAAAGCGGCTGCTGTTGAAAGCCAGACAATCCAACGGCGCGAATGCCGCGTCGTAGCGTTAGCATCTGTCGCGTTGGCTAATGGCGAACTTGGCGCTTCATGTGATGCTGAATCTTCGACTTCAAGCGAATCAATCTTTGCGATTAGACTACGAACGGCATTTTGATCGCCATCGCTTGGACGCAATGCTTGTTGAAGCAGAGCTTCCAACATGGCATCGTGAATTCTCTCTTTATCAGTCGGTTCAGGGCTCATCGAATGTTCTCTTCAAATTTGAATTAAGCTGGCAGTATGCGAAGCTTCTTTTCAATGCATTCCAACAATCGCGACTTGGCACGCTGAAGTCGCTTCTTAACCGTCTCCAACGCATCCCCAGTCGCCTCGCTAATCGAAGCGGGCATCAGATCTTTTTGAAAACGCAACTCAATGCAGTTACGCTCGTGGGCCGGCAAGTGGCTGACACACTCGCGAAGCGCGGCCAGCTTGTCATCCAAAGTGTCTCCCGGTAGTTGTTGGTAGCGGTGAAGTTGATCGCTCAAGTATTCGAGCGCCTCTTCATCACCAATCAGCACCACTCGCCGCGCGTTTCGGCGGTGAGCCAACAAGATCTTGGCCGCGATACCACGCAGCCAAGCACCGAAGGGGCGAGTTCGATCGTACTGGTCAAGCTTTCGCCAAGCCACGATCATCGTTTCCTGCCAAACATCATCCACAAGCTCGTCGGCGCAACCAGCCGCCCTCAGGTAGACTCGCAGCATTGAAGCGTGCTCGTGAGCCAGTATTTCGAAGAGTGATTTTGAGTCCAAGCTGAGATCTTTTGCGAGAAGTGGTTCGAAACACGCTCTGGGAATAGCCGGGAATCGCCACCCCTTGATTTGTTGTCACTGATTAGTTGTCACGGCGGTGAAAATCGAGGACAGGTCGCATCAAAAGCTGCAAAAAGCTGCACAGTTGCCCTAACTTTGCAGATCCACCCAATTGGAAAAACCTGCCAATGGCCTTCAATCCTCTGGAAGTCCAAAATCCGATCTAAAGTTAAGCCTTGGATACCTGCCGTTTTGCTTGCTGAGTGAATATCATAAACCAATGCGGCATTCACCAAGTGGCCTTCGCCAAGATGGGTCGATGGCATTGGAGCTTCCGCAGTGGTTTGATTTTTAACGCCTCATTCGCCGGAGTCGCTTATGTTGTCGCCTCATCAGGTCGTCGAAAAGGACTACCTCGAACATCGCTATATGTTGTTGGAAATCGCTGCGTATTTGGATCGCTACGATGCGGCCCTTCAGCGGACTGGAGAAGTTCCCGTAGGAACACCAGCCAAGCTGAAGCTGCTTGATCAAGCCTTGGCGGTTCTCCGCGCGCCTGCGTCTGAAAAGGGCCGAACATACGATCTGCTTGAACTTTTCGCCAAGTAAGTCAAGCCGATTCAGCGAACCGCCAAGGTTCAGGCTTCCATCAACCCCCGAATCACCTGCCATAGCGAGTCTCATTATGCAAATCATCCAACCACACTATCACGCCATCGCTCGTACTGCACAAGACTACGAACGGATGGCGATGTCCGGAGTTGTCGCGGTCGCCGAACCTGCGTTTTGGGCAGGTTTTGATCGCCGTTATCCGGAAACATTTATCGACTACTTCCGCCAGATCAGCGAGTTTGAACCGACTCGCGCAGCCCAATACGGCATTCGCCATTTTTGTTGGGTCGCAGTCAACCCGAAGGAAGCTGAAAACGTCGAGCTGACGAACGAGGTGTTGAAGCACTTCCCCGAATTCTTCGCCAAGCCAACTTGCCTGGGTGTCGGTGAAACTGGCTTGCACAAGGCGACTAAGAACGAATGCGACTCACTGCAGGCGCACGTTGAACTCGCCATGAAGCACAACCAGTTAGTGCTAATTCATACGCCTCACTTAGCAGACAAAGCGCACGGTACAAAGAAAGTGCTTGAGGTCTTGGCGGGACTGAACGTCGATCCACAACGAATTTGGATCGACCACGTTGAAGAGCAGACAATTGGCCCGTGCTTGGACGCTGGTTATTGGGTTGGGTTCACTCTTTATCCAATCACGAAGTGCTCGCCGCGGCGAGCCGTCGACATGATTGAAAAGTATGGCTCGGAACGTCTGTTGGTGAATTCCTCGGCAGACTGGGGACCAAGCGATCCGTTTACTCTGCAACAGTGTATCATGGAGTTTCGCAGCCGAGGCCATACCGTTCAGGAAGCGATTGAAGTGTTCCACAACAATCCCTGCCGATTCCTTGGTCAAAATCCTAAGTTTGATATCCAGCCCATCCGAATTGAAGTTGATGCTCCTGTCAGTGTCTAAAGATAACGTCAATTCGTTGAATGACTGCCATGAATAATAACGCTCGTCGAGACGAAAATCGAAACCAACTGCGATCCAAAGGGCTGCGTGCTACACCAGCTCGCGTAGCCATCCTGTCGGCTATTATGGACGTAACGGTTCCCATCACGCATCAGGAACTAACGACTAAGCTGGATAGCTTGGGATTGGACAAATCGACGATCTTTCGTGGCTTGCAGGACCTAACCGAAGCCGGTCTGCTTCGCCGCCTCGAACTTGGCGACCATGTTTGGCGTTATGAAGTGGCAAAGCATAGTGACCAAGTGGACAGCCAAGCACACCCGCACCTGCTTTGCATCGACTGTGGCAACATCCGTTGCCTAAGCGACGAAGAGGTGCAAGTGCAACTGTCTCCCGAGCTAGGTCAAGTCGTTGATGTTTTAATCAAAGGTCACTGTCAGACCTGCATCAACGGACAAGAAACTCCAACATAAGTTGCAACATGGCTGTTGTTCAAAAAATCCCAACCAACATCATTACCGGTGTGTTGGGGGCTGGGAAGACAACGGCTATTCAAAGCTTGATTGATCAAAAGCCCGAGGGCGAGCGCTGGGCAATTGTGATCAACGAATACGGTCAAGTCGCCATCGATAACGCCCTGATCGACCAGCCCGCTGAAGTGCAAGTAATGGAATTGGCCAGCGGATGTGTTTGCTGCACAATGTCTTACGCCTTTGAACCGTTGTTGGCTCAGTTGATCCGACAAGTCAAGCCGCATCGATTGATTATCGAACCTTCGGGAGCAGGTCATCCAGCGCGATTGATCGACATGCTTCGCGGCGAGAACTTCGGAAAGGTGCTCGACCTGGGAAGTACTCTGTGCATCGTTGATCCAGCAGACTTCGACAATCCTCGTATTGCCGATTCAACGCTGTTCAACGATCAACTGCACATGTCTGACGGCATCGTCATTTCGTGGATCGATAAACGCTCGCCGGAACTCATTCAAGCCTGTAAAAAGAAGATCGCCAAGCTTGAGCCGCCCAAGCAATACGTCTACGAAACCTCGCGAGGCCAAGTCCAGCTTGATTGGTTAGATACTAAGCCTGACTCGACGATCGTTCCAGTCTACGATCCAGCGCATCCAATCGTCGGTAAAGCACTTGATACTCATCATTCAGAGATTGAATCCGTTACGCCTCCAACGATTCCACAAATGGCGTCGATTTCACTGAAGGTAGAAGGTGACACCAGTAAGCCACGGCGATTTCAAAATCAAGGTAACGGTACTTGGGCGTGTGGATGGATCTTTGCACCCAACAACTGCTTTGATCGTGATAGCCTAATGGAGACACTGGAATCCGTGTCACCAATTCAGCGGCTCAAAGGAATCTTTCATTGCGAAGACGATTGGTGGGCCATTAATCGCAAGGCAAGCGAATCATCGCTCAAGACCAGTGCCTTTCGCAGCGATAGTCGCCTAGAGATCATCGCCGACCAACCGCTAGATTGGGATGCGATCGAGGCTAGCTTAATCCGTTGTCTTGTCGAAGCGCCGCCCTAAGGAACAAAAATACAACCGATCTCTTTGCCCCGAAAGGGCCCAAACAAACCAGCCCGGGGCACCGCCCCGGGAAACCCACAACAAGCATCCCATCGCCCTGAAAGGGCCAAACAGATCTGACGTTGTGATGTATCCAACCTGTTATGTGGCGATGCAAGCTGGCGAATAAACCTTGCATAGGCTTTGTGCCAAGGGTCAGACGGCTGTCCACGGACCTCGCACTTTCTATTCAATCTCAAACCGCAAATCAACGCTGAAGACTCGGGTTAGTTCCGCTGGGTTGGATCCAAAGACCTCGTTCGCGAGCGGCTTGAAGTTGGCGAGAGGGCTAGATTTCGAATTGTCATTAGAAAAGTTTCCGTATCCTAAGTCGAACCAGTATCTGGAACTTCCCTCTCCGCCCGCAGTCAGCTCAACTAACTTACCCAGTGATCGG
Source organism: Planctomycetota bacterium (assembly GCA_963204965.1). GTDB lineage: Bacteria > Planctomycetota > Planctomycetia > Pirellulales > Pirellulaceae > Aureliella. The sequence goes on along the minus strand of CAUJKA010000382.1, from coordinate 15,651 downwards.
CTAGATAGTGCGGTAAGCTTCTTGGCATTGTCAAACGCCTCATCGTAGGCCCTCTTGGTCGCTTGCTTTGCTTGCTCATCACTCACTTCACCAACGTATAAGAAGACAAGGTCAGAAGATTCGAACTCCGGTTGCTTCTTCAATCGACTGTAGACATCGTGCGGAAGTACTGCAAGTTCATCCGCGTCCAAATCTTTAAGAGTCATATCGAAGCATAAATGAGTAGCAGCAGTGTATTCATCCAGATCGGTTGGAGAAATCGTAGGTGCCTCTCGAGACCACATACCGAAGCCTTTTTGCAAATTTCCCCATTCAGCAATCATTGCAGGCGATGCCTTAATGGCTCCATCCGAAACAGCGATTGCTTTTTTTATAGCCTCGATCGCCGATTTACGCGCTACCTTCAACTTGGCGATTGCTTCCCGAGGCTCACGATCTGCAACTTCGATAGTAGTAAATCCGCGAAGCGTCTTAGCCTGTACAGTCACCGTTTGGTAACTCCCCACGCTCAATCCCTCACGATGATACCAGTCGGGATTGACGCTGGTTTGAGCCTCAGAATGATTTACCAAGACTGCCAAAAGAAGAATCGCGGTTGACAGAGATTTCATGATTGGAGATTCTACCTCGATAGTTTTGTTGCGACCCAATACACGATAATCCTTTCAGACGTCTCCGTCCACTCGATCATCTCCGCAACGATTGGCTGTTAGCTTCAGCCCAGAGGGCGCCACATCTATGCCGGTGAGCGTTAGCCACCAGAATCAAGAAACCGAGGATCCAATGCCCGGAGGGCGAAACAAACTTGCTCAAAGACGCACCTAATGCTCCGCAAGTTTCTAGCCACCAAAACTCACAAAAGCCACAATACTGATCTACGCGTTGACTTATGAATCTCGCCGGTATCCCCACAGTCGATAGTAAAATACTGGAAAACGCTCTAAGTCAATTACATCACCCTACCTACTCGGCATCCAACCCATTTGACCAGCCACGAAGTGGCGACACATCTTTGGCCCGGTGTGAGCGCGGCGAGTCCCGCGAGCCAAGCGGGAATCTCTGCGTGCATTAGAACTCTGAAGAACGAAGGGTACGGATCAACAAACAGGCGCGATGAGCTGTCCAGTCGCAAAATGTACCGCTCGCCGACCTTGGTTCATCAAGTTGTTCAGCGTTGATTTAAGAATTGAATTCAGTGTACCAAACGTCACCTGTTTGCGGCTAAACGACAATAAGTTTCCAGTTGCCAGAATCGCCCCATTTCGCCCAGTACCTTCGATATACATTGAGGCCAACTGAATCTCTCGCTCGATTAGGCGATTGGAACTTGGTATTCAATAAACCTTCGTTCCAATCACAAGCTTTGAATGGGCTAGTCATCCAGGTTTCAATCGTCTCTTCATCGGAACGTATGTGAACATCAAGTTGGCCATCACCATGCCACCCGCCGCGAGTGTCTTCGCAGAAGACCAGTTCGGCATTGGCCGGCAGTACAAATCCCGCCGATCTCTCAAACTCTCTCTTTCCGTCAAGCGTGAGTTGGTGCTGGAAGTCAGGCCAAGCGATCATGAAAGGTACGCCGAGACAGATAGTGAGAAAACAGATGCATATCACGCCGATCACCGCAAGCAATCGCACACGCATCAGTCGACTGTTGGTCGTTTCGCATTGAGACATCTTGGGTTGGGTATCCGCGTAGCCATTAAAAACACCTGACAATTTCGTCGCTCATTGCTGTGGAATTAGGATTCGTTGAGTTGTAATTGGAATATCGCGTGCCGCCAGGATGCGGTCAATTTCTTCATGAGCAGCAGTCAGGATTGTATTTGACGGAAGTTCCTGTTTTTTACCATCCTTGAGAGTGAACACATACCCGATGTTGTAGAAGTTTGACGCGAACATTCCCGCTTGCTCTTTTTCAAACTTTACAGCAGACTGAATGTCCTCCCATGCAACGTCAACATTGTATTCGGTATGCGGTGGCTCTCGCCGATGTCGGATCACGGTTTCTGAAACCTCGGTGCGCTCGTAAATTAGTTGAAGCGACAATAGGCCGAACAGCGGTATTCCGAGAAGACAAAGGACGGCGAGGATTCGGTCTTTCATGAACCGTCTTGCGATTTCTGCAAACGCAATTTGTAGCACGAACATCAGGGCAAGGAAGAACCAGGGCACTGAGTTGTAGTGAAAGAGGTGCGTACCGTTCTCAACGGAGTGAACGGTTGAAGTGAATAGCGATTGAAACCACATCAATACGATGAAAGCAATCGCATATGCAAGTCGATACATGGCGGCGATTCTTTGCGAAGAACAACACACTTTAACTAGTTGTGGCGAACTCCAACCCTTGATAGATCACTGCATAGGTTGGCTTACACAATGGGATTGTAGCAAATTGTAAACTGGGATTGTGAATTGCTAGGTCGAACACGACTAACGTGCGTAACGGAAAGTCCACACATTGATTTCAGCACAGCCAAAAACCGATACCGGTAGCTTCCCACTCGAGACTCGAACTACGGATTGACTCATCCACATAGCCCACTTGCGGACGGGGCAATTGAACTTAACAATTCCATAGGGCAAATGCAACCACTCGGCCCACCAATCAACTCCTACTTTCGTCGCATGCTTCATGGATTTTCTACGTAGACTCTTCGGGCTAAAAAAATCGAGCTCATTAAAAGTGACGGTCGAGACCGACATGGTCTTTCTCGGCCTTCCGGGAAAGTTCGGCGGGATCAAAAAGCTCTTGGAGCAGAGAATTGAATCCGGCTCACCAACTACAATTCTGGTAGCTCATTTCAAGTCAACATTGGTGGAGCTACTAATGGTTTCGATCTCAAACGGTTCGTTCGTCGATCGACCAGTTGGCGTTATTTCTGTAACAACTGTCTCGTCTATGAAGATGGACTCTGCACATCAACTTCGTGCGAGAACTCGAGCCAGAATCCACGAGACGCCGAAGCTCCGATATCGATACGGTCGCCATGTTGCAGTTCAATTTCATTCTGACCCAAGAGCCTAGTGGCGCCGACGCGTGTCCCATTCGTTGCGTGTAGTTCCTTTAAAAAATAACGGTCGCTGCGCCGGACAATTGCAGCCTCCATCCTATAACAACGCTCGAAGTCCAAGCATATATCCGCTTCGCGATCACGCCCAATAGTCGTAGACTCTGCGTCCAAACTAAAGCAATCGCGCTGGCATACCTGACGTGACGATTCAGTTGTGAAGCGAAAATAAATATATGCGTTGCTCATTTTCTACTCCGGGTATTCATCTTGCGTCACGAATGGCGGCTATCGCCCGGTACGCAAGAGCAAGGCCGACATGGGAAAACGGCCGATCGGGTGCTCGGCAGTGCATCGCTATGCACGATCAAGCCCGGCGCGGCGGGTTGATTTGAGTTGACGTTAGTGTATCCGAAGACTGACCTGCATTTCAATGACCGCGCAGTCTTATCTCGGAGCATTTGTAAACCGGCTCCTGATGTTCGTTACAGCCCGTAGGGCGCCTCATCTATGCCGATGAGCGTCAGCCAACGGAATCCAGAAACCGAGAATCCAAAGCCCAGAGGGCGATACAAGCTTCGTCAGACAATATACCAATACTCTGATCAACACTATTACGCTCTTGACCGCCTTCTCTTTGCTGTCATCTTGCTGGCCACAAAAGTGAACCATGCGTTAGTGCATTGCATTGCGGCCATCTAAACCAATGAAGCGGGAAGTCCGATGCGAAAGAAGTTTCGAAGTTGTTAACATGGTCCTTCCTACTATGCTTCCAACCCAGTAGCCCAGCCACGAAGTGGCGATACAACCCTAGCCCAGGGTGAGCGCAGCGAGTCCCGCGAGCCAAACGTAACCCAGGGTATTCGAAACGAGTGGTTGCGCGGTGAGGGCTTATGCAACCATTTCAATTATCTAAATTCGAACCGCAACATCACTGGTGGCGTGCATTGGTTTTTCGTTGCATGTTCCGTTGCGATAACGAGTTACGTTACCGAATGAAAATCGATTGGACGATGCTTGGTTGTTATGCACTTTCAGGGCGTACCGGCTCCATCATTTCGCTTTCCCAGGGTGGCGCTGCGCTGTGCCCTGGGCTTTGGTTTTTAGGCCTTTCAGGCCAGAAGATGCGAAAAGCTCGATTACCCTAGTGTGGCGATGAGTTTAGTTGTATTGGCTTGGGCGAGAATGGGATTCACTTTCTGTTTCGTTCTTATCATCACTGCCAGGCCATTTCCCTTTGATTGCCATCGCACCTCCAGCAATTGCAATTACTACGAGCATCCCCCGTCGAGGACGCCCTTGTCCACTACCGGGAGATGTGACAAACGACATGATCAATGTACCAACGCACGCGAGGCATACAACAGTTTCTTCGGTGCCATGAATGTCAGTGTACTTGGTAGGGTAAGAATCCATGGTAGGACGAGTTACCTTTGCCGCGGTACGGAAAAATCACCGAGTTGCGAGGGATTGGGCCACCTTTGGCAAGCGGTCATTCCTACGATTTCGGTGTATTTGTTTGTTCTGCCTATTCTCTTTCGACGCCCAACCCCTTTGGTTCTACAACACGATCAACCTCAAACGTCAGATGAATTACTTGAAACGGCCCCTTCCATCGTGAATCATTGGGACCGTAGTTGGTCTCATTCAATGCGAGGAATTTGAGAATGCCAGTTTCGTGGCCTGACAGCGTCGCCCTGGTCCCGTCTTTCCATTTCGATACTCCGTTCACCTGGATTCCGCGTTTCGAATCAAGTCGCTTTCCATCGACGCTTTCAACCCAGAACCAGTTTGCCATTGGCCCGTTTGCTTCCTTGAAGCCTTGAATCTCAACCTCAGCGCCAACAGGTTGGCCCAGGTCGCCTTCGATCAAGATAGAGCCTCCGATTTTCGTGTAGGAGAGCCGTTGTTGTTCAGACTTCCGGGCTGACTCCGCAGAACGGAAGTTAGCAACGAAGAGCGAAGTAACCATGATTACTGTCGCGAGAATTGAAGCATGTCGCATGGCAACTCCTTAGATCTTATGGCAGAAGGACCGGCATCATTGGGTACGAGGAGTGAGGCAACCACTGCCAAACCGCGTATTCGAGTGCTCCGTGTGCATGGCTTGGTTCTATCCTATCGCTGCAGGCGACAGAGCCAGACGCTGCACCTACCGCGAGTTGTGAATCCTATTAATTTACCAGCGACGATGTTCGCCGCAAAGCGCGCAATCGGGCAATTCACGTTACCGTCTGAGCATTGGAAGGAGTGGTCGATTGAGCCGGTTTTGATTGCGTTGATTGCTGATAGATGCTGAGTGCAGATGTGAAAAGTACGAACAACGGCATCATTTGCGATGACCAACTCGGGATGATCCAACAAATGTTGAAAGTAATCGAGTTGCCATTCATTTTCGTTCGCAGCGTCGTCATCAATTGGCAAATCGTCATCAATGAAGGGGATCGTGTGCCATGAAAGTTTGCCTGATTCGCTTTTCGCGTACACGTAAGCAAGTGACTCTTGGCGTCGATCGAGCAGTACGCGTACATCACATTGTGATTCGCCAGATAGCGATTCCCACCACTGAAGTACTTGGTGTCGTTCAGCAGCGGTACATTTCTTGAGGAAGTCTATAGGGAGAGGATTAGGCATGGATCTCATCCTTTAGGACAGACAGATGGCGATGACCAGGCCACCGGAATCAAGAAAGTGATATCCCAAAGCCCGGAGGGCGACACAAACTCGCTCAGAAATCACCCTGATCCTCCGAACAAAGTTGGCCACCAAAACTCACAAAGCCCACAAAAGTGATTCATGCGTTTGTGTATTGCATTGTGGCCAACCAAACCAGTGAAGCGGGCAGTACCGATCCGAAAGAGCTTCGAGTCCATGATATGGCCAAGCTCTTGAATCGCAGGCCTGTGCTCATCCCGTAGAGGACTCAATCGCAAAGACCGCGATCCGTGGCCCGCCCTCCTCAATGAACGCTAGGAAACAATTGTAGCAGACGTCAAACTCGGAGTCTTCCGAGGGTAAGAAATCCACCTCAACCCAGTAGATTTCGGTTGATGGAACAACGCCAATCGGCGCGTCTCTATCTTCGACCTCGAAGACCTCGAACCGCTTCGGCGGGTCTATGTGTAGAACAATGTCGTCAGACTCACCAGTCAAGTCGATGTGCATCCGTCGGAGCCGTGGCCCCAGCAATTTCCAGCCGAATTCTACTTGCAGCGAATCCGCTGTGTGTTGTTTCTGGAGATCGAGGGCAAAAAGGTGAAGAATGTCCGCCCATTTGCGACGAATCACGAACCTCCCAAAACATTCAGCCGCCTCAATTGCTCCATCCGGTATCCCCATATTTTTGCTCCTTCGCCGACGAACGGCCAAATCACCCGGAAGCCGCCAAGTGACTTTGAATTCAGAAATCGCCTGATCGACAACCCGGGCGCATTAATATGTTCAGATATGCCGCTGCGCGGCAGGTTGACCGGACGTTAGTGTAGCCGATGACTGAATGGTCCATCAACAACTCTTCGGGAGTTGTTGGGAAGATTTGCTTTGGTGCATGATCATTCTGGTGCTCCTTGCTCCAGCGAGCTTTATGTCTTGCCATTTGACAAACACTCGCTGACTTTATTCACGGAGTGTTCCGATGTCGAAAAACAAGAATCCTCAGCCTGCTTTCATTCACCGTTTCGCTGAAGTTGATTTCAGCCAGGAGGGCGACACAAACTCGCTCAGAAATCACCCTGATCCTCTGAACATAGCTGGCCACAAAATTGATTTCTGCGTTTGTGCATTACATTGTGGCCAGCCAAACAGACGAAGCGGGTAGAACCGATGCGAAAGAACTTAGAGGTTGTCAACATGGCCCTACTAACCAAGCATCCAATCCAGTAGTCCAGCTACGAAGTGGCGACACAACCCTAGCCCTGGGTGAGCGCGGTGAGTCCCGCGAGCCAAGCGTAACCCAGGGAATTCGAAGCGAATGGTTTGGCGGTGAGGGCTTATGCTACGATTTCGACAATCTCAATTCGAACCACAACATCCGTGGTGCATTTATTGAACGCGGTCGAGATAGCTCGAAGTCAAAACTAGAGCCTCAGAAAAAATCGCCACTGAAGTCTCGCTCGCCCATCCCCCCAATCGTCTGAAGCTTCCTGACAGATCTTTAGAATCGCTTTACGAAACGAAGTGGGAAGTGATGGTCTTACCATGATCAGTGGTGATAGGATTCCTAGCGAGAGATTTCCATTGTCATAAAGCACTTTCCGCAATTTCGGTGGTGGTTATCCACCCACGTTGCGGCCCGCTCGCGTGAAACGCTTTGTTCGCCTATTTTTTGCCGTGGCAGTCGCAACCAATGGTAACGACTGACACGGAGATTCGAGTACCTCAACCGCGTTGGGTGCAGCTTCAGTCAGACTCGCTTGCGACAACTGCAATATTGCGGCTTCGGAACCATCGGAACCAAGGTTGACCAATCATAAACACCAACGCAATCACGAACACGACCTTGAACACATCAGATGCCGAAGTCATTGTCGTTTCGGACGGACGATCACCTTCGCCAGTCACAATCCGGTAAGCGATAAACGAAACAATCAAAATCAGTGGAATGAAACCCCGCACGATTTGCCATTGGGTGAGCGGGGTGGACCAATGCTTCTGCTGTTCGCGTTTGTTCATCAAGATCATGCCGCTGAATCCGATCAGCAGAATTCCCAACAAAAAGAAGCTATCTGTCAGTATTGCGACCGCGCCGGCAAGAACGGCAATGGTAAAGAATATGAGTCGCGGTATCGTAAGTTTATTCATGTCTTGTCAAATAAAGATGCCACCCAATCACTGGCTCGGGTGCAAAGGTTGGTTCGCTGATTCTTAGTCGTTGTCGGGTTTGTAATCGTACACATCGTGGAGCACAAGCTCTGCCGAGACTCCAAGGGCTTTGCGTTGCGCCGCGAATTCAAGTTCGTCTAAAGGTCCAATCGTTGTTCCCGTTTTGAAATCGCCGATCCACCAGCTAAAGCTTCCTTTGTCGGGAATCAAATATGAATCTCCATGTGACCGCTCGGTCAAGTGCTGCTGTTTCGCAATCAGGAAACGATTGTCGAAGTCCAGTTCCACAACTTTCGCGGGGATCTCAATACGACCACCTATCTCGATCCTGTGTGAAGATGCTCGCCGAATATAGCAACCACCAGGTAGATCATACCTCCAATCCAGTACACCCGGTCCGAAACCGATCTGGCATCCAGCCGCAAAAAGGATTGCAAACGCAATCGAGCAACGCCAGACGACAACATTCAGCGGTTTAGGATTATTTTGCATCGAATGTGTCCAGCGACCGACCATGTTGACCGAGCCCCCGCCAACAAGGCAACCATTTCGAAACGGACCGTCGGTTCGAAACGGACCGTTGGGGGCTTCGGTCGAAAATTTTGTTTGTCGACACTTTGTCAATCGGCTCCATCCAAGCCAAACACTTCGAAGAGTTGTACGCGAGAGTAAAACTGCACTCCCTCGAGCAGCCCACCAAGACGGTCGGCGATGTTTGCAATTCGTTCAGCCATTGCATCGAGTTCACGTTCGTTGTTACGACCTAGTACAAATACGCAAGTCGCAAAATTGCCATTCTCATCTGGTTCGTCGTAATCGTCGCGATCGGTGAAGTCGTTCGAGTCCAATTCTGCGGAAATCTTCTTGAAGCTTGTCAGATTCTGCGATTGAATGAGAAAAGACCAAGGCAATTCTGCGTTCTCGTCCAAGCCGCAGTCCGTCATGTTACGGAGACGCCATCCAGCATCGGCGGGTACAATCCAACCAAAAATTTCTTCGTCGTCGACGGGATCGTAACAATGTACTCCTTCGTAGTCGAACCCCAGTTCTTTGGCAATGGATTCGACTCGTTTTACTATTTCCTTCACTTCACTTGCTGATAGGGCGGCCCGTTTGACTACGCTGAGCATGGGGCGACCAAGTGTGCACTTACCTGCCGAATCGTATTCCTCAACGGTTTCTTGCAGTTGCATGACAAACTCATCCTGTAAATCATCAGCTACTTGCTGTAAAGACGCAAAATTCGCGGAACGTAAGGTAAACGTCCACTCCTTTTCGTCACTCAGATCATGGCCAAGGTTCTTTGTCATATGCACAAAAAGGGCATCGATGTCAAATCTCATATCGCTCATAAAATCCTCTACTGTCGTCCTCGTCAATTGAGTTAGCGGTTGATGGAGTCGAAAATCTGCAACTCAATGTTCCAGGCTATGCCCAATTCCACGCACCTTTCCTTGAGTAGTTGCCAACGTTGATCGTCGTAAGGTGTTAAAGCATCGTCATCCTCGGACAGTTTAAGCGAGTTTGCAACCGCATGGTATACTTGCATCCGAATATGCCGATTTGTCCAATCCGAAGATTCCTTTTCTTCCGCCTCCTCAGCGAGTTTAGTCATTACTTTCTCCGCCGCTTGAAAAAGATCTCCAGGAATAATTGGTGACTCGCGTAGTCGCGCGTGGTCTCTCGCCCATTCAATTAGATAACTTTGATTCCCGGGCATTCCAGAAGTACCACTGATCGTCACGGTATGAAATGGAATTCCATCTTCAACTATGATCAAGTAGTCCCAGGAGTCCTTGTCTAACACAATGCCCTCTGACGGATTAAACCAGTTCTTTGGGCGAGGGTATTTTTCATCTGGATTTCGACGATCGAACAGAAGTGGCATCACCAGTTCAAGCGACTGATGTGGACAAGAATAGCCTTCATTTGGATAGGTCTTATCAAATTGTTCGAGTGCCATCAAAGCGTCACGCTGGCCCAACGAATGAAGTTGATTAACTGCGCGAATTAGCGAAACCGGGTTAAAATCCCAACCAAGTGGATCTGGAGCCGCGGCAACCGCCTTTATTGCTGCCTCGCGAAGTTCGACGCGACGGCGGTGCCATGTCCAACAACTTAGACCACACGCAGCAATCAAGATCAGTGTTAGCAGTGAGCGGATACCAAATCGCATTCGAGGCAAGGTGTTCCCGCCAAATAGTGATTCAACGAACGGCCGCCGTAACTGGGCACGCGCCACACCAGTACGGATTCTATTTCAAAAACGCCGGATCGCGTGTTCCGGTTCACGGCTTTGTTCAAGTAAGCCGCTGCGCGGCAGGTTGAGCGGACGTTAGTGTAGCTGCTGGTTGTGTGGTACTTCAACGACTTTTGGGGAAGGGTTGCGAAGAATTATTTAGGTGGTTGATCACTCTTGTACTCCTTGCTCAAGTGAGCTTAATGTCTGGCCGTTTAGCGAGTAGCCTAAAGTACCGACCGGGCAAGCCGGTGGGATTGAAATCCGAAGACAGCAGGCGGAGATTTGTTGGTAAAAGAGGATGTTTGGTAAGAGAACGGTGGGTAAGAAAATATGGATTATGGAGCTGCATTGTAGAAGCGAGGAACGTTTTCGCCCTCACCGCTTATGGCTCGCATTACTCGCCACGCGACTCTCCCGCGAATTAGTTGGTTGCAAAAGGTATTGTCAGCGCGCGGGAGAGTTCGGCAATCGTGATTCAGAGGCTAACGATCTGCTGGAGATCAATTGGATAACTGCTTATTGAGCTACGTTAACCGTCATGCAAGTCTTGATTGTAGCTTCGACAACCGTGGTCAAACCCGGCAGGAATTTGACCTACTCGGAGGTGACATTCCTTTTGGCACAACGAAAAAGCCGACGGCAGATGGAATGTGCGTGCTACTATCCCACTATTAGGGTTAAAAATGGTTCGTGGGGCGACATTTCTCCCGGAAGAAGTATCGCGGATTGGCTGGGTGGCTATAATCCGAGCTTAAAAATGACCTCGACTCAGACCAAAATGACCTCAACCCAGACACTACCCAGCGACTTCATGACAGCCGAGCCAACTCAGGATACGACTCCACCCGAAAACACTTCCCCAATCGATTCGGGGCGCCTACGCGCTCAGTTGGAGGAATCTCTGAAACTCGCCAAAACCGCAGTTCGCGTTGCGGCTGAGAATCGTGGGCAGGATATCCTGTGCTTGGATCTCTCCGAGCAAACTTCGTTGTTTGATTACTTCGTGATCGCAACTGGAGCTAGCCGACGTCAACTCTCGGCCATGGCTACTGAAATCGATCGAGCGATGAAGACGGAATTCAACGAACGTAAGCTTAGCGTTTCCGGTCTAGAGGAAAGTCGTTGGATCGTGTTGGATTACGGTAGCATCGTGGTGCACCTCTTCGACGAAGAGACTCGCGAGTTCTACGATCTCGAGTCGTTGTGGGGTGATGCTCGTCAAGTCGGCGTGTCCGAAGTGGTTGCCGCAGCCACGACACAGATGGCTCGCATCAATACAATCGAAAATCCAACTGACCCAGCGTAGTCGTATTCTTGGCTGAGTGCATTTCAGTTATTTGCACTTCAGCTTTTTGGCTCTTCAGATTTTGTAGCGCACGATGCAGATACTCTCTTTGATTCGCGAGCGATTCGAATCCGCTTTGAATGGCTGGGTCAAGAACCCTCTCGAACACGTTCAGCGAATTACGCCGGCGCGCGATCCACAGCATGGTGATTACCAAGCCAATATTGCAATGCCGTTGAAGGCCGAGCTTGGAAAGGCTCCGCAGGCAATTGCGGCTGAGCTAGTTGCCAAGCTCAAGCTCGACGACATCTGCGAACCCTTGGAGGTCGCCGGGCCTGGATTCATCAATCTTCGACTGCGCAACGACTTTCTGGCTCGACAGCTTGAACAGTCCGCGCGGGCCGAACGACTGGGGATTGAACCAGCGACTCAGGTCAAGACATTCGTGATCGACTACTCGGCGCCGAATGTTGCCAAGCCGATGCACGTTGGTCACATTCGATCGACGGTGATCGGTGACGCATTAGCTCGAATCTTGCGTTTTCTTGGACATCGCGTGATTGCAGACAATCACTTGGGCGACTGGGGAACTCAGTTTGGCATGATCATCTATGGGTACAAAAACTTTGTTGACCCAAGCGCCTTTCAATCGACTCCGGTTCCAGAGCTAAGCCGACTTTATCGATTGGTGCAAACGCTGATCGGATACCAAGAATCGCTGCCCAAGCTGCCTTTTGCTGAGAAAAAGCTCGCTGAAGCTCAAGCGGCGCTGGTTGCTCTCGAGACATCGAAGCTGGACGAAAAGCAAAAGGCCAAGGAACTCAAGGCAGCCAAGAAGTCCATCGATTCCGCTCAAGAGGGACTCGATTCGCTGAATGCTAAAGTTTCTCCGGTAGCTTCGAATCCTGAACTGGTCGAGCTTTCCAAGGCGCACGAACAGTTGGAGAAGCGTTGCCAATTGGAAACGGTTAAGCTGCATGAAGGCGATGCAGAAAATTTGGCACTATGGAATCAATTCTTGCCGCTTTCGATTCAGGAGATTGAAGCCGTTTATCGTCGATTGGATATCAAGTTCGATCACACCTACGGCGAGAGTTTCTATCACCCGATGCTTGAAGGGTTGGTCCAGTCGTTGGTAGATCAAGGTTTAGCAGTCACCAGCGAAGGTGCCATCTGCATCTTCCTGGAAGGCTTCGACGCACCGATGATTATTCGCAAGAGCGACGGGGCTTTCCTGTACGCCACGACCGACTTGGCGACCATCGAGTATCGGATGAAGCACTTTCAGCCCGATGCAATTTTGTACGTCGTCGATTTTCGACAAAGCGATCACTTCCAAAAGCTGTTTGCCGCCGCGAGAGCTATCGGATATTCCAATGTTCAGCTCAACCACGTCAGCTTTGGAACGGTGTTAGGTCCCGACGGCAAGCCTTTCAAGACGCGAAGCGGAACGGTGTTGGGCTTGGAGTACCTGCTAGACGAAGCTGTCGAGCGAGCATATCAAGCGGTCTGCGATCCCGACCGATTGATGAAGGCTGGGTTGGATTTTACAGAGGACGACAAACGCGAGATCGCCAATATCGTTGGCCATGGGGCCATCAAGTACGCCGATCTCTCGCACAATCGAACCAGCGATTATGAGTTCAACATCGACAAGATGGTTTCGTTGGAAGGCAACACCGCGACTTACATCCAGTACATGTACGCTCGGACTGGCTCGATCATTCGTCGATCTGAGATGGAAGTCAACGACGCGAATCTGCACGAGTTTCCGATCCAGATTCAGCAGCAAGCCGAACGCGACTTGGCGTTAAACCTGCTCCAGTTTGAAGATGCGTTGCATCAGGTGACCGTCGAGTACCTGCCGAACATGCTGACCGTCTACCTTTATGGGCTCGCTAAACAATTCGCAACATTCTTCGAAGAATGTCCAGTGCTAAAAGCCGAGGATCAGGCGACCAAACGAAGTCGACTGGCGATCTGTTATGCGACTGGCAAGGTGTTGCGTCAGGGGCTGGAATTGCTGGGTATCGGGGTCGTTCCGCGGATGTAGGCTGCAGTTTTGAGCCTGATTTTTCGCTTTAGGATGGTTAAATTGCGGCCATTTGCCAAATTACCGCAGCCACCCAAGTTAGGCGCTTGACCATTGGGCGAGCAGGCTTAAAACAGTCACTTTTAGAATGCCTACTCTCAAACCGTGAGCGTGTGAAAGTGCCTGAATTTCAGCGGTCTGACTCGAAAATCCGTCGTGCGATCATCAGTTGTAGCGACAAGATGGGGTTGGTCGATTTTGCCTCCGGTTTGATGGCTTGTGGAGTCGAAATTTACTCCACGGGTGGGACTCGCAAGCACCTATCGGATTACGGAATCGAGTGCTTCGAAGTTTCTCAGTACACCCAATTCCCCGAGATGATGGATGGTCGCGTTAAGACGCTTCACCCGAAGATCTTCGGCGGCATTCTGGCTCGGCGCGATATTCCCAGCGACCTAGCGTCGATGGACGTTGAAGGCATCCTGGCTTTCGATTTGGTGGTCGTAAATCTCTATCCGTTTGAAGCCACGGTCGCGAGGCCCGGAGTTACCCGAGCAGAAGCAATTGAGCAGATCGACATTGGCGGTCCTAGCTTGATTCGCGCTGCGGCTAAGAATCATCAGTATGTGACGGTGGTAACGCGACCGGAACAATACAGTTCAGTTTTGGACGAAATTGAAGAGAGCGGTGGAGGTACAACGCTTGCTCTTCGACGCAAGCTGGCTGGCGAAGCCTTCACAATGACCTGTCATTACGATCAAGCAATCTCGGATTACTTCCGTCGCGAATCCAACGTAGGTGAGTTCCCCGCGCATTTGACTGTCAGGCTCGAACGTAAAGGGCAATTACGCTACGGCGAAAACCCGCATCAAAAGGCAGCCGTATATCGGTATCCTCGCGGTAGTTCGGCCAGCATTGTGAACGCGCGGCATATTCACGGCAAAGAGCTTTCCTATAACAACATTTTAGACCTGGACAGCGCCTTGACGATCGCTCGCAGCTTTCATCAACCTGCCGCGTCGTGCATCAAGCATAACAACCCTTGTGGATCAGCGACTGCTACGACGTTAGCTGCCGCCGCGCTTAAGGCACTAAACGGCGATCCGCTGAGCGCCTTTGGTGGAGTGATTGGATTCAATCGCACGGTGGATGTTGAAACGGCCGAGGTGTTGGCCGAGCCCAATCGATTTATCGAAGCGATCGTAGCGCCGGACTTCGAAGCCGGCGCTGTGGGTATTCTTACCACCAAGCCTAAGTGGCGCGACAACGTTCGCTTGGTGCAAGTCGGACGATTGGGCGAAGTCGAACCAGAATTGGCGATTCGGTTTGTGAGCGGTGGAGCGCTAGTGCAAGAAGCCGACTCGCTTCCCGCCTTCCACAGTCAATGGCGAACTGTAACTAAGACTCCAGTCGATGATCGGCTGTGGGAAGATGTCGCCTTTGCCTGGGAAATGGTTCGGCATGTGAAGAGTAACGCTATTGTGCTTTGCCGGGATACCGCGCTAGTGGGCGTTGGGGCGGGACAGATGAGCCGCGTGGATAGCGTTGAGATTTCGATCAAGAAGGCGGGCGAAAGAGCTATAGGAAGCGTGCTGGCTTCCGATGCGTTTTTCCCGTTCCCGGATTCGATTCAAGCCGCTTCGCAAGCTGGAGTCGTGGCTATTATTCAACCCGGAGGATCGCGCCGCGACGACGATGTGATTGCCGCTTGTGACCGTCTTAACATTGCCATGATTTTCACTGGAGCGCGACACTTTAAGCACTAGGAATTCTGAAGAGGAATTCTGGCGAATTCCTCTACGGACCAGGAATCTGGCGAATCCCACTACCAAGACACTCGATTTTCAGCCTGACAACTAACTAACTTTGTAGCAAAACACTCCACATGAACATCCTCGAGAAAATTATTGCCCGCAAGCATGTGGAGGTAG
Organism: Planctomycetota bacterium; assembly: GCA_963204965.1. Lineage (GTDB taxonomy): Bacteria > Planctomycetota > Planctomycetia > Pirellulales > Pirellulaceae > Aureliella. Next base: position 329 of record CAUJKA010000382.1, on the reverse strand, counting down.
AAGAGTGTCTGAAAGTCAAGCCGCTACGAGATCTGATGAAGATGGCGGATACTGCGCCGCCGCCGATGGATTTTGTGGCACCACTTGCGACTGCACCGCCCATTCGTTTGATCGCTGAAGTGAAGAAGGCCAGTCCATCGAAGGGCGTCATTCGAAAGGACTTTGATCCGGTAGCAATTGCGAAAGCCTATGAAGCCGGGGGTGCGAGCTGCCTAAGCGTACTGACCGATGTGGACTTTTTTCAAGGAACGCTAGAGTACCTGAAGTCAATTCGCCAAGCTGAAAATCTACCGCTGCTGCGCAAGGACTATGTGATTCATCCGTATCAA
>CAUJKA010000381.1 GCA_963204965.1 Planctomycetota bacterium | reverse complement strand
GAGCCTGCAAATCTGCTATGATCTTTTCGAGCTCGCGGCATCGCGGGCATTCGGGAGTTGCTGCTTCTTCCATGATCCTTCCAGCATGCCCGATTTCCTGTTTTTTTGTCTAGATCAGTTTCCATCGCGGTAAACAAGTACACGGGATAGTTATCGCCAATCCAGGCCACTTCATGGCGTATGTGGGTAGTTACGTGTGGCCGCAGTAAAGAAAATGAAACTGATCGTCATTTTGGTCGAGCTCCACAGTCTTGTCTACCTCTGCAGATCCGTGTTGCCAAACGCTGCTTCGTAGTTGCACAACTCGGAGTGGCGGAAGGCTTTGAGTGTTTAATTACGAGTGACTCCCATGGTAAATCGACAACAGCGCCAAGAAATCGCGAATGAGACTTTGGCGATACTCGCTCGCGGAATGTACGAGGTTGATGGAGTGACTGTGCCACTGTCCGCGGCGCTGGACGAGTTGCGCAAAGAAACTGAACTTTACACGCCTGCCGATCTTGAGCTGCTCGTAGATTCGATGAGTATACCTCCTCAAGTTGAAACCAGTATTTCTGTCAGCAATTGCACAACTTTCGCGGCGGCAAGGTCCTTGATAGAAGCAGGATACTCAAACCCACTCTGCCTTAACTTTGCTTCAGCCAAGAATCCTGGAGGTGGCTTTCTATCAGGTTCGCAGGCGCAGGAAGAGTGTTTGGCACGAGCGTCAGCGCTGTATGAATCGCTCGCCACGCAGATGAGCTACTACGAAGTTAATCGGGCTCACTCATCATCGCTTTACACGAACCACATAATCTATTCACCTCGCGTCCCAGTTTTTCGAACGGATGACGATGCGCTCCTGCAAGAGCCTTACTTCGTCTCTGTCGTAACATCGCCAGCAGTGAATGCTGGAGCGGTGCGAAAGAACGAGCCCTCTAGCGTCTCCTTAATTCCACAAATAATGCACACAAGAATTCGCTCTGTACTGGCCGTAGCAAGAAAACATGGCCATGATGCTATCGTCCTCGGTGCTTGGGGCTGTGGCGTATTCGGAAACGATCCGTGTGACATCGCAACTTGGTTCGCCGACGCGATATTTGAAGATTCGCGATTCGCTGGCAAGTTCAGCCGCGTGGTGTTTGGAGTGCTCGACTTCGCCGAAGGCGCGCCGACTTTCGAAGCCTTCCGTCAAGTCTTCGGTGAGAGACAGGGTAGCAGAAAAACCTAAACCGGAGCCATGCTTGAGTATAGCGTAACCAATTCATATCCTTAATCATTGAGCCAAAAAAACATGTTCAAAAGATTCACTCGTCTAAGCCTGAGAGCCTTACTTCTGTTCGTGACTGTAATGGCTATCGTCGTGGCATTATGGCATCGAAGTTCGCAGCGTCAGAAGATGCTCGTTGAAGGCATTCGGGAGTACGAGGGTAACGTGGCCTATGACTGGCAGATTGATTTTTCCAAGCATGATTTCATTCCTAATGCGACACCTCCCTATCCGAGTTGGCTCGTAGATTGCTTCGGCGAAGACTACTTCTACTCGGTTCACTTCGCGCAGGTAAATCTATCGCAGGACCCTCAGAAACCTATCTTGCAGTATGGCGAATCGCTGGATGAACTTAACGTTATCCGAGGCGATCCATCTCGCGTTTTCAAAACTGCCTATTTGCCAAACTTGCGTCGGTTGGAGATATGGGTCGATACTCCGCTTGATTTATCGTGCGTCGCAAACTTATCAGCGCTCGAACACTTGTCTGTCCAAGCGAGTAAGGTTTCAGGGCTCTCGGCATTGAAAGGGCTGCGCAATCTGCGCATTCTAGATTTGACAACCGACGCTGTGGAATCACCAGAGCTGTTTGGCGAGCTAACACAATTGACATCACTTGGAATCAATCCCTTTCAATCCGACGAAATTGACCTCGACATGTTGGATAGCATTTATGCGAAGCTCCCAAATCTGAAGCTCCCCAAGGTACTGCTCAACCGCAAGAAGTAGCCGCATTGACTGAAAATCCATACACACCACCGCAAAGCTTAGATGCAACGCCCCATGACAATGGACCTGTCATTGCGCGGCAGGTATCGTATGGCGAGTTGATTAGCCTCACCGCTGCAATCGCCGTCATCGCTTACATCTCGGGTTCGTCTGACAAGCCTTCGTTCGTTTCGCCATTTCCGTTGTTCGTTATGATCCCTTGGTTCTTTGGCGTTCCATCTCCCTTGGTTCCGATGATTCCTGCGGCGGCTTTTGCGGTCTGTCATGTGCGACACTGGAGGCGTGAACCTAGAGCTAAACCGGCGCTCGGGCTTTCGATCTTGTTATGGGTCGTTTCCGCATTGGTTCCGCTGCACTTGGTTGTTTGATGGTCCTACGGTGCTCACTACCAAGGATTTACGTATTGCGTGGTTGTTACAACGGTAAATGCTGCCTTTGCGGGAGCCGCGTGGATAACATGGGCTCTAGCAAGATCATCGAGAAACTACCGCATGCAAATCGCATTTGGGTTTTCGCTCTTCGCCTGGCTCTCTTCGTTTGCGTTTCCGTGGATGGGCGAGATATGATGAGCGAACTTTCGAGGCAGTAGTCTACAAAGGATTGACCAACGATGGAAATTGACGGGCTACAACTTCCGGAACTTCTGACGTCGATGATCGCAACTGGACGTTGGCCATCTGAAGGAGACGCATTGAACAAACAGAATCTTCAGTCGCTGATTCCGCCCGATCGCAATCGAAAACTTCGGCGGATCTGCCTATATCCGCCACCCTTTCGGACGCTTGTGAATGCAAAAAACGATAGCTTCTATAGTACAGACGGTGTCATCTGGCAACTCAGGCCTGAACTGGCAATTAGCATTGCAGATTTTGGAATTGGGGCAGATGCTCCCATCCTACTTTACTACAACAAGAGTAAGACTGAACCGATGGTGATAACCTTGGATTGGAATGGACACGGCAACTCAAATCGCTGGATTGTGATGGCTGAGAGCTTTTCAGAATTCGTTGATATCCTTGGAATCTAGTTCCGTGCAGCCTCATCTTGATATTGCGTTGACGCCTGGAGAAATCCGGGAGTCTAGACGACGCTATTGGTAACTGTGCAACTGGCGACAATCATGCAAATTGATGACCTGAGTTCGACTGTTTATGCACCAGAATTACACGACGGCGTAGAGTGCCGTTCTGTAGGTTGGCTGGGGCGATCTGTACCGACAGTAGGAACGATCGCGCCAATCGCGATTGAACGACTTCGCATACTAATGCAAATCGCTTTCCATGATGAAGGTGATCTAGGGGATCACGACTGTGAGATATGCGGCCAGTTCTCTGATCGAGGACAGCTTTGGCTCGAATTCAAGGGTGTCCGATATGTCGTACCTGCAATGATTGTTCATTACTGCGAAGAGCACTCCTATTGTCCACCCGCCGAGTTCATTGAAGCACTGCATCATTGCAGTCTTTGACCAACCGTTTAGGCGACAGTCCTGATCAGTGTCTTGATCGGGTACAATTTACGCCGCGTTTGAGCGATGGAGGGCCGAAACTACCTTCAAACTTTTCACGGTATTTCTCGAATGTCAGATATGCTTGATTTAGTAAACTCGTTCGAGGACCAGTGCCGATCGGGTGATATTCCGCGAATCGAAGATTTCTTGCCCAACGTCCCAGAGCAGGATCGCGCGGATCTATTGCTTGAACTGCTTGTACTCGAGTTCTTCTTTCGGATGAGAGCTGGTGAAGTTCTTAGCGCGGAGGCTTACCGAAATCGATTTCCCGAGTTTCAATCGGTCGTAGCTGAAGCTTACGCTCAGTCCGTTGAAGAGGATTTTACTTCAACGATGCCGCAAGCACGGCGTGCAAAGCCTCTCGTTCAAGAAGGTCCACTAAACTCGATCATCGCGGGCAGGTTTATCCTCACCCATGAGATTGGCGAAGGAGGCATGGGAAGCGTTTGGCAAGCTGAGCAGACTGAACCTGTAAAGCGAGTCGTTGCTATTAAGCTCATAAAGCCTGGGATGGACTCCAAGCAGGTCTTGGCTCGTTTTGAGGCTGAACGTCAAGCGCTGGCGATGATGGATCACCCCAACATAGCTAAAGTGCTCGATGGAGGCCTTCACGAAGGGCGCCCCTATTTCGTCATGGAGTTGGTTCAAGGCGTACCGATTACACAGTACTGCGATTCACAGCGACTGACGCTGCAAAAACGATTGGAACTCTTCATCGATGTCTGCCATGCAATCCAGCATGCGCATCAAAAGGGCATCATCCATCGCGACATCAAGCCCTCCAATGTACTTGTCGCATCTTACGATGGTAAACCCGTCGTAAAAGTGATCGACTTTGGTGTGGCGAAAGCAACAGTTGGCTCGCTAACTGGCCAAACTCTCGATACCGGAATTGGGTCGATACTTGGAACGCCGATGTACATGTCACCCGAGCAAGCCACGCTCGACAACGTTGATATTGATACGCGTAGCGATGTCTACTCGCTTGGCATATTGCTCTACGAACTACTCACCGGCAGTACTCCCTTTTCACAGAAATTTCTGGAGAAGAGGGGGCTCATGGAGATGCTGCGCATTGTTCGAGAAGAAGATCCGCCTCGACCAAGCGACAAGATTACGAAGGCCGACACCCTTTCGACTCTTTCCGGCTATCGCAGTATCGACCCCAAGAAGCTCACGGGGCTGTTGCGCAATGAACTGGATTGGATTGTTCTCAAAGCGATGGAGAAAGAGCGTGTTAGGCGCTATGAATCTGCCAACGGACTGGCGTTGGACGTCGTTCGGTTCCTTGAAGGCGAGCCAGTTATGGCGCATCCGCCAGGAGCTATCTATCGATGCACGAAGTTCGTCAAGCGATATCGCGGTTCGGTAATCGCAGCCAGCCTAGTACTTGCCGCCTTAATTGCCGGATTGTTCGGAACCGGAATTGGATTGCTTGAAGCTAATCGGCAATCTCGCATCGCTGACGAAGAAAAAGATAAAGCACTCATCGCAGCCAAACAAGAACGCGAGGCGAAAGTAAGTGAAGCCAAAAGGGCTGACGCTGAAAAGCTCGCCAAGGAGCAGGTGAATACTCAGTTGCGACAAATGCAGCGCATCAACACCATGGTAATGGAGATCTTTTCAGATTTTGATATCTACAAGGCTAAGGCTGGATCTGATCCGATTGAAGCCGTTTTGGCAAAGCGACTTACCCGAGCTGGTCGAAGGCTCAACAGCAAAACGGTCAGTGACCCTGTGGTCTTGGCCAACATGCAGAATCAACTTGGACAATCGCTTGTCGCCTTGGGATACTCCTCGGATGCCATCGAACTGTTTTCTACATCGTTGGAATTGCGCACCGAGGCCCTTGGCGTCGAGCATGAAGACACGCTGCTGACTTCGAACAATCTTGCCTACGCATACCGCGCTAGCGGAAAACCAGACCTCGCAGTGCCACTCTTCGAGAAGGCTCTTGAATTGATGAAGGCTAAGTTAGGGAGCAACCATGAAACAACTCTCACGGCCATGGACAATCTTGCTCATGCTTACCTGGATGCTAATAAGGCAGATCTTGCATTGCCGTTGATTGAACAGACTTACCAACTTACAAGAAAGAAGTTCGGGCCGCGTCACGCCGAGACGCTATCCAGCATGAGCTCATTGGCATCGGCATATTGGCAAGCGGGCAAGCCTGATCCTGCTGTACCGCTATTTGAACAATCGATTGAGCCTCTAAAGGCGAAGTTTGGCGCAAGCCATCCCCACACCTTGAACTTCACAAACAACATGGCATTAGCTTATCTAGATGTCGGTAAGCCCGACTTAGCTATTCCCATGTTCGAACAGGCTCTCGAACTTAAGAAACTGAAGTTAGGCATGGATCATCCTGATACCATTAAGACAATCGGGAATCTCGCTCGAGCCTACCGAGCGGCGGGCAAGCCAGAGCTCGCCTTGCCCTTGAGTAAGCAATTAGTCGAACTGTCAGAATCAAAGTTTGGAGCAGACCACCCAGAGACATTCTATTACTGGGACCAGTTAGGGATGTCTTATATCGAGAACCGCCAAGCAGACATTGCGATTCCATTTTACGAAAGCTTACTTGAACGCATGAAGTCAACACTTGGGGCAGATCATCATCTGACGCTCAACTGCTTGAATAACTTAGCGTTTAGCCTTGATAGTCTGGGAAAGTTCGAGTTAGCTGTGCCGCTTTTCGAACAGTCTCTGAGCATTAAGAGGACGAAGCTTGGCATCAATCACATCGACACTCTTTCAACATTAACAAACCTAGCCGAAGCCTATCAAAAGCTTGGCCGAACCCCCGAGGCACTTCTATTGCTTGAAGAAGCATACCAAGCGTCGAAGAAATATTCTTTGTTCGGATACTTGATTGGGACCCTTACCGACGCGTACATTCAGGCCGGTAGACGAGAAGATGCTGTAAAATTGATTGTCGAAACAGCCGCAGATGCGAAGAGTAGCATGCCGCCACAAAGTCTAGAGCTTGCCAATACACTAGCTTCAACTTGTCTTGGCATGATTAAGCTTCGCATGTTTGTCGAAGCTGAGGCGCTGCTCCGTGAAACATTGGAACTTCGCCAAAAATTACAGCCAGACCGCTGGAATACCTTTGCGGTTAGGGCGATGTTGGGAGTTTCCTTGCTTGGCCAAGAACGGTACGAAGAAGCTGAGCCACACTTGGTTGAAGGTTACGACGGCATGAAAAGCCGCGAAGCCACCATTCCTCCACCTGGAAGAATTCGAGTCCCAGAAAGCCTCGACCGCTTAATTGAACTCTACACGCGTACGGGCAAGAGCGAACAGGCTGCGAAATACAGAACACTCCGTGAAGCGTATTCTCTAGAAGTTTTTCCCTCCACGCCCACCACGATCGATACCTCTGCAAGCGAGCCAGGGAAATGAAAGACAGATGCTTGATGCAGTTTTGCGAGCTTCCATGCCAGACCGATCCATTTCTTAATTGCTTTGAGTCATCACTTTGATGGACTACAATTGGGGAATACGATGCGATGAGGACGATTCGGTTTAGAAAGTAGCAACAAACGAGAAGATTAGGTGTGGTTAGAAATGGGTAACAATGGATCTTTGCGTGTGTTGGCATTTGCCATTGTGACTTTAGTTGTCTGTTGCCTTTCTATCGTAGCTCTTGGTCTAAATTGTTTCGCTCAACGCAAATTGGCTGCCTCACGACCATTGAACGCCGGCTACCATTTCGGTCCCAACAACTTCAAGATTGACTCATTGGTAGGAAGCGTTGTTTTCAGTCGTGATGCCCAGACACATGAACAATCGATGAAGTTGTTGATTCAGCAGTCGAATCCCGCCCACCTTAGCCAGCTAGAATTGCTTGCGCAATCTTCTGCAGTCGATATTCGAACGAATGCGATCCACGCCATAAAACAGCTTAATGAGGCAACAACCTTCTTCGCGCCATTTCCTGAGAACGGTAACTAAGGAAGTAGAGAAATTGCCGACCAAAACCTTGAGCGGCGGAGCCTCAGAGATCCGCTTCGGTCCGCAGCTTTCGCCCTCACCGCTTAGGCTCGCACCACTCGCCACGCGACTCTCCCGCGAATTTGTTGGATTGCTTAACGGTCAGCTACAGCGCGCGAGAGTTCATGCTGTACAACATATCCGGCGATCAGCGAGAAGTGTCTCTTTTTTGCCGAATTCTGTCGAATTTGGGTTCGGCAATTCGATATCTTAATGGTGGACTTGTGTATGAATGAGGCCTAAGGAAAAAACGCAAGAAGGAGAATGCAGATGAGTGGAGTACGAGTGTTGGTGGGAACTGCAAAGGGTGCGTTCATCCTCTCCGCCGATGGAAAACGGGATAAATGGAAGGTCGATGGACCGCTTTTTGCCGGCTGGACGGTCTATCACATGAAGGGGTCCACCGTCGATACCAATCGAATCTACGCTTCTCAGAGCAGCGATTGGTTCGGACAAGTGATTCAGCGTTCCAACGATGGTGGTAAGTCTTGGGAGCAGCCCGGTGGGGAACCCGCTCCCGAGTTCACTGGTCAGCCAGTGGGAGCAAGCAACAAGTTCGTCTACGAAGGCGAAGTTGGCACACACATGTGGTACGACGGCACGCCGCATCCTTGGGAGTTCAAAAGGATCTGGCATCTTGAGCCTTCACTTACAGATGTGGATGTCGTGTTCGCTGGAGCCGAAGACGCTGCCGTGTTTAAGTCGAACGATGGGGCGCTGACATGGAAAGAACTCCCAAGCCTTCGAGCTCAACGCGGCTCTGAATGGCAACCGGGAGCAGGTGGATTGGCGGTGCACACCATTTTGCTCGACCCGACGAATCCAAACAGAATCTACGTGGCTATTTCGGCCGCAGGCGCGTTTCGAACTGATGATGGTGGCGACTCATGGAAGCCGATTAATCGTGGATTGCGATCGAAGTATATTCCCGACCCCGATGCAGAAATTGGCCATTGTGTTCACCGTTTGGCCCTACACCCTTCGCGTCCCGATGTCGTATTCATGCAGTTGCACTGGAACGTGATGAGGACAGACAACGCAGGCGAGCTTTGGACGAACATTAGCGGCAACTTGCCTACGGACTTTGGCTTCCCAATCGAAGTCCACCCTCGCGAGCCTGAAACTGTTTACGTCATACCGATCAAGAGTGACTCGGAACATTACGTCCACGAAGGAAAACTTCGCGTCTATCGGAGTCGCTCAGGCGGCAACGATTGGGAACCGCTGACCAACGGCTTGCCTCAAGAAAACTGCTATGTCAACGTGCTCCGCGATGCCATGGCGACAGACTCGCTGGAAGAAAGCGGCATCTACTTCGGCACTACAGGCGGCCAAGTATATGTTTCTCCCGATGGTGGTGACCATTGGCGAGCCATCGTGCATGATCTGCCTCGCGTACTCTCGGTCGAAGTCCAAACGTTACCATGACAACGCACACGATACGCGTCGTACTGCCTTTTCACCTGCAAACACTGGCGAAGGTAGGAAGCGAAGTCACCGTTGAAGTCAGCGATCCCGCTAACTATGACTGCGTCATCGAAGCACTTGAGCAAGCCTATCCAATGCTATGCGGCACAATTCGCGATCACGTCACCAAAAAACGTCGACCACTGCTGAGGTATTTTGTTTGCTCGAAAGATGTCTCGCACGATCCCGCGGACTCGCTATTGCCACAAGCTGTCCTCAACGGCTCCGAACCGTTTATCGTTTGGGGTGCGATTGCCGGTGGTTGAAGCTTCTTCCGTAGGGTGGGTTGAGGTACGAAACCCACCATATCGCGAAGTAGAGTGAAGCGTCAGCGTTGTTGAATCGTTTAATCTCAGCGAATACGTCGTGGAGCAGGTTGGTTAGCAGCAGCCGTTGCGGCCAATTGCGAGTCCTGAGCTAACTCGCTCCAAAACGAAACGTATTTGTTGTGGTCTTTGATGTAGCTCTCGTCGAAGACTGCCTTGCGAAGCTCTTCGCGCTGCTCGACCAGCTTCGAAAAATCGCGAGGGTCATCGGGCGAAAAGACGGGGCAGGGCCGGTCGTAAACGATCATGGCACCTTTTTCTGACTGCGTATGATATCGTGACAATCCTATAACACGGTCTGCCACATAAAGAGCTTCGTTCAATTCATGCGTCACAATGATGATCGTGTATTCAGGTCGCTCGCCGCGTTGCTTCGCTTTGAGATTCTCCTGGTAAAACTTGAGCAACATCATCTGCAACTCTTGCCTAGTAGTCTCGTCCAATGCACCAAACGGCTCATCCAAGAGGACGATTTTAGGCTTGAGAATGAATGCTTGAGCGATGGCGACACGCTGCCGCATACCTCCAGATAGTTCGGCCGGATAGCGTCCCATGGCCGAAGATAGCCCAACCTTTTCCAGGAACTCACGAGCCTTTCTCAAGTGCACCTGACGCTTCTTAGCGTAACTCCGATAGGAGAAGATTCGCGAAGGCAGCGATGTTTCGTCGAGCTTCAAACCAAAGGCCACGTTCTCTTCGGCTGTGAGAAAGTCGTAAAGCGAATACTGCTGATAGACGATCCCCACATTGCGACTTGGTTTGTTGATCAGAACACCGTCAGCGCGGATTTCACCTTCGGTCGGTGGATGTGTACCAAGAATTGCCTGCAACAACGTGCTTTTGCCGCAACCGCTGGGACCGACCATGGCAACGATCTGCCCCGGCAAGATCTGCAAGTTGATATCGTTCAGAACACGGTAGTCACCATAGCGATGACTCACATGGTTGATCTCAAGTTCGTACATGGCTGACGCCTTCGATACTAGTTATGAACCACCAACGATTAGCGAACACACCAAGGGCACAGCCACCTGCGCAACCAAAGTAGTCCATAGTCAGCCATCAGGCCAGTCAAACCAAGGATAGTGAGGTAGATGTAAACGACGCTCATGTTCAGCACGCGCGACTCCATGCGAATGCGAAAGCCCATCCCTTCGCCACCGACCAGCATCTCGGCCGCAAGCAGGAAAATCATCGCTGGGCCAATCTGAAGTCGCAGATTGTCCAAAACACTTGGCAAGATCTGCTTCCAAATGACTTCGTAGATAATCTCCGGGTCGGAGGCGCCCAGCGTATAAGCCTTGTCGATCGAGACGGTCTTCACTTCACCAGCAATGGCTTGATAGATAGACTGGGCCATGTTGAAGAACACGCCTAGTGCAACCATTGCCGTAAACATCTTTTGGTCAGTACCTACCAACACAAAGTAGATAGGCAGCATCGCCGTGGGCGGTATCTTGGCTAGAAACGACATCACCGGAGCCAGCAATGCTTCGATGAATCGATAGGCCCCCATGGCGATGCCCATCACGATCGACAAAGCCACTCCGGTAAAGAAGCCAAGGAAGAGTCGCCAATAGGTAGCCTTCAGATCCGTGGCCAACATACTTGGCTGAGGATCTTCCGCGCTACCTTGTGGTCGAACCAACCGAGCAGCACCTTCCTTGAAAGTCTGCCAACCGGGAATCACTCTCTGGTTTTCGTTCTTACGAGTTTGCCGCGCAGAGAGTATCGAATAGGCTGTCAACAGAAGCACAACGCCGCCGACGCCCAACGCAATGGCTAACCAACGGGGAATAGGACGACGTATCATGCCTCAACAACTTTCTTACTTGGATTCCACTCCATCAATCAAACCTTGCAGCAGCCCTGTATCAAAGTTCAATTGTGAATCGGCCTTGTCGAACCCGACTGTAGCTTTACCTTCGACGATCTGGTTCTCTACACAGAATTTAACAACCGCAGGCATGGTAGTGTTCTTGAACTTGTCGCTCTTGTAAAGAGCTAATCCTTCGGCAGGGGTCGTGTAGAACTTAGTTTGAGTAACAACCTGCTTCATCTCTTCAAGCTGTAGGTTACTGAACTTGGCACCCAGTGCAACCAAAGTCGCATCTCGAGTTTCAGGATTCTCCATCCGCTTGTTGATCGTGTAGAAAGTCTCCATCAAGCATTGAGCGAATCGCTTGCTTCCGTCTTTGCCCAGCGAGTCCTTACCGATTACAACCATGTCGATGATCTCTTCTGGAATCTCCGAAGAATCGAACAATCGCTTGCTGCCTTGAACCTTTTTGAGCGTATCCATTACGAAAGGGTTCCAGACCATGATCGACTTGATTGAATCATTGCCAGTTTGCAGCGCTGTCGCGGCCGCTTGTGGGTCCATGCTTTCGAAAGGAAATTCCTTCGGATTTAGGTTGCGAGCCGTGAGGATTCGTTCGAAGGCGTATTGGGAAACACTCTTCGCTAAACCATAGGTCTTCTTGCCTTTGAGTGCCTCAAGATTATCGATCCCCACCGTCACGCAAGCGTCGCCGCCGACGCTAGTGGACGTTGGGAAGATCGCCACACTGTTTCGTGAGGTAGCGCTACCCAGTACGTCCATGTTCGTAATGCAAACCGCGTCAGCCTCTCCCGTACCGTAAAGCTGAATGCAAGTATCGTAATCGACGCCTTTTAGCACTACGTCGACGTTCCATTTCTTTTCCAGTTCGCCTTGCTTGCCCGCATCTTTGTTCAGCAAGCCAAGTTCATCAGCAACGCCGAATACGCTCCACGAGGGATACTCGCTCCAAGCCAAGGTAAACTTCGGAGCTGGCCCACCCGTCTTGCCCGCGGTCGTAGGCTTGTCGCCGGAACATCCGACTGACAAAAGGAACATTAGCGTGCATGTCCATCCAAGAATTTTCATTGTTGACCTCTTTGATTTTTCGAGAGTTAAATTCGTAATTGTTCTTTAGTTGCGTTACTCGCACTACTCGGCCTCGCGTTGATAAATCGTGCCAGGCGATAGTTCCAGTTCGCGAAGTCGTTCTTCCGTTTTTTTAGCGATTTCCATGCTGGCTTCCAGTTCGCTTCTCAGATCAGTAAGGTCCGTTCCAACTGCTTTCTTGGCGATCCGTTTGTATTCCGTCAAGCTCGTTTGAACCTGTTTGACAGCCATGTGAATTTCATTGAGCAGCTTTTCTCGCTCGTTCATCAATTCAACTTTTTCTGTACGCCCCAGCGTCCGTGACTCCTCCCACAGCTTGTAACACTCGGCCAAGTTCTTGACCGATGCACGGAACAACTGTTCGACTCGATCTAAGACCTCCGTGCTTCGCGCGACCAGACTGGGTTGGCTCGCAAGCTCGCGGAACTGGGCGCGCTGACTTCTGAGCATGCGCAATAGCTCTTGATCGCGAGGATCATCATCCTGACTGAGCAGATAATCCAACTGATCTAGTTTGTCTGCTTCAGACTTCGCAGCCGCTTGATTCAATTCCTGAAAAGCTTCCTGCGTATACTTCTCCGTGCCAAAAATCGCTCTGGTCGCGGCCCAGCCAACTCCACCCAGGATGGCCAACAGACCAGCCAAGTTCAACGTGGTCACTCCATCGCCGGCCCAGGAAATCAACCAAGCCGAAACGCCGGCAACAACAGGCATGACCACTGTGGGAGCGAGAAAGATTTTTCGCAGGACGCGTCTACGAAGCTCTTGGAACACTTCAAACAACTCAAAAAGGGCAGACTTAGTATGGAATCTCGCCGAGCACAAAAGTGACGCGCGATTGTCCTACAGGCCCTGGTCGGGCGGACATTCGCGAAGCGGAGATTCCCTGTTCTCGCAAGTATTCTACAGCAGCTTCCGCGCGGCGGGCAGCTAAGGCTTCGTTGGCAGCTTGGTTTCCGCCAGTAATCGTACTACCCTCGACGATCAGATAGTATGCCGGCCAGGCGTTCAGTGTCTTGACCAGGTCGTCTAGCGTCTGCGTACTCGTTGGCGTCAAATTCGAAGTTCCACGGGCAAACGAGATCTCGGGAACTTTCAGGGTCCCAACCGAGTTCAGTGACTTCCATTGATCTGCGGTCAGAGTCGGCAGCTCGGCCGTGGCACGCACCACTTCGTTCGGCAAAAACTTCGACGCCTGTAGGTCGGTCAAAATACGATCGTAGTAAAGCCGATTGGGCTGCCCCTGCGTCGGATCGTCTGTGATGGCCTTAGTGTCCTTCAAGACCTTCGTAATTCTAGCGATCATATCTTCGATCAGCGGAATGTTCTTTGCAGGGCGCAATCCAAAGTGCGCATAGTTCTCTTGCGTGTTCTTCCATTGAATACCACTAGCAAGTTTAGCTGCTTGTGAGGAAGTCAGTGCCGTGCCAGTTCGTTTAGCATCGTCCATCAACAACTGCTGAAGCTTTTCTGGCTCGCGAAAACTATTCAAGGCTCGGAAGTAGGACTCGACAACAGACTTCACGACTTCGGGTTGCTTCAACAGGTAGTCTCGACTGACCACTAAAGCATCGACAACAAATCCAGAGAACTTGGAGCTATCGACCAAGACATGCAATTGGTCATTTTCCAGAAGCTGAGCTACAAACGGCTCCCAGGTCACGAAGACTTGCGGACTGCTGGGTGTCGCCTGTTTATAGGCTTTCAGCAACTCGTCGGGAGTACTCACCATCTTCAATGCGTTTCCACCAAGCTTCGAAAGATCGAAGTCTCGCATCACCAATCTTGTCAGTGTCTCGCTGGGCGAATCTCCTACTAACACAAACTGCGTTTCGGGTGCGTTGAGTGAATCGACATCGGGAAAGCGGCTTTTGTATCCCAACATCGCATCCGCACCTTTGGTTTCATCAATGACCGCGATAATCGTCACAGGCATTTGCCCACGCTGAGCACAGGTCTTGATCAACGCGTCGATTGGAAAAGCAGCGAATTGAATTTGCCCTGACGCCAGTGCATTCCATCGCTTGACGTAGTCCGCACTATCATCGCGCATGTTTGCGCGAATGCCTTTCTCGGCCAATTCGTCTTTCAACTCGTTGGAGCGCAACACGGCATATCCCGAAAAGGCATCAATCCCGAATTCAACGGTGTGCTTATAGCGACTCGTACCTTCGGTCTCTTTGATTCTCTTTTCTTCAGCCTCTGCTTGCTGGCGCTCTTGCTCGGCTTGCTGTGCAACTTGTTCCGCGCGCTGCTGAGGCTGCAATAGGAATTTCCAGACTCCAACTCCAATGGCCAGAAGCACCAACCAAACAAAAGCTGCTAGGACTATCTTCGATCCACTCACCTGTTTACTCAACTATTCTGAAAACTCTGTTTAGCGAAGGGGCTCAAGCCAACCTATTGGCCACTGTCGCGATACCAATGCGATTCCTGTTAGTCTACTCAGCGACGTTTTTTCTGGTTGAGGAGCCCTCGAAGAACCATGAAGACAACAACTACAATGACAACAAAAAAGAACTTACTCGAGCCAGGGTTGTTTTTCTCCGCCAGATTATTGGCTGCCTGAGTTACATTCTGATTGCCGCTTTGCGTATTGGAACCGGCATTGGGATCTGTCGCCGCCTGTTTTGCATCACCACCACCGTTTGATTTGGCAAGCGACACCTGTACGCTTTCTCGCAGTGCTTGAAGAGCTTCTGAAGCCATTTCGTCGGGCAGTGCAGCGATGAGATCAAATCCAGCTTGGCTGTTCAAGTTATCGTCCGCTGTCGATTCGGCAAACACTTCCTTGAGTGCCTTCTCGAAGCTCTGTGCATCGTTGGCGCGGCGATAGGAGTGCGAGCGTTTAGCCAAACTATGGTCGGCTTGCATATCAACACCGATGACATCCAGTACAACGCCGCGTGAGACGACCAACGGGAGGTTCCGTTTCAGCACATCAGCATCGCTCGCTTCGCCGTCGGTAACCACTAGCAATCGATAGTCTCCGTAGGGTCGTTCGTCCCGCAACTTAAGCAGTTCATCCAGCCCACGTTTCATACTCGCGCCCAGTGGAGTGCCTCCATCTGCCGCCAACGCAGACACTCTACGCGAGGCTTCGACAGCATCCAGCGGACCAAGTGGCACAAGCCATCCCTTGGCGGAGCTAGCGCCGTTCATAAGAAGTATGCCCAATTGAGTGTTTGGCGGCAGCGTCTCGATGACTCGATTAATGGCCCGTTTGGCAACCACCATCTTCGGCTCGTTGCCAGCCATGGATTTGTTCATCGATCCAGAATCATCCAGCACGATGACCACAACCTTGCCGGTTTGCGTATCCTGCTGAGCGTTGATCAACGTTGCCGCGTCAAGTTGGACGGCACAGCTCGATGACGCGATTATCGCTGCCAGCACGATCCAGAGCGTCGCATGACCATTAGTTAGTCGACTCACAACAACCCCTTCACTCGTGTGTTAGATTCTAAAAAACGCGGGCCAGGAAGCAGTTGGCCTAGAAATTAAAATCCGAGGGCGCTAAGGCTTCTGCGTTGACCTTCACGATGCGGAATTCGACTCGCATGTTCTCTTTGGCTTCGTCCATGTTCCTAGGTTTAGCAATGAGCGGTTCTGTTACGCCAGCGCCCACTGGAACAATTTGCGATAGGTCGAGATTCAATTTTTCGCTTTGGGCAAATTTTTCAAGAGCCTTACGAACGGCTTCTGCACGTTGCATGCTGAGGTTTGTGGCGGCTTGCAGGGTAACCATCGGATCGGTCTTGCCGCCGCTGAACTCACCTTTCTTGATCAGATCCATGACCGTCTTCGTTTGAGTCAGATCCAGCGGTTGACCTTTAAGGAAGTACTTGAAATTCGGAGCCTGACCAGATTGCTTGATGACTCCCTTTTCGAGTCCAGCCTGAACAAGATCAATCAGGGTCTTAGTTGGGTCCGAGTGACCGCGAATAACCACCTTAGCATTACCAAATGTACTGGCAGCGGTGACCGCGCGCTGGAACTCTGCGCCATAACGGTCGGCAGAAAACTCGGTAATGTTGGGTTCAAAGTTGATCGTAAAACTCACGATGGTGTTGGCATCAAGATTCTCACCGAAGAACATGTCCTTAGTCTCGGCCGGTCCCGTAAAACGCTCGCTGGTTGTCGGCGCGGTGTACTCGACGCCCGCCAAGGTTGCCATCTTCTTGTAGTCAAATGAAACGGGATCAAAGCCCAATCGCTTCGATGCGTAGCCCCAAGTGGTCGCGAGATCGAGAGCACTAGTCATCTTGCCTTCAAATCCGCTCAGATTGCCTTTGTCATTGAAGAATGCGATTTGGCCGGGTAGACCCACGAACGAACAATCGAGCAGCAGACCATGTGCGTCGACGTCAAGCGTTGGCAAGACTTGTGGACCAAAGGTCTTTTGGCTGAGAGTCAGAATCTGCTTGTAGGGCTCCGACATCTTCTTGGTGTCTTCGAACTCGCGTCGCAGTTTGACTAGGTCTTGGGTGCCCTTCAGATAGCCAGCCACAAACTTCTCAACGGTTGCTTGATTGGCGTCGTACCAGTCCTTGCGAACTGCATAGACGTCGGCAATCGAGCGACTCATCTGCTGTGTACTGTTGACGACGTGAGCCCCTTCGACTGTCCCCTCGGCTCCACTCCCTGTAGCGTCGATGCCGCTGGTCAGACCAATCATGTCAGGCGTAATTACACAGCAGGCGTCGATAGCAGTGTCTTTTCGGAACGCTTCGGCAGGTCCCTTGTCGCCTGTTAGATCATCAACCCAAACAATTGTCACATCCGATTTGCTGAGCTTGGCCGCTGCAAGCGAGTCGTAAAGCAAGCCCACGTGTGGACCGCCTTTTTGACAAGCAATCTTTTTTCCTTTGAGATCGTTCAGCGACTTGATCGCTCCGCGACCGACAATATGGTCACCAGCACTCCAAGAAAGCTGTAGGATCACGACGGGCTTAGTTCGAGGGTCCGCTCCGATCACTTCGCTGGCCATTCCCAACATGTGCATCGTGCCGCGAAGAAACGGAGTTTTGCCGCTGACATAGTTGCGGACTTGGCCGATGTAGTCGTCGCCAGCCGTGATCTGGAGATCTAAGCCAAGTTTGTTGTAGGTCGATCCTGGTTTAGTTCGCAAGTCGCCGTTGGCTAGAAACGTGGCGACGTCGCCGCCCCATGTTAAGTACGGAACTTTCAGCGTTCCGCCTTGTACCGGACCGACCTGAACCGGTCCAACCAAGGATGAAAAGCTCTCCTGCGAATACGCCGAAAGAGAGCTGACCATTGAGCCGATAAACCAAGTAAATGTAACAAACCAGCGCCACATTTTGCTACTCGTAAAAGCGTTAACGAATTCCCAATCCAAGCGATGACCGGCTACATTTACCGTCATCCAACTGCTACAGAGTTTTAGCCTAACAGATTGAGCCGAAATTGGGGACCGCCTAGGCGCGAATTGGGGGTAATGGGTGGGACAATCCGGGCGAAACTTCAGGAACGCGTAGGGTGGCGTTGAGGAACGAAACCCACCAAGCCACGAACGAAGCACGAATGCGTGTGGCGAGGTCAGTCACGAACAAAGCAGGAATGGCGTGTTGCGAGATCAGTCACGAACGAAACAGGAATGGCGTGTTACGAGGTCCGTCAATCGGTATCCAAAGTAACAAACTTCGATTGATGATATGCTTGGTGTAGAGACAACTATATCAGACCTCTACACACGCCCTACAATACGCGAAACGAATCAATGAGTTCAGCAACGCCGAGCTTGCGACTTTCACAACTTCAGATGGATTGGCTGAGACCGGCTCGAGCTCGATTGCTTCGTATTGCGGGCATCGGAGGCGCGACCACCGTGCTGGATCTTGGCTGCGGGTGGGGGCTAACTACGGCCGACCTCGCAGAACGCTCCGAAGTTAATGTCGTTGGCATGGATATTTCTCCGACCATGGTGGAAAATGCGAGAGCTAACTTGCCCGAGCGATTGAGAGACCGCGTTCAGTTCGTTCAGAATTCGCCCGATAGCATCGAATTACCGGACCGATCGGTGGATATTGTGTTTACACAATGTGCCATGATGTGGATGGCGGATGTGCCAAGTGTGTTGAGTGAGTGCCAAAGAGTTCTCAAGCCCAATGGTCGACTGGCCATGATCGAGCCCGATTATGGAGGGATGATGGAGTGGCCCGAAACGATTTGTACACGAGAGATTTGGATCGATTGCTTAGTTCGTGCTGGGGCTGATCCCATGATAGGCCGAAAGTTAGCGGTTCACCTAAACGAGCTGGGCTGGGAGCATGAAGTGTACTTCTTGGATCGTTACGAAGCAGGGCTGGCTGAGGCGATCGAGTTTCTTGCCGAGCTTGATACGACAGAGCAACAACGACAACAACTTCTGTTAGCTCAAAAACTGATGACGGAAGGTTCGCGAGCTCAACCAGCTCACGTCGTACACCTTCCCTTTTGGATGTACGTCGCTCGCCATGGCTAGTTGATACCGATTCATGGAGTGCGAGGAGCTCACGAAAGGAGGTCTCATACGGAAGCAGGAACTCTGGCGAGTCCCACTACTTGAAGAAGGAATTCTGTTGAGTCGCACTACTTGAAGAAGGAACTCTGGCGAATTCCACGACGTTCAACCTTACCTACCGTATAAACGTAAAAAAACCGCTAGGACATTCATCCTAGCGGCCATATTTGAGCCTTCGACTGCTGGCGGCAAAAAAACGGAGCCGCTGCGAGACTGGCGAAAGTCGGGCGTGCTTCTGCACTTGCACCTTGTGACTTTGGCCAACGCAAAAAATTGGTCCCAGTGCCGGAAAGACAGCCGAAAGTTCAGTTGTGAGCTCTCTTCAGTGCCCACGAGTTTAATCATAGGCTACTTTAAGCGAACAGCAAGCTAGATCGACAGATCAGAACGCAAATCCACTTCGAATTTACACAGAATTCACGACTTATTGATTGAAACATGCCGGAGATGTCCCGCTAGCAATCTATCCTCATCGAATCAAGATTGCCTAAAGTCCGCCAATTCTTCATGCGGCGTCAAAGTTCAATCTTGCTTGGCTTCGATGGTTGCCATGACTTGGTCAATTCGCGAGCCCTCGGTATCAACCACAACAAACTTAACATTTTGCCAGATAACACTGTCAGCTTTTTGCGGCCACTTCTTGAGCAGCAACATTAGGAAGCCCGAAATCGTTTGATAGTTCTCCTCCATAGGCAACTCGTCCCAATCAAACAGACTTTTCACATCGCTAATGTGAGCTAGTCCATCGATCAGCCAAGCGTTCTCGCGATCCTTCATCTTGATAATGCTCTTCTCGCGCGCGACCTCTTCGACGATGCGTCCCATAATAGAAGCCATAACATCGTTCATGGTCATCAAACCGACCACCACGGCATACTCGTTGGCAACCAGAGCGATATCCTCGCCAGCCTCACGAAATCGTTCAAGGCAGTTGAGCACTGTGATCGTATCCGGCATCAAGAGAACGGGCTTCATGCCGAAGGCCTGCAATTGCTCTCGCTGCAGCTTAATCGGCTCTTGATTCATCGCTCTGGCCAATAGGTCCGCAGCGTCGATGTATCCAATCGCGTGGTCGATGTCTCCGTCGGTAATAACGAACCGGGCCTTGGGTTCATTGGCTAGCACCGTCTTAATCGTCTCGGCATCGTCGCTGACATCAATGGAAACGATGTCTTGCCGGGGAGTCATCGCGCTGGTGATCGCTCGCTCGCTGAGTTCGAGAACGTTACGGATGAGGTGATGTTCGTCGCGATCTACGGCTCCTGAGTGTGCGCCGGCTTCCACCATGGCGTAGATGTCATCGGTAGTGACGTCCTCTTCGCGCTTACTGTGGATGTTGAAGAACTTGAGTATGGTGTCAACGACCTTGCCAAAGAACCAGAGGAACGGAGCAAAGGGACGTTGCAGTCGACGAAGAATGGGAGCTAAAGTGCAAGCGATTGGCTCGGGAGCGTAAATGGCAAGGCGCTTGGGAAGCAGGTCGCCAAACAGAAGAAAAACGGCAGCTATCACGCTGACTGAAAGCACCACAGCCAGACTTTCGCGCAGCACTCCATCGGGCAATCCTATTGCGGCAAAGGCCGTTGAGAAGCGAAGCGTGAACGACGATTCTCCAAAGACACCGGCCAGAATCCCGACGACGTTCAAGCCAATCTGCACAATCCCTAAGAAGTGATTGGGATTGTCCTTCAACTTTAGCACGACACCTGCGCGGGAATCGCCTGCGTCCAGCATTTGATTTAGCTTAATGCGTTTCGCGCTGGCAATGGAAAGCTCCGCTAGCGCCAAAAATGCGTTCACGCTGATCAAGAGCAAAAGGACAATTATTGTTTCGCCAAGACTCATTGTTGGTTGGCCTCATCGTGAGTACAGAACCGGAGTGGCGAATCTGCCCATAACACAAGACGACAGCCTGAATGTAGTTTGCAGAAAACGCAACGTCAATGGCCGCGACAAGGCGGGCTACTCGCAGCGCCTTCCCTGGTCGATAAGACACACCAAGAACTATTCTGGTTCAGTTCTTTCGATTGCCTAAACGACTATACCGCTACTTAGGCGGATCGATCTCTCGCAAAAGTTCTGCCAACTCTTTGCGCAGCGTTTCGTCGACTCGCTTGTCATCGCATAAAGATCGGATGTGCGAGAATGCTGCTCCATGCTTCAATAGATGAAGCAACTCAGCCTTAATTGAGCGTTCTGTTGCAGGGTCTGACGTAGCGAAGAGAAACTGTTCTCGCATCCAATTCATCAGTGCACCAGCGATCAAATTTCGATCGTTGGTCTGAAGATCTTCCCGAAGTAGGATCTGCTGATATCCCATCATGATATGATACTGCTTAAAGCTGCGATCCTGCGGACTTGAGGCCTTGGTCAGTGCGCGAACGTAGAGATCCAAGGAAACTCCGATGTGCGAGGACTCACAAACTTTGGCAATCTCGACGATTTCCTCATAAGTCATCGAATCCGTATCGGGAACACTTCCCGAAGCGATCTTTTCCTCGATATCAACTCTGTGTTGAGCCCTATTCAAGTGAAAGTCAATCGGTAGGCTGGATGTCTGCCCATGAACCAAACAGGACTTGCTTCTCTTGTACTCTTCCAATGCCTGCTGATTCTTACCCTGTAACAGGAGCGACTCGGCATGAAGGAAGTACGGCTCGGCTTGATCATCCGCGAGTTCGATCAATTTACGCGAGACAGCTTCAGCTTCCACATAACGCCCCACCGTGAGCAAAGAGCTGCAAATGTTTCGATGCAAGAAGTAATCTGCGGGATGCTTGGCAAGAGCTAAGGGATAGGAGGCAAGAAGCAGTTTGAATTGCTTCGCGAAAAACAGATTTTCAATCGTGGACGGATCCGTTAGATCTAGTTCTGGCGCAGGCTGCTCTGGAGGTTTTTCCGGTGCAGATGGCTCTTGAGTCTTTGCCTCAGCTTGGGGCTCAACGCGCCGTGAGTCTCCGATCCATCTTGAAAACAAAGCTCCGCAGCACACCAACGTAAAGACCCCAAGCATCGCGAGAGCCCATGTACGTCGACGATCAGCCTGCCGAATTGATCCAAGTAGATCGAGTACCTGCTGTGCGTCTGCTGGTCGAGCATCCTGGTCGGGTGACATACAACGGATTGCTAAATCCGCCATACGTCGATTTCGGCAACTTTGCAATCTAGGAATTACTCCCGTCAGGTCGCAGTTGCGCGCCTGCCGAAGCAGTTCGTTTTCGTCAGCGCCTTGATAGGGAGAGGTTCCGATTAAGATCCTGCAAAGTACTGCACCAAGCGCGAAGACATCGCTGCGTTGATCCACTCGATCCATCGCGCCGCGTGCCTGTTCGGGTGCCATGTAAGCAAGTGTACCGATGACGCTGCCATTTAGAGTCGAGTCGATGCGAGTGGAATCATTAGCGATTTCATCTCGCGACGTCTCCCGCTCCAACTCGTCCGGGAGCTTAGAGTTTGTGGACGAAGGAGTTTGTGGCGGAAAGTAGAACTCGGCCGAATCTGCCTGTCTGAGGTCTTTTCCTAGCCCCCAATCCATGATCTGAACTTCACCGAACGCTCCAACCATAATATTGCTGGGCTTCAAGTCGCGATGGATGATGCCTTTCGCATGTGCAAATGCCATCGCTTGGCAGACCTTAGTGAAAATCTCGGTCGCAGTGCTTAGAGTAATCGGCGGTGAAGCAGCGAGTAACTGAAGCAGCGTCTTTCCTTCAACTAACTTCATGCTTACAAATGGTCTACCATCCGCAAACTTGGAAAGCTCATGAATGGGCACGATACCAGGGTGAACCAAACGAGCACACAATCGAGCTTCCCGCTCTAATCGCGCTCGCATCGCATCATTGTCTTTCGAATCAAGCAGGCATTTTACGGCCGTCTCGCGCTGTAGATGTTTATCCCACACGCGCCAAACTACAGCAGAACCACCTCGAGCAATCTCTTCGCGAAGTTCATATCGTTCGTCGCTCATCGGCGTCCAAGTACGCGGGCTTCGCTCGGACAACTCCTGCCAGTCGGATTGTATCTCGGTCAGCTCGGCAACAAGCAACTCACGATCTAGGCTACAGTTTGTCGGAATGAACTCAGCAACAGCTACCTGCTGACCTTCGGACAAAGCTTGCTCAAACCGCCAACAGATTTCGTACAGCTCGCGCTGTTGATTGGTTGAAAGTTCATTCAGTGGATTGGTCACGATCAAGCGCTTCTTGCCATAGACTGCGAATCAAATTGAGCATCCGTTGAATTGTTCTTCGTGTTCTGTTGAGCTTCGCGGCAATTTCTTCGTTGGTGTAGCCCTCGAACTTAAGCAGTGCGACTTGTTCAAGATTTGAATCGTTCAGCAGCGCGATCAATTCGAAACACTCTTCTGAGATTTCATCACTCGTTGCCGCGGGCAGTTCGTCTACTGAAAAACCCACCTGACCGGTTCTTGCAGAAGAACGTTTTGAGGCTTGCTGATACTTGACTCGTCGGCCAACCTTACGAATCAAGACAGTCAGCATCAGTTGCCAGAGTTCGTCGCGATCCGAAAGCGAAGCGTAATGCCCCTCTTGGAGCTTGGAGCACAATATGTGGAAAGTACTAATTGCAGCATCTTCCTCGTCGTAGCCGCTGCGGTCTACGTTTGTCATCCTGACTCGAGCCTGAGCCATAAGTTGCTGAAAATATCTTCGCCAAAGATGCTCTGCTGCGGAGGCATCTCCTTGCCGTACGGCGTTGATCCACATTGTTACCGAGGCATCTCGGGACATGGCAACTAACCCAATTGAGCTATCAGCAAAAATAAATTGATAAAAATTCGAAAAGACGTGTCACAAAAGTCTCTCTTTTCGACTTAGTAATTCTAGCTGGATTGAGTTCTGTCACGAGGGCAAGTGCCCCGCCTGAGTGGCGAATTCGCCTGAATCCGGCTCTTTTCCTCTTCGCAGAATATTCAGTCCTCAAAAGGAGTGCAATATTGCCCGCTCTGCTTTCAATTCATAGTCGGTTTAATTTTCCTACCTCTAACAGTTCTTCCAGGTTCTTGCGCGGCGATCATGGGCTAATTACGAGAAATCTGATGCAAGTGTGGCTCTTTGATGCTAACTCCAACCGGAGAATGGCATGGAGAAGGTACTGCCAGTCCAATTCGATTGAGCTAACCTGTTTTGAAGCGCTCTCCGGCAGTTTGTATGAAACGCTACCCAACTCAAGACTTC
>CAUJKA010000380.1 GCA_963204965.1 Planctomycetota bacterium | reverse complement strand
TTGAGACTTGAGACTTGAGACTTGAGACAGCCTTGGCTTGCTAGCATTGCTGCTGTCGTGAATCGAATCTCGCTAAAGTGCAAGCAGAATCGGACGCTTGCTAGCGCGATTTCGGCCAGTTTTCTGCGCGAGAGTTCGTCTGAGCTTTCGGTGAATATGGCGATTTGCTACTAAAGCCGCATGAAGCCCCTAGCCGCAAATTCAGAATCAGATGCCCAGAACAATGTTCCGCACATTGCCATTGTCGGCGGAGGTACCGCTGGATGGATGGCAGCCGCGACGCTCGGTCGACGCTTGAATTGCCGTATTACTCTGATTGAATCGGCGAATGTTCCTACGATTGGAGTCGGCGAAGCAACGATTCCGTCGCTGCTTGACTGGTTGGAGAACATGGAGATCGACGAAGCAGATTTCCTTCGTCAAACCGGTGGTACCTATAAGTTAGCGATTCGCTTCGACAATTGGATTCAAAAGCAGCACCGATATTGGCACCCGTTTGGCATCTGCGGCATTCGCATCGATGGAATCGACATCGCACACTTTTGGCAACGCGGAATTTGTGAGGGTTGGCTCTCTCCAGAAATGACGTATGGAGAATTCAGCCTTCAACGCGAACTTTGCGAACATCACCGAATTGCCGTTGATTCAAATTCTAAGCCAGCCATTGCCAACTACGCTTTCCATTTGGATGCAGCTCGATTGGCAAAATACCTAAGTCAGTTGGCTCAGAGCGAAGGTGTTGATCGGATTGTCGCCGATGTAACTCATGTGGAGTTGGCCGACGATGGCTCGATTGCTTCACTACGTCTCTCGAACCAAAACAAAATTCAAGCAGACCTATTCTTGGACTGTACTGGTTTCTCTGGAGTACTCATCGAGCGAGCGCTGGGAGTTCCCTGGATCGATCAATCACACAGACTGTTGTGCGACCGCGCGGTAGTGGTGAGAGCTCCACATTCAGATCAGAACATAGCACCCTACACGATCAGTCAAGGTATGCAAGCCGGTTGGTCTTGGCGAATACCTCTAGAGGATACGATGGGCTGTGGTTACGTCTTTTCGTCCAATCACATTTCGAGCGATCAAGCCCGAAATGAATTAGTCCAACTAGCGGGTCTCGACAGCGATTCCGCCAACACTCGCGAACTCAAGATGCGAATTGGTTGCAGAGAGAACGCCTGGCACAAGAACTGCGTATCGATGGGACTGTCCGCAGGATTTGTCGAGCCGCTGGAGTCCACTGGAATCTTTATGGTTCAGAGAGCCCTGGATGACTTGGTCGATTGCTTGCCGCTCGATCGATTCACTGCTGGCGCAAAGATGGATTCTCGGGCAGCTGATTTTAATCGTCGATCTCGAGCGGTGTTTAACGAGATTCGCGATTTCGTATTGCTTCACTACATCGTCTCACAGCGTGACGATAGCGAGTTCTGGCGCGACGCGCGCAGCGTAGATCTGCCTGAATCGCTACAGCGCTTTATGCACGAATACGACGAACAAGGACAAGTTCACTTGGATAATCTTCAGCCTGTTTTTGCTGAAGCGAATCATCACTTCATTATGGCAGGTGCTGGTCTGCGTCCCGCCACGAAGCTGCATTCGCAAAGACTGCATCCCGCGTGGAACTATTGGCAGGATCAGGTTCGAAACTTGCTTCACCAAACGCTTTTGCAAAACCAACGATTGGCTGCAAATAGTCCAAGCCACAGCGAAATCATTGAACGATTGAGTCCGTCGAAGCAAGTGGGACTTATGGAAGCTACTTGTTGATTCATAACCGGGATACTTATCACAAATCCGGCAAACTTATTTCGGAGTTTTGTCCATGCAACATGTGTTTCAAGCTCGAGTGCAATCAGTATTCACGGTTGCCCTAATTGCAGTTGCAGTAGTCGCTTTCAGCTTGAGTGCGGTCGCTCAAGGCCCCATGTCTCCGTTTTCAGAAAGCGGTATGCCTCGGGTAGGAAACACCGGTAGTACCGCTCCGAACCTAATGGTGAGTACGAATCAGAGTGTGGCCATGGAGCAACCGAATCTGAGCTCCGTAGACATGTGGTATCAACTTGCCGAGCTAAACTCGTTGGTGAATCAACAACAGCAAGAGATCGCATTGATGCGATCCAATTTAAACTTCAAAAACAACCCAGGCACCTACAAGCTGTTTGCAAACTACGAACATGTGTTGGTTCAACCGATTCAAGCGAATAACACGGGCTTGATCGTCGAGACCGCCAATGGCTTTTCGCACGTTGGGTTTCCATGGACTATCGGCTACAGTCCTCGCGTCGACTTTGGGTTACGAGGTTCGCAGAACTCGCTAGGCTTTAGGACTCGCTATTGGCACTTAGATCTAAGTACATCCTTCGCTGCCAATGCGGCTAACGGTTTACTTCCTGTGGGACGTCAAGGCACTGTGGGCTATTTGAGCGAAGATGGCGATATTACAACTGGGCTTGCCTTCATTGAGAGCGGCGAGTTCTTTAGTCGTGTGCGAGCAGATGTCATTGACTTTGAACTCCAGCGCGAATTGACGGAGCGAGTCAGCTACTATGCAGGGCTGCGTTATGCAAAACTAAACCAGATCTATCGAGCGATCACCGATCGAGGCACCGCGAATGCATCCGCTGAGTTCCGCGGGTTTGGACCGACAGTTTCCTTGAATTTGAATCATCAATTCGCCGCCCGACGTGTATCGATCTTTGGCAACATGCGTCATTCGTTACTTTTCGGCCATCGCGATTTTCTGGTGTCGGATAGCGTGAACAACATAACTCAAGCGATCGGTAGCCTTGATGTTCGCAATTTCGAGGATGGAGCCGACGCACTTTCGAATGTCTCGGAAATCCAAGTTGGTGCGCGGCTAACGCCGCTTGAATGGCTAGCTCTTACGGTCGCGATCGAAGGCCAGCTCTACACGAACGTTGGTGGAGCGAATCCATCGGCGGCCTTTATCGGTCGTGATAACGGTCTTGCAGGCGACAGTCCTATGGACGATTCGCTCGGCTTCATTGGCCTGAATGTTGGCACTGAGATCTTCTGGTAGGTCAAACTCCTGCCGGGTTTGACCGAGATTGACTACGTGAAATAGTTAGTCTCGCGCTGATTTTGGTCAATCGCTTCGGTTTTGTTTTTCTTAACGTGGGCGTGATCGCTTTGGAACGTCCACTCTGGTTCTTTCCGGCAGATAAGAACCTACCAAGCCAGCCCTGCATGATTCTGGTTAGGTCAAATTCCTGCCGGGTTTGACCGCGTTGGACCGTGCGAAATAGTTAGTCTCGAGCTGATTTTGGTCCATCGCTTCGGTTTTGATTTTCTTAACGTGGGCGTGATCGCTTTGAAACGTCCACTCTGGTTCTTTCCGGCAGATAAGAACTTACCAAACCAGCCCTGCATGTTCCGGGTAGGTCAATTTCCTGCCGCGTTTAACCACGTTGGACCGAGCGAAATAGTTAGTCTCGCGCTGATTTTGATCCATCGCTTCGGTTTTGATTTTCTTAGTGCAAGCATAGTCGCTTTGGATCGTCCGCACTGGTTCTTTCCGGCAGATTAGATCGTACCAAACGAACTAGGAAGAAAAAACAGTTGGACAACAGTTGTCTGGACAACTGTTGTTGGCCGGTGTATTATCTCTTCTACCTGGAGGCGATTTTCAAAATGAACAGCACACGAAGCAAGACAACTCGCAAAACCCCGCGATTTGACTCTTTAGAGCAAGAGGTGTTCCTAAACCTCTGGCGAACCTTTGACCGGTTACGAGCACACGAAGACGAGCTCTTCCAAGAGTTTGGACTCACTTCACAGCAATACAACGTCCTTCGCCTTCTGCGAGCCGCTCAGCCCGACATGCTGCAAACTCTAACGTTAGCTGAACGTTTGGTTTCAAGGGCGCCAGACATCACGCGAATGCTGGACAAGCTGGAAGATCGCGGCTTGATCGTTCGTGATCGTCCTCCAGAGAATCGACGGATTGTGCAGATCGGGATTACCGAGGCTGGGATCATCCTACTGGACCAAATTGCCGAGCCGCTTCAACAGTGTCACTCAGAGCAACTGGGCCATATGTCCGCTACGGAGTTACGACATCTAATTCAACTATTGCGAGCAGCTAGAGAGCCACATGAAACCGAATCCAGTTCGTGGCACTAGATTTCACAAGAACACGATGACTGTCGTTTGGAGCGGCCCATCCTTTGAACCGTTGAGTTTAACAGCTATCTAAAAGGGAAATGAGATGATCAGTACGCTAGTCCATGAGTCTGATGTAATAGTGATTGGTGGCGGCCCAGCTGGATCCACAACAGCAACGCTTATCGCGCAGAGTGGATTTCGCGTTCAGTTATTCGAGCGTGAGAATTTCCCCAGGTTTCACATCGGTGAATCGCTGATTCCCGAGACCTATTGGGTACTCAAGCGCTTAAACATGATTCCCAAAATGCAGGCAAGCTGTTTTGTGAAGAAGTTCTCCGTCCAGTTCGTCAATGCAAACGGCAAAGTCTCGGCACCGTTTTACTTTTGGGATAACAAGCCTCACGAATGTTCCCAAACTTGGCAAGTTGTGCGTAGTGAGTTTGATCAAATGATGTTGGAGAACGCTCGTGAACATGGCGTTATCGCCCACGAAGGTGTTCGAGTATTAGACGTTCTCTTTGAAGGTAGTCGAGCAGTCGGCGTGAAAGTCAAGACAGCGGATGGATCGGTCCATGAAGTGCGAGCCACAGTAGTTGTCGATGCGAGTGGTCAAAGTGGATTGTTGCAGAACAAATTTAAGCTGCGAGTCTGGGATCCGATTCTCAATAAGGGAGCGATATGGACCTACTTTGAAGGGGCCTACCGCGATACTGGCAAGGACGAAGGTGCGACGGTTGTCATTCAAACTCCCAACAAACTTGGGTGGTTTTGGAATATTCCTCTGCACAACGACAGGCTAAGTCTCGGAGTCGTTGCTCCATTTGATTACCTTTTCAAAGGACGCGGCACACATGAGGAAGTGTTCATGGAAGAAGTCGAGAATTGTCCAGCGGTTAAAGAGCGGATCGCCTCGGCAAAGCGCGTCACGGGATACTTCGCAACCAAAGACTATTCTTATCGTGCCACGCGATGGGCAGGAGACGGTTGGGTTACAGTTGGCGATGCCTTTGGCTTCCTTGACCCGCTCTACTCTTCAGGCGTTCTGTTAGCACTTAAGTCTGGTGAAATGGCAGCTGATGCAATTGTCGAAGGCCTGAAGATTGGCAATACATCAGAATCACAGTTGGGAAGTTGGGGCGAGCTGCTTAACCAGGGAATCGATCGCATGCGTCGATTGGTCTGCGAGTACTACGACGGATTCAATTTTGGCAATTTCGTGAAGCACTACCCCGAGCATCGTGGCACGGTGACCGACCTTTTAATCGGTGACTTATTCACCGACAAGGTCGATGCAGTTTGGGAACCAATGGAGTCGCTCTACGAAGAAAACAAAAGTACGCCGATTGGTTGGGACAAGGGAACACCTGTTGAGTTGGCTGTCGACAAGGTCAATGAGTTGTTTGTTCCTGAAGGCCCCAAGCCCTAAATTGCTGAATTTCGAATGCATTCGAGTTTTCCAGATCCATGTTAAGTCAGAATCAACAAGACGAAGCTTCCAATCGACTTAGTTTATTGTTTCACCTCTTGGGGTATTCAGTAATGATTACCGCAAGCGTTGGACTGTTTATGTTGATTCGATTTTTCGGCGAAGCCAATTCGCGGGAAAACTTGGTTGGGCCAATGTCACCCATGGCAGAGCCAGTCGCGAAAGTTGCGGTTGATACTTTGCCGCATGTGCTCGGCGCGCTGGCTGTGGTCATTGTTCTTGGAAGGCTGCTCGGGTCGGTGATGGCGAAGCTTGGTCAACCGAGAGTTATTGGTGAGATGTTGGCCGGAATTGTTCTAGGCCCGTCCATTCTTGGACGAATTTCACCCGAGGTAATGCACTTTATACAACCAGCATCGATTGGCCCACTTCTTGCGCTTATTGCACAGCTGGGAGTCATTTTGTACATGTTCTTGGTTGGGTTGGAGTTGAATCCAGACGTCCTCAAATCCAAAGCCGGTGCTTCGATTGCAATATCGCATTCTAGTATCGTAGTACCTTTTCTGATGGGCTCGGGTCTAGCTTTGTTGCTGCACGAACGATTGGCGCCAGACGGAGCGTCGTTCACAAGTTTTGCGTTATTCATGGGAGTGGCTATGGCGATAACGGCCTTTCCAGTCTTGGCGCGAATACTCTCTGATCGCGGAATGGAAAAGAGTAGCGTGGGCGCAATTGCGATTAGTTGTGCTGCCGCTGATGACGTAACCGCTTGGTGCTTATTGGCTTTCGTCGCCGGGGTATCGCAAGCGGACGTTTCAAGTGCGGTTCGTACTTCAGTCTTAGCGGTCGCATACATTGGAATCGTCCTGATTCTCGCGAAGATCTTCGGTAAGAAAGTACTAGGAAGGTTGAACCAGTCTACGATGTCAGCTCGGGTTACAGCTTGGATTTTGGTAGCCCTGTTAGTCTCAACGCTCATCACCGAGTCGATCGGAATTCATGCGATCTTCGGGGCGTTCTTGATCGGCGCGATCATTCCTCACGACAGCATCGTGTCACGCGAGTTTCGCAACAAGTTGCACGACTTTGTGACAATATTGCTGCTTCCCGCATTTTTTGCCGTTACCGGCATGCGGACTCAAATTGGCTTAGTCGATAATTCGAGCGATTGGTTGATCTGCGCTGCAATCGTCGCGGTTGCGACGGTTGGCAAATTCGGCGGAACGTTTGTCGCAGCGAAGTTAACCGGTCTAGACTGGTGGACATCTGCATCGCTTGGAACGCTCATGAACACTCGCGGCCTAATGGAATTGATCGTGTTGAACGTCGGATTGGACCTAGGGATTATCTCGCCAACGCTCTTTACTATGATGGTGCTGATGGCACTGATCACAACCATGAGTACAACTCCGCTGCTAAGCTTCATTGAATGGCTGCGAAATAGATTAGATGCAGCACCCGCCGCTGCGTCATGATGATTCGCGGCGGTCAAGGTGCAACTCGGCAGACGGCTATTAGGCAGGCTTTGCGCCGATCGATCTAACGAGACGATCGATCATGCCATTGAGGCGATCGATGGGGAATCCCATTTTAGCTGCCGATAATGCGAACAGTTGTTTTTCCGATTCGGCCAATTGACCATCGGCGGCCATCATACGAATCAAGTCTTCCAGGACTTTCTCTTGTTCGTCAGGATCTTTGGGAAGCGCCATCGATGCATTTTTGCTCAGTGCAAAAGCAATCGCTTGCTCGAGATGCTCTTCGGTCAGTCCAAGCTCGCTACATCGATCGACAAGCAGCGAGATTTCGTGTTCGGAAAGACTTCCATCTGCGGCGCTCATAATCGCCAAGTTCTTCAATTGGTCTAACTTGTCCATGACACATACTCCTGACTGTGAGTCAAATCGGTGGGCTTAACTGAGTTTCTTAGGCTAACTACTTTAATTGCTGATTACTTTAGTTGAAAAGGCCGATTCGCTGTTGAAGGCAAGGTTAAATTTAGGACGTCTTTACCAGATCAGAGGTTTGAACGGCGAGTAGCGTTAGCTGACCCGAGCGTGGTGAACTAGGTGGGGCAGTTCGGGAACGATCAGTTTTTCAACAGCCAGTCGAACAGCATTGGTAGAACCAGGTAAGCAGAAAATCAGAACGCGTCCACGACGTCCTGCCATAGCGCGGCTAAGCATGGAAGCGGCGCCGATTTCTTGATAGCTGAGCATTCGAAAGAGCTCCCCAAAGCCTGGAATATCGGCGTCCAGCAACGGCTGAATCGCTTCTGGGGTTCGATCACGAGGCGAAAGACCGGTACCGCCGGTGAGCAAGATTGAATCCAGCTTGGGATCTTCACAAAGTGTATAGACCGCTCCGCGAATCTGCTCGATATCATCTTTTACGATTTTGCGCACCGACAATTGATGTCCGGCTTGCTCCATCGCCTGCTGTAGAAGTTCACCGCTTTTATCGGTGGCCAAAGTACGAGAGTCGCTAATGGTCACGATCGCGAACCGCAGCACCGACGGCGCGGCTTGGCGATGTTCTTGAGTACTTGGGCTGGCGCAATCAGGTTTTATCTGGCTCATCTTCTTTTGGGGTTTTCGAGTGGGTTAGATGTATCGTTAAGTGTCCACAGCACGCCGCAGAGCTGCTATAATGCGTCTTTCCTGCCCTTCCCCTCTCCTTCCTACAGCGAGAACTCGCCTCATGAAAAAGTTGAAATGGTTCGCGCCAATCTTGGCAATCCTAAGCTGTTTGGCTTCCTCGGCGATGGCCGAAGTCAAGCTCCCGAATATCTTTACCGATCACATGGTACTGCAGCAAAAGCAAGCCAACAAGGTTTGGGGCAAAGCTGCTGCTGGTGAAAAAGTTACTGTGACAATCGGATCACAAACCCATTCCGCTACGGCAGGTGCTGACGGACTATGGCATGTGATGCTCAGCCCGCTCGATGCGGGTGGTCCTTACGATCTTACAGTTACGGGATCGAACACAGTTAAAATCAGCGACATTTTGGTCGGCGAAGTCTGGATCTGTTCCGGCCAGTCGAACATGCAGTGGAGCGTCCAGCAATCCTATGACGCTGATCTCGAAAAACTATCGGCCAATCATCCCAAAATCCGCATGATCAATTTCCCGCAAGTTGGTACGCAAGAGCCAATTTGGGAGCACGCGAACGCGAAGTGGCAGGTCTGTACTCCAGACAGTGTTGGTCGATTCTCAGCGGTCGGCTACTTCTTCGGACGACAGCTTCATGACAGTTTGGACGTCCCAGTCGGCTTGATCAATAACGCTTGGGGTGGATCGGCTTGCGAAGCTTGGATCAATCGGTCCGTCTTGGAAGCTGATGGTAAGTACACCAACATGTTGACTAACTCGGACAATCAAGCCAAGACTGCAGAAGAGCTGGCTGCCAAGACTGACGCAACGGACGAAGATAAGAAAAAGCTGGCCGATCTCAAGCGAAACCTTTCAGGCAATCATCGACCTGCCAATATCTACAATGGAGTTCTCAAGAGTCACATCGGCTACGGCATTCGTGGAGCGATTTGGTACCAAGGCGAGTCCAACGCGGGCCGCGCGTATCAGTACCGCGATCTGTTTCCGCTAATGATTCAGAACTGGCGCAATGAATGGGGCCAAGGCGACTTTCCATTTTATTGGGTTCAGTTGGCTGACTTTAACCCCGAAGTCGATCAACCAGGTGACAGTTCTTGGGCCGAACTTCGCGAAGCTCAAACGATGACAATGGATAAATTGTCCAAAACTGGACAAGCGGTCATTATCGACATTGGCGAAGGTCGAGACATTCACCCACGCAACAAGGTTGACGTCGGACGCCGTTTAGCTCGACTTGCTCTAGCCAATGACTACGGCATCAAGATCAACGCTCAGAGTCCACGATACAAGTCGATGGAAAAGCAAGAGTCCAAGATCGTGCTCAGCTTCGACAATGTCGACGGATGGTGGACATTTGATGTTCGCGACAAGCCGATTGGATTTTCGATCGCTGGTGAAGACAAGAAGTTTGTTTGGGCCAACGCCAAGATACTGCCTGACAATCGCATTGAAATCTCTAGCGAAGCTGTAGCCAATCCAGTTGCCGTTCGATACGCGTGGGCAGACAATCCTCGCTGCAACGTCTTCAACAAAGATCGATTGCCTTTGACGCCATTCCGAACTGACGATTGGCCTGGAGTTACAGCCAATAACAAGTAGTTCGAAGTCGCGGATGCGACGATATTTTACAGCCTGGGACGCGAGTCAAATCGAGTCCCAGGTATCTGGATCTGTCGATTGATAGAACGCCTGCCAATCTGTTTTTTCTCACAAAGGCACGGAGATTAAAACGATCGACTGCAACGGATTTCTCTTTGCTCTGTACTCCGTGCCTTAGTGCCTCGGTGAGAGAATCCTGGATCTAACTCTTTGTTGCATTGCCCGTTGAGTCATTGGGAGACTTTGATTCGTTTGCTCCAGGCAGACATATATAGCTCGTTGGTCTGAGGGGCCACGCACAATGAACTCTCCCGCGCGCTGACATTCCCGATAACCAATGACTATTTCGCGGGAGAGTCGCGTGGCGAGTGGTGCGAGCCATAAGCGGTGAGGGTCAAAATGGGCGGGCCGAGATTGATCATTTCCGAACCTGAAAAATTCAATCCAGCAATTCCTTTCATCGACTTCAACGTGATTAACTCGCTGGTACACTAATGACTGCGCGATCATAATAAGAATCGCGAAGTGCCACGAGATTTTCACAAAGACCTCGATGGGCCATCAGAGCAAAGGTTGCTCAACCACTCGGGCTGGCTTATAGCCCGCCCTTATTTTGCAAGAGGATCGTCGTGCCGTGTGGAAACGCTTGAGCTACCTGATCGCTGCAATGGCACTCGCAACCTTTCTCTCGTGCAATCGCACTAATGACGCAACCAGCATGAATAACGAAAAATCCCAGTCCGATTCTTCCGATGAACCATTCGTACTCGGCCAACAACTTGCGGACGCAAGCAGGGCAGAAACTAAGTGGCGAGAGTCCGGTGCTGGCGGCAAATCTCCGTTACCTGAATCGGAATACGATTTCTGGCGTGGCGACCTCAATCTGATTGCGCCAACCGCCAATTCACTCGACGACGAGATCCGTCACGTTTGTAAGCAGTACGCACGGTCCGATGCCAATGATCGCTTGAAAACCAGACGCTCTATCAGCATGGATCAATTCTATACGTTAATGAACTTTGCTAATCGCGCAGCAGTGTTTGGTATACGTGAAAGCAAGGCCGAAGTGGTCGCCGATGGGCTTACTGCGATCGCAATGATTGAGCAGGAACGCGTTGACTTTCGTGATATTCATTTGTGCCTGGGCTTGCTTTATCACGCCGCCAACAAAGCTCGCGGAAACGCCAATGAAATGTTTCGCGCTGCCGCGGCACTCTCGGAGCCAGAAGTCTCTGGATACTTCATGCGGTTCATCGAGCAGACACCCGAATATCGAGATCTCCGTACTTCGTGGGGTTATGACGAGGTGCAAACCGATGACGGAATTGGATTCATCAACTGGGGCTTCAGTAAGTATAATCCGACGATCGACATGACATCAACGATTATTGAAATCTCGAAACTGGTTTCATCCGATAGCTACCAGCCCAGCCATATTGAAGTCGCAACGGAACTTCCCGACGTATGGTTAGGCAGCCGAGATAATGCCTCGCTTCAACGAATACTGTCGTCCATTCGCGCGGGGTCGACAGTTTCTGCGAGCCTTCGTCCAGACAAGCATTCGGAGCACCGTAACCAACAATTCACGATCTTCCTCGTTGAAACAATCAGCGATTCAGATGCTCAAACCCTCTATCAATTTGCCCAAGAGAACAAGTCGCCGAGCCACAGCAAACTTGCAATGGCAAAATCGCGATTGTTCTGCCTCGTCGTGGCGCGTTCTTTTGTAGATGGTGTAGACTCTTTCGAGACAAACGAATCGCTGACTCGTTTTTCCGCTGGACTAAAACTGATCCTTGAACGTCGAGCTGGAATCGAACAAGCGAAATAGCTAATCTTGTTGAGATCGTCGAGGGATCGTGGAGCTGAGCGGCTCGGTTCCAGCGGTTTGATAGAATCAATTTCGTTTTTGGGAACTGTAGCATTCGGCTGCGATCACATTCTTCCAATTCAGTGTCAAAGGAATGGCTACGCGTGTACTACTTTAAAGTCGGCATGGTAACTCTGATCACTATTGTCGTTTGGTCAACCATTGTCGTAGCTGGTGCCTTGTTTGGGTGGTGGAGGCAGCCTTTGGCAACCACAGACGACGCGCCGGCTTTCATGCGCTCAGCGATCAAGATGATTGACCAAGGTAATCGTGGGAATACCGCTCTTTTGTTGATCGAAGACGGAGCTATCAGCGCCGAGTATTACTCCACTTCTGCAGATTCGGTCGATCGCGACACTGTGTTCGCGACTGCTTCGATGAGTAAATGGATTACGGCTTGGGGCGTTATGAGGCTGGTTGAAGATGGTAAGCTCGACTTAGACCGCCCGGTCGATGACTATTTGACACGCTGGCATCTACCACCAAGCCAGTTCGACAATCACAAGGTCACGACTCGACGACTGCAGAGTCACACTGCTGGGCTTGTGGACGGATTGGGGTTCGGTGACTATCTATCAGGCGAGCAGCTTCCGACGCTTGAGCAATCGCTCGCCAATCCCAAGTCATACACTGGAGAGCCTGTGGCCATCGCAGTCGGAATGGAGCCTGGGAGCAAATGGCAGTACTCTGGCGGTGGTTACTTGCTTCTCGAACTGCTTGTCGAAGAAGTTTCAGGGGAGCCATTCGAAACATACATGTCACGCAGCCTATTCCACCCCCTCGGCATGACTCGCTCTGGATACTTCGATCTTAGCCAAGTGGAGAACTCCGCGAAGTCCTACGACCAGGATGGCAAGCCCGCGGCAACTTACATGTATGCATCGAATGCGGCGACCGGTTTCAACACCTCAGCCAGTGACATGGCAAAGTTTGTTATGGCCCAGTTGTCCGTTGTTAAAGACAAGCCACTATCGCAGGCAACAATCGACGCCATGCGCCAAGCTCATGCTAAATCGCAAGGCATCGAGATCTGGGGCTTGGGCACGATGCTTTACGCGCCAACAGCAACCGGCAACTTCGTATTCGGTCATGATGGCGCGAATGAACCCGCAATCAATGCATCTGTTCGGGTCAATCCCGACACGCGTGACGGAATTGTTGTATTGGAGACCGGCAATCGAGCATTGGCATCGCAAGTCGCTTCGGAATGGGTGTTCTGGCAGACCGGACTTCCCGATTTCCTCAGCATCCCGGGTGAAATCCGACGCACAGTACCAGTCCTCATCGGCGGGGCTTGTGTCATCTTATTAGCTGCGGTCTTCATCGCTCGGCGCAGGCAAGTCGCAAGCTCGCCGAAAATGAATCTCTAGCTTTATCCTGACAAGTACGTACTTGAAGCCGTGTATCGAGCGACCGTGACGCAATTAGAAACTCGCCGCGGTCCGCGGGGTTTCTGCTTCTTTTGGCGAATTACCTCCTAACACTATGATCCTCATACAGCGAATCACAGTCGAATGGACAAAAGAGTCTCGCGGTGGTCGCGGTGCTGCTGTTCGTAACTCGTTTCCAGAGGCGCTTACCGTCCCACCCTTCGATGAGTCCAGCGATGCGTTCATGGTTCACAGCGTTCGCTTTCGCGAATGGGAGAATTTTGTGAGTCTTGAAGATCTGAAGGGCTTCAACTCAGCTAAAGACGCTCAAATTGAACCGCTACAAGTTTATCCTCACGATGACCACTTGGTTGTCCGATTTGTTTGGGATCGGGTGCATTGCGGCGCACCTGAGCGTAGCTCACACGAAATCTTTCATGTGACTCGCGGCCATTGGGGCCGCTTCTCGTGCAATGGCAGGTTCGGACCAGTTTCTTCGTGGGGTTGCCAGTGGCACTATCACAAAACG
Source organism: Planctomycetota bacterium (assembly GCA_963204965.1). Classification (GTDB taxonomy): domain Bacteria; phylum Planctomycetota; class Planctomycetia; order Pirellulales; family Pirellulaceae; genus Aureliella. The sequence goes on along the minus strand of CAUJKA010000380.1, from coordinate 1,917 downwards.
ATTTTCAACATTGCATTTGTCGATTCACTCGATCCGCATCTATTTGTTGAATCCAAGCCACAATCGGTTCAGGATCGGCTTGCTATACTGAAATAGGCTGGGTTGCTGCGATCGTGTGACCTTGGAGAATTCGATCGAGGCAGCTACGGACACTACCGACTATCACACTGAGGAGCCTACAAGTTGGCGCTGGTTGACGCTGGAATGCCATGCGCATTGTGTCGTTGCCCAATTGATGACCCAATGCGTGATACCTTTGCAATGACAATGTGGGGAATCGAGGATGAACGGTTTGCGATCCTTGACGATTCCGCTTGCCATCAGTCATGTATTGACCAGTGGGAACTCCGTGACGAATTCGTGAGCTACTACAATTGCAACTGCAAGAATGAACTTTTTGTCAATCGAAACGGTCATGTTGCTTACCGATTCGACTATGGTAACTGGCTTACCGAGGTAATCCTCATTTCCTTCGCAGTTCTATTCTTTTCGCCGTCTCTGGCATTTCTGGAACTTCCTTGGCGGGGTCGTGTTACACGAACAGCCTTGTTTGTAGCGCCCTACCTGCTGCTGGCCGCATTCGTATTGGCCTGTACAATCAAATGGTCACTTGGAGAGTCACTGACATACGCTCTTGTCGCCTGGTTTGTCTCAACGATTGTGGCTTTGTTGGCCGCAGTTTTTGCGCCGAAGCTTTTTCGACGGCAAGTGATTGCTAAGCGTTGAATGCAAGAAGGCGACCACCGGTCTTGAAGTCCGTGTATCCCCATTTTTATTGTGTTTGCAGGAACAGCGAATGTCAGCTCGTGGATCACTAGCCCTGGGCTCCAAAATACTCGCGGAATCGAAGCGGTTGATCCCAATTTCATGGCTTGCCTTTCTGACCCCCGATAACCTCGAATCACTGTTGGGACAGGGTTCAGCCGAAGTTGAGCGTAAGAATGCAATTAGAAATTTTGAACTCAACGCACCCTTCTTGACAGAGATTACATCTGGAAAACTGAATTTCAATTTTTCGGAGCGAATTATCAACCCCGTCCGCTCATCAAGAGCACGAACGATAGTGATTGGAATTGGCGACCTTCTTTCTAATGAGGCGAGCGAAAACGATGTTCCAGGAATCGCGATGGTCATCGACGCCATTGCTCGGAAAGATGCTAATCTCTCGTACGTTCGACCTGCCAGCGAAAAGGTAAATCCAGCAACCGGTGACATGGTCAAGATTCCGCCAGTCAGGCTAGCGTCCACCGCTGACATTATCTTTTCAGTTTGTTGGATCACAGGGAGATGGCTCAAGACTGCAACGCAGGATGAACTTGAGCATATGGTCACCGGGAACATTTGCGCGTTTACGTCCGACTTTCATTCTGGCGAGTCTCACATTTTCAACTAGAAGTGCATCCTCCGATGGAACAATACACTCTTCGAATAGCGACGATTGACGATTCCGTTCAGATCGCGGCTCTATTGACGTCGCTTTGACACGATACCTCAAACAATCAAGTACGAAGCAATTGGTTGGCCTTCACGGCCAGCGGCAATCTGGCCTTCGTTGTAGAGACGTTGAGCGATCAACTGGTTGGAGTAATTACGATTCACACAATGATTGTTCTTCATCGGCCGAAACCTGTTGGCCGAGTCACTGCATTATTTGTTGAGGAACAGTTTCGAAACCGTGGAATAGGACGAGAGCTTTTGCGCACCGCCGAGGCGGAGCTTGCGAAATGCGGTAGCGGACTTGTTGAGATTACCAGTAATTTTCGGCTTACCAAAGCGCATTCATTTTACGAGCAACAAGGCTATAGTTAGACAAGCATTCGATTGGTTAAGAGTTTGCCGGATGCCTGACCAGCAGGATAGTTTGGCTTCTGACTGGTCGGCAAAGCGTCTTTGGCTAGTAGGTGATCCGATGGCTCC
>CAUJKA010000379.1 GCA_963204965.1 Planctomycetota bacterium | reverse complement strand
TCCGTTGTATACTACTGAGCAACATCTGGAACAAAGTCTTTGATAAATGGCTACAATCAAAACCCGCTGTCAGTGATCTTATCCCCCAATGAGCCGTGGAAAATTAACTGCCGACGAGCGCACCAGCCGGACCGCACCCGTATCAACTAGACGTTGATCACTGGACGACCGGATTTGTTAGTCTGTGATTTTCAGATTCAGCTTGGGGATGGACCTTGCAACAATGAGCACACTTCCCAGCCTCCAAGAACTATTGAACGAAATAGAAACCGGCGTCATACCGCTTCAAAACGCTCTGCGATCGGCAGACTGTGACGAACTACTGGACCTTCGCGACTCGTCGCCAAGTTTTGACAAAGCGTATTTAGGTGCTTTCGCGAAGATCGATCAACTAAGATCGAGCCTGCCCTACGATCCTACGGAGAAGATTCGACAGCAGGCTTTTGTTTTTGTTTCCATCGCAACCAATCATCATGAAATCGCCTCCTACGTTTCCGATGACTTTGAGTTAATTGCTTGGGCTTCGCATTGTCAATCGGATCCAAACTACGGCAACTTCAATTTTGAATTCGCACAGTGGCTCCTCTCTGAGTATCGAGCTGGTCGATTTCCCGTTCCATCGCACTACGATAAATGAACGGAATTGGATAAGGCTAGTTTACGCAGCCACTTGAGTTACCTTGCTGTAGTTTTATCACTTCGGGTGTTGCTGGTTGCGGTATTTGATGCGGGCATTCGTCATTCGCTCACGCAGTCCGCCTTGTTCAAGGAATTCTCGTTCAAGTGTCTTCAATTGCTGATCCAAGAGGTAATTTGTTTGATGAATCAAACAAATCGCGATGTTGCAAATGACTTCAGCAGAACGAGTTTCCACGAACTCCCGATAGAGTTCGAACGACTGCGGCGTCTGGCGACCGAGGTCACGAACGAACTTAGCTTCTTTGGAATCTTTGTCCCAGAACTTGAGGTCGCGGACTCGCAGATAGTCGCGGTAGTCGGCGAGCAACTCTTCCAGGCTAGCGCGGCCGACGTTGGTGAGCTTGATCTCAGTTTCTTTGGAGGTCGTTCCCGCTTTGCTCCCTTCCAGGATGTTCTGCTTGCCTGAACGCGCCGATTGAATCATCTGATCGATCGTGCGATCACCCTTCGACAGAAACTTGTGGGCAAACCGGAAGGTGATGTCATAAATCGTTTCGGCTTTCTGGTAGCTCAACAGAGTTTGGTAGTCGCCGCGTGGCGGAATCACACGAGAATCGTCTGCAGCCCGCGAAGGTGTTGGTCGTGGCGACGGTTTTGTCGGTACCCGCTGCGAGGAATGGGAGTTCTGGGAAGAATAACGTTCATTGCTCCCACTCTTCTCATCATTCGCATTGCTTGCCGTATCTTTCATTGCAGCCCTCTATCGTTTTCAAGGCTAGTAGCGATGCAAAACAATCATTCTGAGATGCAATTCTACAGGAACGGTGCCCCAATCCCACTATAGAAAACACCGGATCAAGCCAATCTCGCGCGAGATTGGTGGATAGCCCCTTAGGCATCTACCGGGCGGATATTCAAACCATCAAGACACGAAAAAACCCTCGAAAACACATACTGTTGATGGTTCCCGAGGGTTGATGATACTCAGCGAAGTGACCCCTATGGGGTTCGAACCCATGTTGCCGCCGTGAAAGGGCGATGTCCTAGACCACTAGACGAAGGGGCCGATCTGAGAAGCATTGTCTGCTTCGCTCAAGCTTTATCGGCTTTGCTGAGCGATTTTTTTAACCGCGATATTGAGACCGGTCAACCCTAAAGTTTGCTAAGCCCGCCAAATTACTTTTCGAGTCTTGCAGTTTTGGTCTAAAGTCAACGATTTGATCGCTGAGACTACCAAAAGGTTGCTCCTTGAATGGCCTCGCCTTCGGCTGCGGGTTAAACAATCGAAACCCGGCGGCCAACGTTGGAGAGAATCTGAGCTGCCGGACAGGCTGGGCGGAGGATGCGTTGATGGTGATGTGAGTTTGAATTGTAGCGAGGTCTAGCGTTGTCAAACCCGGCAGGAATTTGACCTACCGGAAAACGAACCCTGCGATGAAGCGATCAATTCGCCCTCCCCGGAAATCTCGCATTACTCGATTTCCGACCCTCCCGCGAAGTGATCTGTCCTGCTTTAGAAACGTCAGCGCGCGGGAGTCCCACTGTTCCGGTGATCAGCATGAAGTGGTCAAACCCGGCATAGTTTTGACCTATGCGGAAAACGCGGCAGCGGTTCGGGTAGGTTCTTATCTGCCGGAAAGAACCGGAGTACAGGCCTCCACGCACGCAGGAGCTAGCAGTAGCGGAAGAAACGGGTCCGGAGAAACTTGGCGGAGGATATGTTGATGGTGGTGTGAGTTTGATCGATAGCGAAGTCTAACTTGGTCAAACCCGGCAGGAGTTTGACCTACCCGGAACCCGGCAGGAGTTTGACCCACCTGACCCACAAAAAAAAAGAGCCCATACCAACTGGCTCTTGGTGAAGCAAGTTGATACAGGCTCGATGGTAAAAGCCATCTACCGCACTATAGACAGTAGTCTGACTTTGCTTTATTCTGGAGTCGCGTTGGCACTCGAATCGTCAGTCGTTTGGCTACGTTGAATCGCATCGTAAACTTCACGACGATGAACCGGCACTTCTCGGGGAGCTTCTACTCCTAAGCGAACTTTATCACCGCGTATCTCAACCACAACAATTGTAATGTCGTTGTTGATAACGATGCTTTCGTTCTTCTTTCTTGAGAGTACTAACATGGTTGACCCTTCCTTTGGCTTGTTTGGACAAAACCTTCCTGTCTACTGACGGTCGGTGAGCAACGTTAGGGTTGTTGCAGAACCCTAGCCAAAATACTATTCTGGCTTCTCGATACATTCACTCTACGCACAATGTTTGCCGAGTCAAGAAATCAAGGCCCCCCCTTGACGTTTTTTGCAGATTTTTTGCTAAACCTGGCGCTATCAGCACGCACGGTCTTCGAATTCGGAATTTTCCGCACACTTTTCGCCAATTCTCACAACCTGTGCCGTTTCAATGCCAAACTCGCCGAAGCCACCCACAAGAACTATTTTCACTGGGGTGCCGTCGAGAATCTTAGAGTGGCTGGTCTGCCTGGTCATAATCCTCCTTTGCGTGGGTTCTCCACCGCCGGGAATTAACGAGTCGCACTACATTCCCAAGGCAAAAAGCGTTTGGGATCCAACCTTCGCTTCGGGCAACGATCTATTTCTTAAGTCCAATGACTCGCATTTCCTAGCGTCGTTCTTTGCCGGTCAGCTCGCCAAGCATTTCGAATTCGTCGAAGTCGCTTGGATCGGCCGATGCGCGAGCTGGCTTCTGCTGTGCATCGCGTGGAGCCGATTGGGCCGAGCTTTGCATATTCCAACCGTCGTCCGACCGTTGGTTCTACTATTTTGGATTCTTTTGGTTCGCTACGGACACTGGGCGGGCGAATGGTTCGTGGGTGGCTTCGAAGCTAAAGCAATCGCTTATCCGCTGGCCCTGTTTAGCTTGGCGATGGTGATCGAAAACCGGTGGTCGATCGCTTGGCTTTGGACCGGAGCTGCCATCGCTTTTCACCCAGTAGTCGGCGGCTGGATTGCAATCACCATCATGCCGATCTGGATCGTGCAACCAAATCTGAAACAACGCATTGGTCAGCAGTGGCTTGGAATCCTCGTTGGATTGTCAATTGCAGCGATTGGAGTTTGGCCTGCGCTGGCTGGGTTTGGCAGCCCCGATCGAGAAGGCGATATATCTGCAGCGCGGATTCATGTCTATTTTCGACTCGCTCATCATTTATGTCCCCGATTCTTTGATACGCAGCGTTGGATTGCAGCAGCAGTTACTCTGGCGATGTTTGGTGTCGTTACTTACGTGTGGCTGCGAGCTAACCCGGAACTCAAGTGTAAGTTGACCGGATCGTGGCTTCATCGCTTCAAGCAGTTGGTGAATGATCCCGTTGGACGCATCGTGGCGATCGCTCTAGGGTCGCTCGTCATCAGTCTTACGGGCTGGTTGATCGATTCGATTGGCTTTGTCTCAGGTCATAACACGACCGCATCTAAACTACTTCGCTTCTATTGGTTCCGTTGGTCCGATGTAGCTGTGCCGATGGCCATCGCTGTCATGGCGGGCTCGCTGCTGACGCGATGGAGTTTTAATCCAGAGCTTTTCCAGTTGAGTGACGCAAGTCATGCAAACACGAGCAGGACTCTGCGTGATGCGACATTGAAAGATGCAACTAAGGCTGGCTCGATTCGCTTGTGCTTAGCCATCGTGGTGATGAGCGGCTTGGGTTACGTGCATTGGAAGAGTCAAGACCAAGATCTGATCTCGCCGGCCGATCGTTGGTTGTTGGAAAAGCCGGGGCCATTCCCTGTTAAGGAAGATGCGGAGTACCAGTCTGATCCGTTGCCTCAGCGCTACCGCGACTGGTTGGCCGCGTGTGCGTGGATTCGCGAAAACACTCCGACCGATTCGCTATGGTTGACCCCCAAGCACCAGCAGTCGTTCAAGTGGTATGCGCAGCGTGCCGAGGTGGTTTCGTGGAAGGATGTGCCGCAAGACAATCGCTCGATCATCGAATGGTATCGACGCATCGAAGAGGCCGAAGATCCTGCGGTGCTCAGTTGTGCACCGCCTAGAAAAAGCGACGGCAGCATTCGAAGTTGGACGACCGACGAGCTGATTAAATTAGCCAAGAAGTATAAGTTCAATTGGATCTTGATCGATCGCACCTACCAAGACGTTCCACCATTGCTTGAATCCAAGTATCCGATTCACATCGACAATCGCAACTTTGCGATCTTCTACATTTCGGATTTCTTGATCGAAGGTAAATAGATCGAAGGTAGATAGCAGTTATGGCTCTTCATAACACGAAGCGTTAGCGAGGGACGTCTCGGTTTTTGGATTTAAGGCCGAAGGCCTGTCCGTTTACCTAGCCCAGCCCATCGGGCTGGGAACGCAAGTCGCGAGAAGAACAAAGGGCAAACGGCCCACCGGTTTGCGTGCAAACCGGTGGGCCGTTGGCCCTCGATCTACTAATCCTACATCACCCAGCCCGTTGGGCTGGGCTAGGTAAATTGCTGGGCCTTCGGCCCGAAATCCCAGAAGTAACGCAACATCATAAGGCAGTCGCCGCTGCCAGATACTCGCGAAGGGCTGTCTGCGGCTAGCGCCTGCGGTTTAGATGATTTGCTGGGGTGCTTGAGGATGCTGCAGAAGAAAAGCCACCACACGAAAATTACCGATCTGGTCGTCGAGCAAGGTTGAGCAAGGTTGATCAAGGGGCTGAAATGCAAACGAAAATTGTTTACACTCTGTCATAAACAAACGCTTGTCATAGTTTCATCGGTTTGGTTCTTTTTTATTTCAGGCGTGTGAGAATTAAAATCTCCACACATCAACCTTATGCCACCAACCCCTCTAAGCCAGCCTCGTTACATCCCGCAAGTGATGGTTTCCAGCACCTTCACCGATTTGCAGGAGCATCGTGCCGCGCTTATCGCCGCCATAAATGCGCACAAACTGCATGCGAACGTGATGGAGAATGACGCCGCTCGTCTCGTCAATGTCATTGAGTCCTCACTTCAGATGGTACGCGACAGCCACGCATACATCGGTGTTATCAGCCTGAAATACGGCCAGACACCCGAGTGTCCGACGCGCAATCCCAACAAACTATCCATCACCGAATTGGAGTTCAACGAAGCGCAGCGCCTTGGGCGTCCGATACTGCTGTTCATCATGGGCGATGATCATTCGGTCAAGAAAGCCGATATCGAAAAAGATCCCGAGAAGGAAGAAAAACTGAATGCCTTCCGCGAGCGGGCAAAACGACACTCACCCGGCTCCAATGTGAACCGCGTCTATGCGGTCTTCAACAGCCTCGAAGAGTTCAAGGATAAGCTTGGTTCTTCGCTTGCAGAACTGAAAATGCATCTCGATTCGGGTGTCAGTGACACCGGTGACACCCCTGAAGACGAGTCCCCGAATGACAAGAATGAAACTATTCCCAAGCCGCCCGCGCTCTACGCCGCGCCCGACTACATCGGCTCGCACAAATTCGTCGGACGCGCCGCTGAGCTGCAAGTTCTCACCGACTGGGCCAAGCCCGCCGATCCCACGAACCTTCTCCTCTTCGAAGCCATCGGCGGCAATGGCAAGAGCATGCTCACCTGGGAGTGGACGACTAATCCCCGGCACGCTCTCGCCGCGCGCCCGGAGGACAAACCCTGGGCCGGACGCTTCTGGTATTCGTTCTACGAGGGCGGCGCCGTCATGGCCGACTTCTGCCAGCGCGCCCTCGCCTACATGACTGGTCGTCCCTTGGAGGAGTTCGCGAAAAAGATAACCGCCGAGCTGAAGGAGGAACTGCTCGCCCAGCTCCATGCCCGACCCTGGCTGCTCATCCTCGATGGACTCGAGCGCATCCTGGTCGCCTACCACCGCATTGATGCCGCCGAAGTCCCCGACGAGGAGGCGAACATCCCCACCGACAAAATCGTCAACCGCAACCCCTGCGACGCCATCCGCGACGAGGACAATGACCTACTCCGCGCCCTTGCTGCGGCCGCCCCGTCGAAGCTCCTCGTCAGCTCCCGCCTCACCCCACGCGTCCTGTTGAACCCCTCCGGCCAGACCATCGCCGGCGCGAAGCGCATCAACCTTCCCGGCCTGCGCCCGCCGGATGCCGAGGCCCTCCTGCGATCCTGCGGAATCGAAGGGAAAAGCAACGCCATCCAGAGCTACCTTGCCGCCAACTGCGACAACCACCCGCTGGTCATCGGCATACTCGGCGGACTCATCGCCAATTACCTGCCCGCGCGCGGCGACTTCGACGCCTGGTCTACTGCCGCCGACGGCGGAACCGCGCTCGACCTCGCCAGCCTGGACCTTATCCAGCGCCGCAACCACATCCTAGAGGCTGCGATCCAAAAACTGCCCGATGCCAGCCGCCAGCTTCTATCCACCCTCGCCTTGCTCACCGACTCCGTGGACTACGAGACGCTCAAAGCCTTCAATCCCCACCTGCCACCGGAGCCGGACGAAGTGAAAAAGCCGACGCCGCCGGAGAAACAACTGCTGCATCGGGTGGATGGAAAAGTGATGCGCTGGACTGAAATGTCCAACGAACAGAAAGCTGGGCCCCAGAAGCAATACGAAGCTGCCCTCGCGCGCTGGCAGGAATATGAAAACGCGGTGCAAGCCCGACTGGCCTCGGCCGAGTTCCGTGACGCTCCGAAGAAGCTGACCGAGACCGTCAAGGACCTGGAGCAGCGCGGCATGCTGCAATGGGATGGCCGCACTCGGAAGTATGACCTTCACCCCGTCGTCCGCGGAGTCTCCTCGGGGGCGATGGCTGCGGCGGACCGCGAACGCCACGGCAAGCGCGTGGTGGACCACTTCACTGCCCAGCCCCATCGCCCCTACGACGATGCCGAGACTCTGGAAGACGTGCGCAGCGGCCTGCACGTCGTCCGCACCCTGCTGAAGCTCGGCCACTACCAGCAGGCGGCGACTGCCTATCGGGGTGATTTGGCGCCGTCGCTCATGTTCAACCTCAATGCCTATGCCGAAATCCTGTCCTTGCTGAAGCCCTTCTTCCCCATCGGCTGGGGCGAGCTGCCGAAGGATGTGGACGCAAGTGACAGTCGCTCTCTGGCGAACAGCGCAGCAATCGCTTTGAACTTTTGCGGTGAACTGGCTGCCGCCCTCGCCGTTCTTGACGCAAATCTCTCAGCCAACTTGAAAGCCGAAGACTGGATTAGCACGAAGGTTTCGCTGCTCAACATCTCGATCAATCTGACCAGCCAGGATCGACTCGCCCAAGCGATCCGCACGGTTTCTCTCGCCTTGGAAGTTGTCACCTTGAGCGAAGACAAGGAAGGCGTTTTTTCGAGCCGCCTCTGCCTGTTCGCCGACCAGTCGAGGCTAGGCCAATGGGCGGAGGCCGCCGCCACCTGGAGCCTGCTCGACCCCATGGGCCGCGCTTGGTCACGCGACACCTACCGGCCCGGATGGGCTGAAGAGGATTACGCACGGTTTCACTTCTGGCAGGGCAGCTTGCAGGAATCGCATCTGGAAGAGGCCGAGCGTCTGGCGGCCCAGGGCAAAGACCGCGGCATCATCCGCGGTCTTCACCGCCTGCGCGGCGACTGGCGGCTCGCGCAGGGCGAGTGGGCGCTGGCGGCGACGAGTTATCAGGAAGCCGTGCGCCTGGCCCGCGAGCGTAGCCTAACCGATGAAGGCTCCGAGACCGGCCTGGCCCTGGCCAAGCACCACCTCGGCCAACTTGCCAATCCCCGCGATGAAGCCGAGCGCCTGGCCCAATTGCGCGACCCGGCGCATCGCAAGCTCGCCCAGCTCTGGCTGGCCCTCGGCGATATCGAGCAAGCCAAGAAGCACGCCCTCGCTGCCTACAAGGATGCCTGGGCCGATGGCGAGCCGTATGTGAACCGCTACGAACTCACCCAGACCACCGAACTGCTCCAGCAGATGAACGTCCCCATCCCCAACCTTCCGCCCTACGACCCTGCCAAGGACGAGAAGCTCCCGTGGGAAGATGAGGTGCGGGCCGCAATCGAAAAGCTGCGAGCAGAGAAGGAAGCTGAGACAAAAGCCAAGCAACAAGCCGAGAACGGCAAGGCAGATTGATTTCTTGCCAGTTTTCCGAGAATCAAAAGTTGACCCACGCTGGTCGTGCTGCTGCAACACAGATCACTCAAGCCTACTCTGCATTGGTCTCTTGCGAGGGCTCGGCAATGTTAAGTGGCCCGAGAATGTATCGATGCGTAAACAAGGCCAATGCGGCCATAGCACCGGCAGCGATGCACAAAGAACCGCTGACTTGCACTAACTTGGCTAGCCATCCCCAAGTCAACGCACCAAGTCCCATGCCTAGCGAGAAGAACATCACAAAGGCTGACATGCCTCGAGCGCGAAATTTTCTAGGTAAGTTGACCTGTGCGGTCGCATTAAGCGTCGTCATGACGGTCATCCAAGCTGATCCAAACAGCACCAGGGCGACTGTTGCCACAGCGTGTGAGTTCGACAAGCCGATGATGACAAGCCAAATTGCTAAGGCCAATTGACTGCTCAACACCAGAGCTTCACTTGAGAACTTCTGTCGAAGCCACGGTAATACACCCGCACCAACCACAGCCCCTACGCCTAGAGCGGCTAAGCACAAGCCGAATCCCTTTTCGCGCAGCCCCAGCTTTTCTGTGGCGACCAAAGAGAGCAGGCTCCAAAGCGAACTGGCGGTGAAGGCAAACAGGAGCACTCGGATCAGTGCGCTGCGAATGTGTACCGAGTTCTTTGCTATGAAGATGCCTTTCTTGAGCTCAACAAAAAATTCGACCTTCTTTTTGCGTTTTGGTTCAGCATCCAAAGCTGGCTTCCAAAAGACGAGCACGCAAATTGTTCCCAGGAACGAGATGGCGTTAAACAAAAACGTAACGCCCACACCGAACTCGGCGATCGCCAATCCAGCCAACGCCGGTCCAACGGATCTGGCCAAGTTGAAGGAGACGCTACCGGCTTGAATGGCTGAAGCGATCATCGATTGCGGAACCAGCTCGGGCGTCATCGCTTGCCAAGCGGGTAGATTCAGCGTCGAAGCCAATCCCAAACAGGCGGTCAATAGCAGGAGCAGTCCGGGCGTCATCCACCCCATTCCCGTGCAAACCCACATCAGCAGCGCGATGGTCAGCAGGAATGATTGCGTGCCCATCAACCAGTGGCGACGATCAAAATGATCAGCCCAAACGCCGGCAGCTAATACAAAAGCAAACATCGGCAGGGCCATCGCGACTCGAACTGCCGAGACCATTTCGGGACTGGGCTGCAGATCAGTCATCAACCAAACCGCGCCGGTCTCATGCATCCACGTTCCGATGTTCGAGAACAACCCAGCAAGCCAGAAACTGCGGTAGATCGGTATAGCAAGTGGAGCTAACGGGCTGATGCTGGCGAGCGTGGATTCCTTGGTATTGGATTCCTTGGGCGTGTCTGAGTCCATTCTTGTGCTTTCACAACTCCTACGATTGGTCGAACGAGCGACCATTCTAGAGCAAAAGGCCAAAACCGGCAGACCCAGACGGCTGATCTGCGTGCGAAGAAAGGTAAGAAAGGCCTGCTTTCGCCTACCCCATCTACGAACATCCGCGTATAAAGTTGGCTGCAAAATCGCGACCGTTCTCGTTCTGCTTTTCGTGCAGTTGCCGCGAACTCCGCGCCACACTTTTTGATCTTTACAGTTACCATGCCACGTTACAATCCAGCCGAAATCGAACCCAAATGGCAGAGCTTTTGGGAAAACAACAAGACCTTCAAAACGCCAGAGATGCCCAAGGGTGAAAAGCTCTACGTGCTGGACATGTTCCCCTATCCCAGCGGTTCTGGACTTCACGTTGGGCACCCCGAAGGCTACACGGCAACCGACATCGTTTGCCGTTACGCGCGGATGTGCGGCAAGTCAGTCTTGCACCCCATGGGCTTTGACGCGTTTGGACTTCCCGCTGAAGAGCATGCGATCAAGACTAACACGCCGCCGCGAGTCTCCACTGAAAAGAACATCGCCGAGTTCACGCGTCAGTTGAAGATGTTGGGCTTTAGCTACGACTGGGATCGCGTACTGGCAACGACGGACGTTGAGTACTTCCGTTGGACTCAGTGGATCTTCTTAGTCCTATTTGATACATGGTTTGATAAGGACCAACAGAAGGGTCGACCCATCGCCGACTTGCCTATCCCCGCAGATGTAACCGCTCAAGGCGAAGCGGCAGTGAGCATGTATCGCGATACGTTTCGTCTAGCCTATCAAGACGACGCGTTGGTCAATTGGTGTCCGGCTTTGGGAACGGTGCTGGCCAACGAAGAGGTGATCGATGGCAAGAGCGAACGGGGCAGTCATCCAGTGCAGCGCATTCCGCTGCGTCAGTGGATGCTCAGAATCACTTCGTACGCCGAGCGATTGTTGTCGGACTTGGACACGCTGAATTGGTCGACAGGGATCAAAAAGCTTCAAAGCGATTGGATCGGTCGCAGCACAGGCGCTGAAGTCGACTTCTTCTTGGGAAGTGCGACCGAATTTGCTCAATGGAAGAGTGGTCGAGCGACCGCCGGCTTTCCAACCACGCCCGGCGCGGATTGCTTGAGGATTTATACGACTCGACCGGACACGCTGTTCGGTGCGACCTACATGGTGATCTCGCCAGAACATCCGCTGGTGGGTGCGCTGACGACTTCCGAACAATCGGCTAAAGTTCAGCAATATTGCCAAGCCGCATCGTTCAAGAGCGATCGCGAGCGCACCGAAAGCGATACGAAAAAGAAGACTGGTGTCTTTACCGGTTCCTATGCGATCAATCCAGTCAGTGGTCAACCTATTCCGGTTTGGATCGCCGATTATGTTTTGGCCAGCTACGGTACCGGCGCAATCATGGCTGTACCCGCTCATGATGAACGCGATTACGAATTCGCCAAGACCTTTTCGTTGCCTATCATCGCTGTAGTACGTCCAGCGGCTACCGACGGTGTTGATATGGCGGCTGTTGAATCCGGCGAAGCGTGCTTTGCGGGCTTGGGCGTTGCGATGAACTCGGGCAGTTACGACGGACTAACGACCGAAGATCTAAAAGCAAAGATCACAGGCGACCTGCAAGCGGCTGGCATGGGACGTGAAGCGGTGAATTACAAGCTTCGCGATTGGTTGTTCAGTCGTCAGCGCTTTTGGGGCGAGCCGTTCCCGATCCTTCACGAACTGGATTCGTCTGGCAAGCCAACCGGTGTAATCCGAGCGGTGCGTCCAGAAGATCTGCCTGTAGACCTGCCTCATTTGGAAGATTACAAGCCACACGGAAAGCCTGAGCCTCCGTTGGGCAAATCTCCAGATAGCTGGCTGTACGTGACGATCGATGGGAAGCGTTATCGACGTGAAACCAACACGATGCCTCAATGGGCCGGATCGTGCTGGTACTACCTGCGATTTATCGATCCGCGCAATTCTCAATCGCTGTGTGATCCAGTGAAAGAAAAGGCCTGGATGCCTGTGGATCTGTACGTCGGCGGTGCCGAGCACGCTGTGCTACACCTGCTGTATGCCCGTTTTTGGCATAAGGTTTTGTACGACCGCGGCTACGTCTCGACCGTCGAACCATTCCAAAAGTTGGTCAATCAAGGCATGATCCTCGGTGAAGTCGAGCACACTGCTTACCAGGTTGAGGGCAATTGGGTTAGCGCAAATCAACTTCGCAAAGACGACGAGACGAACACGCTCAAGTGCGCCAAGACGGGTGTCGAAGCCGTAGCGGTTGTCTTGACCGATTCGCAGGTCACCAAGCAAGGTGACGTGTTTGTGATGATCGATAACCCATCGATTCGTGTCGACAGTCGCGCACAAAAGATGTCCAAGAGCCGTGGCAACGTTGTCAATCCAGACGACATTGTGAAGGAGTACGGTTCCGACTCGTTGCGTTTGTACGAAATGTTCATGGGGCCGCTGGAAGCGACCAAGCCGTGGAGCATGTCGGGTGTCAGTGGCGTACGGAACTTTTTGGATCGCGTTTGGCGAATGTACGTCGACTACAAGAGCGACTCGTTGGAACTGATGACCAACATTCAAGATATTGAACCAACGGCTGAGCAGAATCAAATCCTGCATCGCACGATCGCTGCTGTGACGCAGGATCTGGAAGCGATGAGCTTCAACACGGCGATTGCACGACTGATGGAGTTCGTGAACTTCTTCACCAAGCAAGAGGTTCGCCCCAAGTCGGCGATGGTTGCGTTTGCCAAACTGCTTTCACCAATGGCACCTCACATTGCTGAAGAGCTTTGGCAATTGCTTGGCAACGCTGACACGATCGCCTACGAGCCTTGGCCGACTTACGACGAAGCACTGACCAAATCTGCTGAGGTCGAAGTACCATTGCAGATCAATGGCAAGTTGCGAGCGAAGATCACGGTGCCCGCCGAGTGCACTAAGGAAGAGCTCGAGAAGCTGGCCTTCACCGACAGCCGCATTCAAGAGCTGACCAGTGGCAAGAGCATTGTCAAAGTCATCGTGGTTCCAGGTCGCTTGGTGAATGTTGTGGTCAAATGAACTCGGTGAATGTTGTCCAATGAACTTGGTGAAATCAGGCGAATCGACAGTTGCACAAAAGGACGAGCGAGTTCTCGTCTTGTTGTGCACCTATAACGAGGCTGAAAATGTTCCCAAGATGATTGAACAGCTCCATGCATCGATTCCTAACGCCGATGTGCTGGTGGTTGATGATAACTCGCCTGATGGCACCGGTCGTTGGGTGCAGGAGCAGATGGTCACAAATAAGAAACTGCATTTGCTCAGTCGCACAGGAAAACTTGGTCTGGGCTCGGCGACTCGCCAGGGAATGCAGTGGGCGATTGAGCAAGAGTATGATTACTTGATTAACTTGGATGCTGACCTGAGCCATCGACCAAGCGATGTGCCTCGGTTGCTGGCCGAGTGCAAAAACAACGGCGACGTGGCGGTTGCATCGCGATATTTGCCCGGTGGTGGATTCGCTAAAATAGCTTTCCATCGGCGGATGATGAGCTGGATGCTTAACCGCTACGCGAACTGGTTATTGCGATTGCCGTTAACAGATTGCAGCGGATCGTTTCGTTGCTACCGAGTTCATGTATTGCGCGAGGTCGAGTTAACCAGTTTGAGCTGCAACGGGTACGGGTTCTTGGAAGAGATCTTGGTCGCATTGCATCGCGATGGCTGTCGCTTTGGGGAAGTACCGATTTGGTTCGACGCGCGAAACATGGGGCACAGCAAGCTGACGCTATCCGATGCTTTGGGAGCGATTCAAGTCATCCATCGCTTAGCGAGAGCTCGTCGTCGCGCATAAGTCACTGAATTGAACGCAGTGGATTTCGCCAGAATTCGAACGTAGTGGAATTCG
>CAUJKA010000378.1 GCA_963204965.1 Planctomycetota bacterium | reverse complement strand
CTGGTACCAACGAGTAATTCACACCAAACTTGGGCCCATGAAGAAGCTGGCACGCACGTTAAAGGAACGAATCAACAACATCGTAACTTACTGCACACACGGAATCACCAACTCCGTTGCCGAGGGAATCAACAGCAAGATAATGTCGATAAAACGAAGAGCCGGTGGCTTTCGCAACAGAGAAAACTTCAAGACAGCTATCTTTTTCTACTGCGGCGGCCTAGATCTTTACCCACGGTAATCCCGGATGGACCAAAAATTGTCGGTTGGACTGAGTCAGAATGACGCTTTGAATTTGAAGTTAGACCTTTCTTCAGCTTTATAGACTATCCCCACGACCATGATCGAACCGAGCTTCAAATCGCAGAACCCCTATGATGTTACATCAAACGAGCCTCTGGTTGAACACCGCTATAGTAAAGGCATTGTATACGACACAATCACGTTGTTCATAGGCGCGACGTCCTGTATAGTTATAGAGTTTGTGTTGGTTTGGATATCTCGTGGACAATACTCGTCGCTTGACCGGACCGTGCTACGGCTTACGTTGTATAGCGCTGGATTCTTTACGTCAGCCGTTGCAATTCTGTTGCTCTTAAAACGAGCAAATATATTATCACTTCTTTCTTTTACCATCTTGACATTCCTTGTAATTCTGATATCGATTATAAATCTGGCTCTTGTGACCTATCTTAGTGGCCCGCTCGTGTAGCCTCTAAGCAGCAGTGGGAGGTGTGGGGACACAGCAAATGCGAATTGGGGCTCAGTTCACAAGAGCGGATATGAACTGCTGTGGTAGCAAGAGTTGCTTGGCGATTACGAGACTAGGCCGTATCGAAGAAGAAGGCGGGTGCGAATTTACCGCCTTGGCAGCGTGACGCGAGAAGTTGCGTTGAGCCGACAAGATAGGCTGAAGAGATTTTTGGTTGGCGATCTGCTGAAGTCTACCTTAAACGGTGAGAAGTTGCCGAGCTTCTGGCTTGAGCGTGAATTTTTGTTTACGCTTAGAACTTCTGTAACGCTCGACGATGTGCGGTTTGCCAGCCACGGTACTAAATAGCTTGCTGAAGCTCTTGATCAGCTCACACCACGACTCTGGCGATATTCCTAAATTCAATCGCTCGAAGATTGGTGGTGCATCAGGCGGCGTGCTGCCGCGCTTGCCAAGCACTACGACTCGAGCCGTCCAATCCAGCAGCTCGATGTAGTCAAGATCGCTCATGTTCAGAAAGCCAAGATCGCTGCATCGATAAGCTCTAAGGTGTGGGGACACAGCACACGCAATTAGGGTAGTTTCCCGAAAGTGGTGGGCGATAGGTGAATGGTGACCTGTGGGGACACAGCAAATGCGAATGGGGGCTCAGTTCACAAGAGCGGATATGACTGCTGTGGTAGCAAGAGTTGCTTGGTGATTACGAGACTAGGCCGTATCGAAGAAGAAGGCGGGTGCGAATTTACCGCCTTGGCAGCGTGGACGAGAAGTTGCGTTGAGCCGATAAGATAGGCTGAAGAGACTTTTGGTTGGCGATCTGCTGAAGTCTGCCTTAGACGGTAAGAAGTTGCCGAGCTTCTGGCTTGAGCGTGAATTTTTGTTTACGCTTAGAACTTCTGTAACGCTCGACGATGTGCGGCTTGCCAGCCACGGTACTGAATAGCTTGCCGAAGCTCTTGATCAGCTCACACCACGACTCTGGCGATATCCCCAAATTCAATCGCTCGAAGATTGGTGGTGCATCAGACGGTGTGCTTCCGCGTTTGCCAGGCGCTACGACTCGAGCTGTCCAATCCAGTAGCTCAATGTAGTCACGATCGCTCATGTTCAGAAAGCCAAGATCGCTACATCGATAGCCGGATTGGCTAGCCTTCACCTGTAGAGCATCGCGTAGCTCATGGAGCTTTACAGGTGCGATCGATCTATCGCGAGCCCTGGATAGCCGCGATGATTGTACTTCTTGAGCTTGTTGAAGTGAGCCTGGGCTCAAAGTTGACTCGGGCTGATCATGCTTAAAGTCACCAACCAGCGAAGAGACAATCGCTTGACTTGCATTGGAACAGGCTTCGCTGCCGCCGAGCAACTCTGCTTCAATACCTTCCTTCAAAGCCTGTATGCGTCGCTGGATCGAGGTATAATCACTTTGCTCAAGCATCTCTGCAATGGCCGCTCGAATTGGATTCAAGTCGACGTAGGCAGCGCAGGCCAACAGCGAAGTTTCATCAAGAAGCCGTACAGCTTTGTATCTGTTTTGCCACACCTTCCCTTTTTCATCATCGTCGCGGTTAATACGCTGAGCGATATTCTGACAGAGCAGCCGCATCCACCACGATATGTCGCTCAGCCGAGAGCGCGTTTCGGCGAGCTTCTTCGGGTTATTGCGAATCGCATTGAGTTGCCCTTCGGTGGGATCTTTTGCTGAGCCATCTTTGTTCTTGCGTTTCGGGCAGAGCATCAACCATCGACGAGCGACCTCGGTGTCGTTCCACTGAGCAACCACATCGGGCCGCTGCCTAAGAACCTGATGGAAGTGATTGGACAATATCGAATAGCAGAGGATATCGATCCCGAAGCACTGAGCCAGATACTCCATGCGTAGCTCGATCCAATCCTTGCGATAGTCATAGTTCCGGCCAGTTACCTCATCATTTCCAAACAGGAAACAGCGACGAACCGTACGATTCATCACGTGGACGATAGCCTTCTCATCGGGCGTAAACAATTCCCAGCGACACAACCGACACATAGCCAGGATCCTCCCAAAGCAACAATAACCCAGATTCGATCTGCGGGCCCAGCTCAGCTGCTCTCCTCGTTAGGAACTGAACCGGCCAAGAATTGGTAGACGGATGAAATGACGGTCCAGGGAGCATCTAGGAATTGCCCTTCCCCTGGGACGAGCCTGAATAAACCTCACGGTCCGGACAATTGGTCCTCGTCGCATCATGAATGTGAAAGGCTAGCGATTATCCGAATTCGCCACTAGCAACACATCTGAGACCTGGAACGGTGTTGCTGGCAAAACAAAATCCGCTCAGTTCAATTGCCTGCATAAGTCGAAGTAACATCCACATAACCGAGACGGAGCTCGGAAACTGCATTCGCTGCTCGCAACACGATTGCAGTACTCAACTTGCCTGCTGAGCGTTAGGACGACGTCATGCATGTGAACTTTAAATCGCCTTCAGTTCAAGCCTGCTTGCTTGTCATCGCCAGCGTCTCTATGAGTGGCTGCGCATCCGTGGCTACTTTTCAGGACTGGCAATTCTGCTACGCGAATAAGTCGCGAGCTGCAGAAGCTTGGAAGTGTTCGTTTTCATCGGAGGCGCGGAAGAGTCTGTCAGCCGATTTCGAGGCTGGGTTCAAAAAAGGGTACTACGATACCGCAACGAACAAGGACTGTCGCCTTCCGCCCGTTGCTCCGCCCAAGTACTGGTCAGCGCGTTATCAATCTTGCGAAGGTCAAGCTTGCGTTCAGGAATGGTTCCGCGGATATCAACACGGAATCGCATCAGCACAGTCTAGCAACGATGCTAGCTCGGCAGAGGTTCCTGTAAGCCCATGTGCACCAGTAGTTAACAAGACTGGTTGTGGAGCTTGTTATTCGCCCGGCAACTGTCGCTGTGAACCAGGATTTGATTCCGGAGCCACAGAGCTACCGATGCAGTATGATCCCGTGGAAATTCACGAAGCGAGTGAGCTACCAGTAGAACATCCTGCAATAAATGAGTCTCCTGAGGTGCCGAGCCCTTCGAGTATTCCTAAGCCGGATCACTTGCCTCAAGAACTGCCTTCACCAGTGAAGCCAGCCGATCCCATCGAAGCAACCAAGATCGAAGCTGCCGGTCAGATCATCATTCCAGTCTCGTTTGGCCACCAACCCCGAATGATCGGTGGATTTGGAAACAAAGTCGGTCAATAGGAAGACGTGGAAGTAAGATTTCTTTCGCCCAACAAGAGATAGGATAACTTTGCATGCGACTCCATGGATGGAGTACTCAATGCGTGCCAGGGAGGGACATTATGAAAATTAACACCGCAGCCTTGCGCCTGAAATGGCTCATCTTCGTTGGAATTGCAGCCGCACTATTGGGGAACACGGGATGTGTGACGTTTACACATCACGCGGTGCCCGCTTCGCGGCTACCGCACCAGTTCCAGGCGCCGTCGAAGTGCAATCTTCATCCGGTGAATTTTCAACTGCTGTCTAGTTCCGGCGGAAAAGATCACTTGCTGGATAGCGGTGATGTCGTTGCGATCACCATCCAGGGCATCCTGCCACCTACGCAAGATTCACCTCCGCCGTTGATCAGTTCGAATCAGTCGATGACTCGCGATTATTATCCACCGCTTGGACAGGTAAACTCGCCGAACTTCGGCTTTCCGTTCCACGTTCAAGCGGACGGCACAATTCAACTTCCCGAGATAGTTCCAGTTCACGTTCGCGGTCTTACGCTTCAGAACGCCTCACAAAAGATCATGGCCGAGTTTGTCAAGAAAGACATTTTAAAGCGTGATGCCACGCAGGTTAGCATCAGCCTTTTGAAAAGCCGTGTAAACCGAGTGGTCGTGTTAAGAGAAGATGCTTCGCTGGAATCAGCTGCCGTCATTCAGAAGGGTTCAACGATCCTTCACAAGCGCGGTAGTGGAGTATTGATTGACTTGCCAGCCAAGGATAGTGATGTGCTTCACGCACTAGCGGCCAGTGGTGGTCTGCCAGGCGTAGACGCACACAACGACATTTGGGTTTTAAGGCAGTCAACAATCACCGAGCCCGATCGTCCGCAAGTTGAAGAGATAGTCAACGGAAGTGTCGATCCCTTGGCTGCCATCCAAAAGTTGCCACCTCACGTGAAAGCAGTTCGCATTCCTCTAAAGGTCTGCGGTGGTGAACCCATTCCGTTCACTTCAGAAGACGTGACTCTACACGATGGAGACATTGTCTTCGTCGAACAAAGGAAAGATGAGTACTTCTACACCGGTGGATTGTTGCCTGGTGGACAAATTCCACTGCCACGCGACGAGGATTTGGATATCATCGAAGCCATCGCCATAGCCAACGGTAGTGTGGGAGGTCTCGGCGGCACATCATCGGTTGCAGTACTTCGGGCTGGCGCAGGTTTGGGCAATATTATTCCTCCGACCCGCGTCTTGATCCTCCGCAAGCTTCCCAATGGGCAACAGTTACCGATACGGGTTAACTTGAACGTCGCCACGCGAGATCCTAAAGAGCGAATCAAGATCATGGCTGGCGACTACATTATGATGTACTACAAGCCAGGAGAGACGGCAGCCAACGCCATGTTGAACTTCTTCAACATCAACCTGACGAAGAACATCGACTAGTGAAAGTATAGATAGGTCAACAATGACGTAGTTGTTAATCGCAACTACGTCATCGCTCTTTCAGGACTTGATACACTCGACTAAGGCGGCGAGTTGCTTGTGGGACCGGATTCTAAATTGCTCGGAGAATTCAGAGGCTGCTAGTGACATCTGCGCATAATGCCCGGGGGTCGAGCTAACGTCATCGACGAACTTCGCTGCCTCGATTGGGTATGCAGCGCTCTCGACTAGCTTGCCGAAGTCGGACTGGATCATTCCTGGGATGCACCCAATCGGTGTCGCCACCACTGGAACTCCAGCAGCCAGTGCCTCAAGTATCACAACTGGCTGAGCCTCGTTGGCGTAACGCGATGGAAAGAGAAAGAAGTCGATTCGATCGAAGAATTGCGTTTTGGCCTCGCCATAGACTGGACCGAGGTACTCAAGTGAACTGCCCAATAGCTGCTGCCCGCGACTGAACACTTCTTTTTCGCGGTCGCCTTTCAAGCCACCCGCCAACAAAAGCTTGATATCGCTGCCTTTGTTCTTCAGAGTGACAGCGGATTCGACGACTTCTTCCAATCCTTTTTCGATTGTTAGGTTGCTAAGATGCCCTAGCACGATGGGCTTCATAACCCGATTCGATCGCTTTTGGCCGTCGCCGCTGTCGGTGAGGTAACCGTAAGGCAATTCACGCGCCATAGCTTTGGTGTGGTAAAGTCGCTGTAGTTCCTGTCCCATGGTCTCGTTAAGCACCAAGTTCACATCTCTAGGCCCAAGCATTCCTTGAACAAGACTCATCAGCCTGCTTTTGCGCGAGCAGTAGGAGTACACGTGATGATGCAACAGGACTCTCATTCCTAACAGTTTTGCAACCACCGTGTGGAGTAGAGTCACAATCAAACCCCAGCTCGCGTTGGGGGCCAGCAGCAGTGTTTTGGATCCACGAATTCTTGACTGTACCAAGCGTAAGCACCCGAATACCCCGTTGGAGAACTTGCGAATCTTCCAGTACAGCCCCCTACGAGAATAACCAAGCGAAAGATCAAGAAGAGTCATTGGGAAATTAGCCCCAAGGAATTCAACGATGTACTTTGTAGCTACGGTCATTCCAGTCACTGGACCTGGCATAGCGACCAGTGCACTAATCTTGATAGGACTCGAATCCGAGTTACTCATGGTTCAACTTTGAAAAACAATTGAAAGCGATAGTTGAAGACTCTGGAAAGTAATCCTCTAACTTCTTCTTCGATGAAGAAAGTAAGGGATGCGAACGACCAGCCAAATGGCGAATATCATCCAAATCAAGCGATTGCCGCTTCGAATTGGGTAAGTCTGGAAAAACAGAATGGCCGATGCGAAAAGTAGCGTAACGATGGTTGCTGACTTTGCCGAATTCACCGTTGCGACAATATCCGACGCGAACATAGTCATCGCGAGTAGAATCAGTAGTATTGCAGCTACCCATGGAAACCCGAAAACCAGCGTTTCGCCAACAGCGCTATAAGGTCCGCTCTTCTGTGGTTGAGCATAGTAGCTGTTCTCATAATTCTCCGCATACTTATCGATCGCACTAGGAAGCGGTGAAAAGCAGCGAAGCTTCTGAATCGTCGGTATCTGGTAGGCGTGAATGTGATCAATAGCATGACTAAGCTGGAATCCACTTGCCGAGACACTCATCATCGACGCTGAAATCGTCTCTTTGTTGATGAACGAAAGCCGCGCGATATTCGAACAGAAGGGAGCAAGGCCAAACTCTCCAATCAGCCTTTCGTCTCTCAAATCCGAATTCAATCGCATTGAGATGATGTTCGCATAACAAACAAGACTCACGAGCAACCCGCCTGCGATCATCGCGCGTCGTACAACTACATTGTTGCTGTCCAGCGCTTGCAGACCAAAGATCAACGGAAACACAGTACTAAATCTTGACAGATTGCTAATTGAAAGCACAAAGCCGTACAACGCGCAAAGTGAGACCAAGAAGACTGTGGATCTATGCCTCTTTTTGAGCAAGAAAAGGCAAGCTAACAGTACGAAGGCAACTTGAGCGGCAACACGATGAAAGACCCTCATGGGAAGAAAGCGAATGCCTACGGCATCTGGATCTCTTGCGCTGAGGTACTCGCTGTAGTTGAAAAGATAACTCCAATCCACGACTACAGCGTGCAGAAATGCGATTGTGATGAATCCCAAAGCTGCGGCAATTAATGCTGCGTTGAGAACATTTGTCAGTTTAGGATTGGTCTCAACCTGAACAACTTCTGACTTCTTGTCGTTTCGCGGTATCAATAAGGAACAAGCACCTATGAGACACTGCACAAAGTAGATCGCAACAACGTAAGTTGCATTGGCATCGATAGGTTGTTTGTAATGCCACCAGTGAGCAACCGGTCCTGGAACAAACCTCAGAACTCCTGTGATCCAGAAGTACAGTAAGTGAATGCAGGATGTTATTGCCACGATTGAGCCAGGCCAAAACACGCCTCGAGCTTTGACGCAAGCCAACGTAAGTGCACAAGAAATCAAAACTAACAGGACGATCATTTTATTGGCTCCCCATTGCTTCGACTTCGACTACTGAAACTGTTGTGCTCTTCTTGGGATCCCTA
This sequence comes from Planctomycetota bacterium, assembly GCA_963204965.1. GTDB lineage: Bacteria > Planctomycetota > Planctomycetia > Pirellulales > Pirellulaceae > Aureliella. Next base: position 8,812 of record CAUJKA010000378.1, on the reverse strand, counting down.
AGATAGCGCAACAACGGCCGCTCGATCAACCAATAGATAACGTAGGTTCCGACTACTGCGAATAACGCACTTCCAAAGATGGCGACTGCTGGCGATGCACTACCGAACCTTTTTGCGAACTGGCCGAGGGAAAACGATAGAAACATTTCGTGAAAGAGGTAAATCGAATAAGACGCCTCTCCCAATTGGAAAACGATTGCTTCGAGACCCCAACGTGGCTTAGCGTTTCCTAAGCACCTAGCCAGTATCAGAACAATGCTGCAAGCTAGCCCGAGTACTAGACAGCTCAAAAGAGTTGGCGTGTTCGAACTTGAGTCGCCTTGTAAATGGCCAAGCCCATAGTCGAGCAGCATGATTGCCATACAGGCTGCAGTAAGCACGACAATTGCAGATCGATTTGGGACTGATACCAAGAATTTTCCCTTAAGGTCTAGGAACGCAATACACATTCCGAAGCCGAACAACAGATTCAGCTTGCTGAACACCAAGGCCCAAACGCCCGAACCATCTCCACCGATTGCAAGATAAAGAAGTGGTGAAAGCACCCAAGCAAAGGTTGTGTACTTCCAATGCTTACCCAACGCAAACGACGCTCCCACAATCAAGTAAAATAAGAACTCGTGTCTCAGGGTCCAAATAACGTTGGGCGATACGCTTCCCACCGGATAGAGAGTCGCTGCCCGAATGTATGGGCCAAGATCCTGCGGGCCTACCATGACGGTTCTCAAGACAAGATATCCAAAAACGCTAATCCACATTAGAGGAAGTAACCGAAACGCTCGTCTGCGAGCGAATGACTTGATCGACGTCTTAGGCGCGAGATCACTGTTCAGCGTTGTGTATGCAATGATGTATCCGCTAAGCACGAAGAATAGCTCGACGCCTTTCGAACCGCTCTCCAAGAAGCCTTTGTAAGCCGTGAACCCAAAGTACTTTTCCAGCGAGAACATCGTCGATGCGTGGCAGACAACGACCATCAGTGCCGCAAAGCCGCGTAGGTATTGAATTCCGGTCAGAGTATTCTTGTCATTGTGGGTCACGGTCCAGCTACCCCTTCTAACTTGGAACTACTCAACTGTAGCTTTTCGTTCTCTTTCCAGACGCTAAGCAGAAGGACTACGAACAAGACCGCAGGAGAGATCACCATTGCCAAGGCCGCACCGTAGACTCCCAGCGAGTAAAGCAACGGAAAAACGAAAATCAAAGCGGCAACCGCGCTGATAAAATATCCCAGCATGACTGGCATATTGTTTTCGATGGCCTTGAATCCAACAAAGGCTGGACGTGTCAGCCCCAGGAAGTACAGATACAGAACAAAGATCCAAACCAACGACGAGTAGTCACCAAAGTTGCGACCAAAAATGATTTGGTGAGCAACGTAAAGAGTTGGGACTAACGCGATACACACTGGAATTAACCCCAGCGATACTCTTACGGTCGCCGACTTTACCCACTGCATTACTGACGTGTGGGACTTCTCGATGGCCATCGAGGTTATGCGTGGAGTCAACTGATTATCGTAGACTACGAAACTCAAGTTTAAGATACTCGCAAGCGTCTGAGTTGTTCGCAGTCCGCCAACATCTGCGTCGATCAGCATACAGGACGAGATAAACATCACTCCTTGCGTTGAAACGGAGTAAAGTATCATCGCGACAAGTAGATATTTGGAAAACCGCCAGTGACTCTCTAATACATCTCTCATCGGCAATCCACCGCTCGTAACCTGCGTCGCGTGGGGCATGATCGCCATCGCAACTACGAGCACAAGTGGAACTGAAAATGCAAGTTGCAATAGTTCTTTGCTCAACATGTCTCGATGAATTAGTATCCCGCAGACAGCTAGTGAAACCGTTAACGCGGCAGCTCCGTGCACCAAAAGACGAGATGTTCCATCGGTGGAAAAAGAGTAGCGTCTGTGGAGATCGTACATGGACGTCCCAACAAACATCATCAGCGAACTACCCAATCCAAAAACGGTAAGCGGTATCGCAAGGAGCCAGAATGCCAAAGCCAGCAGGACAAGAACGGGTAAGCCGAATACCAGCGACACAAGGAACAGGGTGACCAAATAGGAGGCTTGCGAATCTCGGAATTGCTTCACCAGTAAGACTTGAGCCGGTGTGCTCAGGAACGTACTGGTCAATGAAAATCCAAAGGTCACGCATGTCAGTTGCGGCACAAGTTCAGCGAAGCTCCTCTCGCTCAAGAACGTTGCGCCGATCGTAGTGATTAGAAAATTCTGCAAGGCATAAATGCCTTGCTCGAAGATGGCAACACCGGCTCGCTTGATTGATGGTAATTTGGACATCTGCTTAAGTTACCTAACACATTCAAGGCGAAGACCTACACTTGGGTCTCTGAGTGTTCCCACGGTCGAACCGCTCGCAAAAGATTGTTCGCAAGCGATTCTTTCTAACATGACTACTATGCGTTAACGGCATCCTTCAAGAACTTGATTTCGTTCATTCGTTCCTGCTCCAAGTACGTTTGATCGAGCGACATAGGCCGTTCACGAATTTCGCCGAGACCAACTCGCGCGAACAGCCGCGCTCGTGGCGTTGGATGGTAGAGCATTGCTGGATTCCCGTACGCCAAAGTAGCGACGCATGCGTGAACACGATCCGACAAAGTCAGTTGGGTTCCAGCATACAGTGAAAAGTAGGTGAAGGGTTCGTCACTGGCCACCGCATTCGGGTGTTGATAAACCTTCCAAGTAATGTGCGGATTAAAGCGATGGTCGGTGCGAATCACTTCAAAGCCACCGATCTCAGTCGGCAATTTTCGGAAGTCCATCAGAGCGGCTAAATAGCATTGCCACTGACCTCTACCAGCAAATCGGTTGATGAATCCTGGCTGTGTCGCATACCACTGGCGATTTAGGGCAGTGAACTGCCGGTCAAAACTCTTCGGAGGATTCGCACCGTTCTCCTGAACTACGAGATTCGGCTCAGGATACTGATCGAAGTTTAAGCAAATGTAGGGACGCGTATCGAATCGCACCGGTGTGTATGCCTTTGGTGCGAAGAAGGCACTGTCGATTCCGCTGTAGGTGTACGGTGCCAGTCCTTGAATGTGCGAGTAACTGTCACCATCGCGTGTCGAGATGATGTGCGGGGGATACTCTTTCAAAAATCCGGTTGCGTCTGCAATCTCTTTCTCGCTGTACTGAAAGAATGCGGCACTGAGCAAAATGATCTTGGTGCCGCGAGCGCGCAGCGCCTTAAATGTTGGCTCCCAAAGTGTGCGAAAGGTGGAGGTCAACATCGGCCCTTGCAGGATTAAGTAGTCCACATCAATCTTACTCAGCAACCCGAAGTCCTTGGCCGGATTGCCTTTGGATTTTCGATTGAACGTCCGGTAGCCTGGTTGATCAAGGATCTCAGCGACTTGGCCTGGAAATATTTGCTCAGCGATCCAGCGTCCGCCAATGTTAAAGAATGCGTTGCCGATGTTTTGGCCCCAAAAACCATAAACCATCGCTACCCTTGGATTAGGCCTATTGGACATGATGAGCTTTCTTGTCAGAGTATTTTTGCGTAGGACGCGAATTCGTTTTTTGATCAATAACTGATTGTTCGACTACTTGGCGACAACTTGCACCTCCCATCAACAACAGGAGCGGGAAGCCAATTTCCTGAGGCATCCAAACAGTGAATAGTCCAAGACCGACTGCAAAGACGGCGGCTCCGAAGTAAATGCACTGCGAGGCCTGTTCGGGAGGAAAGTAACGCGACCTTCGTATCCAGGCCAATCCAGTAAGTATCAAAGCCGTAAAGAATGCAATTCCGGCAAACCAACCGAATCGCAAAGTTAGCAACAAATAAGTATTGTCGATCGCCCAAACGCTACGAAGCGCAGTACTGTCCTCGGGGCCGACTGGCACCCGAATTGGAAACCCCAATACACTGTCGGTGCCAAAGCCAACCAAACCTGCTCTCATTGCTGCTCGTCGATAGACCTGCAACAAGTAGAATCGCGTCATAACGCTGGTTTTCTCTACCTTGTTACCATCGACGATAATCTTCCTTCCGGTACCATCCAATTTTTCGCCGCCGAACTTGTGCAATGACTGAAGAAGATAGTCTTTAGAGAGTACACCACCGATCAAGGTCAAAGCAGCCATGATCGCAAAGACAATTCTCATTCGTCGCATGGTCACGAAAGACCATACAAAAGGAAAAACTGCTAAGGCGAGCATTGGGGCGCGCGACACTGTGGACACCACGCCCAATGGGCAAATCAACGATAAAGCTCGTGTAAACCTGACTCTGGCCGATGATTCTCGCGCGTGCCAAGCACTCAGCACCCAAGGCACGTACAGAAGCTGTGCCATTCCAAAGTAGATCGGATGCTCACATGGTCCCCAAGCTCGTTGTAAACCCCAACGAATCATTTCACGAGGCACTTGGTCGTCCGTTCGCTGCCCGTAGATCAATTCCCAAGGATGAATCGCTGTCAGAGACTCGAAGACACCGAACATCCCCATCACAACTGCCGCGAATACTCCAAATGGAGCCAGTTCTTTCAACGAACGGCTATTTTGGAATGCCAGGCGCCCGGCGAGATAGGGAACGAACCATTCGCCGTACATACGAACCAAGATCCCAAAACGAAAACCTTCGTTGATGGAATCAGAAAGCAGATTCAAGAGCATCAACCCGATCATGACACAATCGATCCATCCAAGTCGCATCGGATAGGTTGATTTTGGATGAAGCACGTATGCTCCAAGCGCAAAAATGGTACCAGCTAGGCGAGCTTCGAAGGGCAGGTCACCCATCATGCGAATTTGACACCAATTGGGAATAACGCAGGCTGCAATTGCCACTGCACCAACGGCGATATCAGGACCTTTTCGTCTCGCAACATAAAGCCAGAGCGTGCACAAAAGCAGGAAAGTTATGCACCAGCTTATCATCAGGAGTTTGCAGAGCTTCCAAAGGTATTTGTTGACACGTTCATTTCCCGTGCGTGAGGTCCAAACGACTCCCCAGAGCGATAATCGCTTCACATCAAAGGTAAGCATCTCGCAGAACTAGAGGGCATCTCGCGGAACAAGAGGGCATCTCGATCAGTCGCGAGGCAGGAACTGGTTTCTCAAAAGTTCCTTAGAGATCTTTATGATCATCAGAGAGTTGCAAGGCCGCAAGAGCTCGCGCGATCATTCTCCGATTATCGACACACTACGCGACCGCAAATTCTAACCAACTTGAGGCAAGACCTATCGATCGTTCCGCGAGAACCGAGACCATGTCTCTTCCTTGCGATCGCTCTACGTCTGCCAAACCAGCATTCGCGACTCGCAAGGGCATTCAGAATTACACAACAGTTTTAATGAAAGCCGACGACAAACTTTCGATGAATCTGCAGCAAATTCTTGATCAAAAACGCGTTTTTCCAATAGAATGGAATTTCGACGCAGACGGCAGATTTAGCACCTATGTCCATACGATCGGCACAAACGGAGCAACTGGAAACGTCTTTCTTCTATTCCAAAGATGCGGCAAGTCAGGCTATCGACTTCCACCTCTTCTCCGTTTGATATGGGGATAGCGCGAACAGTGCGCGAAGCACTTTTTGCGGTTTGTCCAGCGTCGAGAATTGCAACGCAGACATCGATCATAGATGAAGGTTTTCAAACGATGAGCCTGATTTCGAACTCTACGAACAATGCTGAAACCTCCAGCAACAACTCGGCAAGCTCGTTCAAAAGCGATCTTCAATTCAATGTTGTTTCGATCATTAAGCGGCGATTTCCGTTGCTTGTTGTATCAGCGATATTGGGTGTCGCATGTGGTGTCGCTTACATCATGGTTTCACCTGTTACCTACGAATCTGAGTCTCAAGTTTTGCTCATGCAAAACGACTCAGGGGCGATGGTCTCAAGCGTAAATAAGGGTGACAACTCGATTTCAGAAGACTTGTTGGCGACGCATATGAGCTTGATACAAAGCTCACGAATCGTGCAAAGCGCGCTTGCTCGTACCACATCGCTGCCTAATCCCGTTACTCCAGTCACTCCCGTAACTCCTGTAACTCCTGTGTATGACAGCGAAGATTCGGCTTTGGTTAAGCCAGTTTCCTTGGATATGAACCAAGAACCAGCAGGCGAACTTCGATCCGTGTCGAAGGCACAACCACAGTCAGAGCCTCTTCAACTTGCAAACTTGCCGTCGATTGTAGAGCAACTAAAGCCCAATCAATCTGCGGCAGATTTTGTCATCAATAATCTGTACGTAACGCGTGGTGGTAGCGGTCAGGCGCGGACTGCGAGAATTCTGACTCTGGCTTTTCGCCACAACTCGCCAGACGACGCAAAGCGGGTGGTCGAAGCAATCGTCAACGAGTATTCCAACTATGTCCAATCGAAGTTCAAAGACATCAATCAAGAGGCTGTCGACTTAATCCAGAAGGCTCGCAAAGAACTTCAATCCTCTATTGATGACCAGTACACCGAATACCGCGAGTTCCGAAACAACTCGCCACTTCTGTCGGCCAACAAAACCAGCGGCAACATTCACTCTATGCGTTACGAGGAATTGTCTGCTGAATTGTCGAAGCTGAATTTGCAGATCGACGAGCAGCAAGGGCGACTGGAAATGGTTACGGAACGACTCAAGGATCTGCAAACCTCGGGCGCAATGGACCTGGAAAAACTCGCCTTGATCGATATTCAAAATGCTGAGCGACTTGGGATCATCGTGACGGTAGAACGTGGCGAGGCTCAAACGGCCTCATTCCAAGCGATGCAACCCGAACGAATGGCGGGAGCTCAAGCTGAATATAGTTCAGTTTTACAGCTCAAAGCAAAACTGGGACAAGCTCTGAAAGAATTCGGCAATCAACATCCCACCGTGCTCAACCTCGAGAGTCAAATCAAGGAGATGGAACAGTTTATTGATCGTCGCGATTCACAACTGGGCGTGCGCAAGGGTGGTGATCGAGAGCTAACTCCCGACGATGTCATGAAGGCCTACGTACGGCTTCTCGACAGCGATTTGGCTGCCTTGACTCGCCGTCGCGAAGATCTTTTGAAAGAGATTGGCAACGCAGAAGAGATGGCTAAGAGCTTGATTGAATTCGAACTTCGCGAAGAAGAACTCGCTCGAGGTTTGAAGCGACAAGAGGACCTCTACGACTCCGTGGTGGAACGACTTCGCGACATTAACATGCAACAAGAATCCTCGAACCTGATCCTTGAGATCATTCAAGAGCCAGATGTTGGAAGGAAAGTCTCTCCCAGTGTTCCCATAGGTGGCGTTGTGGCCATCATGAGCACTTTGCTGTTAGCCGGCCTCAGCGTGCTTGTTGCCGAATTGAGCGATAAACGAATCCACTCCGCTGAAGAACTGGAACAGATACTCGAAACGCGAGTACTCGCGCACGTGGTTGACTTCCAACGCGATCCAGAGAGCCGTAAGGCTTTGAAATTGGCGAAGAAAGCTAACTCAGACATCGCTCCAGATGTGCTAACTTGGCATGACCCGAAACACCGTGTCAACGAAGTGTATCGCACGATTCGTACTGAAATGATGTTCCATCATGCATCTGGACAAACAGTCTTTGGTGTAACAAGTCCATCGCAGGGCGACGGTAAGTCAACAACCTCGGCTAACTTAGCTGTTTCACTAGCCAAAGCTGGCAAGTCGGTTCTTCTGCTGGATGCCGACATGAGACGTCCAAGTATCCACAAGCTCTTCAAATGCTCGTCGGAGAGCGGATTGGCGGATTACCTTGCCAACAAATCTGAATTGAAGGATATCCTCAACCCTTCTGGTGCCGACAACTTGAGCGTCATTCGCGCTGGACACAATTCCGATGACGCGGCGGAACTCTTGGCCAGTTCACGTTTCGCTGAATTGATTAAGTTATTGAAGCAGCAATATGACTATGTACTTGTAGACTGTCCGCCACTTTTGCCAGTTTCAGACCCAGCAATCATTGCTCCTCTGATGGACGGAATCTTGATGGTCGCCACAACGCAGAACTTGGGAACCCAAGAACTGAAACAGTGCAAGCGTATCCTCGACAGCAAGCAAGCTGTCCTGTGTGGTGTGATCGTTAATCGGACCCGCGACTCTAACAGCGGATACGAGTACACCGGCTACATCAATTCTGCGTATGGTGCGGACTCCGGCACTCGTGCCTGAAGTTCAGCCTCAAGCTAACTCCATCGAAGTTATGATCCACCCATATTTGAGTGTACGCACTTGAGCGTGGGCATTCGTGCTCTAACGCGGAAAGAAAAAGTTGATCTATTTTCGGAAATCTTTTTGGCTTTTCCATGGTTTTTTGCAACAAATCCATGCCTCGAAGCCTCTGGCTACCGCACTGCAAAGCTGCAAAGTGCCCCTAACTCCCCTTACACGACTTGCGGACCGTCAAGCTCTAACGATTGGAAAAACTAGTTCGGTTGTCTAGACTGGGCTGCACGTTGCAATGCAATTCAACTCTTGTAAGGCCCACGAACAAGATGTCGCAAATACTGGAAAAAACGCTTCACGATCCCGAATCCAATTCGGTTTTACCTGACACCAGTAAGTCGTTAGAAAACTCGAGCAAGACCGTAGAGATTTATCCTGAGCTCCAGCAGCACAGGCCACTTACTCGCGCGATCGGCTACAGTGAGCAACAACTACGAATGGCTGGCTCCCTTTGGTTGGGAGATTGCCTTTCGATTCTATTTGCCCTTTCGCTTGGGCTGGTGATTGCTGTTCTGTTTGGGCACACCGTAAACCACTCCGCTGCGTTTTTGGTGTTCTCGGTAGCCGCATATACACTCTGCATTTGGTCAGCAGGTCTCTACCCC
>CAUJKA010000377.1 GCA_963204965.1 Planctomycetota bacterium | reverse complement strand
CAACCCTCGCGTGATCAAACGAAAAATGTCACGATGGCACAAGTGCCGTCCCAAACATCGGAAGCTACCGCCCCTTACGAAAACCTTTGCAGAGACGGTAGTTATGGCTAATTGAACGGTATTGCGTTTAACGGCAAGCCGTAGGCGACTTCTATTCATTTTTATCGAACTGGCCGAACGCCAAACACGAACCCACTTATCTTGGACCTGGGGGAAGCGTTCGTAGAAAATGGTTGGTGATCATTTGGAAAAGGTGCCGCGTTGTATTCTCGCCCTCGCGAATTGCATGGGTACGATTTGGATAGGCAAACATGGAGAAGTGTTTATTGTGCTTGATTAACTCGTTGATTAACAACTCCGTCGTTTGATAGTGACAATTGTCATCGCCGGTGCCGTGAATCAACAGAAGTTCGCCTTCGAGCTTGTTCGCAAATGTAATCGGCGAACCCAAGCGATAGCCCTCTTCGTTGTCGCTGGGCAGCCCCATGTACCGCTCTTGATAGATGGTGTCGTAGTAAAGTTGATTTGGGACTGGAGCAACTGACACCCCGGTCTTATAGATCTCTGGGTATCGGAACAAGGCGTTGAGCGTCATCGATCCGCCGCCGCTCCAACCCCAAACGCCTACTCGCTCGGGATCCAGATAGGGACGATTCTTAATCACCGAAATCACCGCTGCAGCTTGGTCGGCCGATGCGAGAACGCCAATTTGTCGATAAATGCTCTTTCGCCATTGTCGTCCGCGCGGAGCAGGTGTGCCTCGGTTGTCAAAGCTCATCACAACATAGCCTTGTTGCGCAAGCATGCTGTGCCACAACATCTGATCTCCGCCCCACTTATCCACAACCGTTTGCCCCGCGGGTTCGCCGTAGACAAAAACGATCAGCGGATACTTCTTCGATGGATCATGGTTGGGAGGCAGAATGCACCATGCATCAAGCTCAACGCCGCCGCCAATACCGACCCGGAAAAACTCGCTTGGAGGTAGCTGAGCTGTCTTAACTTTTTCGCGGAGTTTTGAGTTTGCTTCGGCGACGTACTGCGTAGCGTGATCGCTCAGGCGAACCACTTCGGTTTTGGGTGGCGAAGTGAAACTAGACGATGTGACCAGTGCCAATTTGCGATCGGGCGAGAGAACGTAACGATGCGTGCCCGTCTTGGTCGCGGGTGTAACGCGTTGCAGGTCGCTGCCGTCAAAGTGCACGCGAAAGAGATACAACTGAGTTGCGTTAGACGGCGAGGCGTAGAAATAGATCCATTGAGCGTGTTCATCAATGCCAAGTATTTCCGTGACATCAAAATCACCCGCCGTCACAGGCTTGACCGACTTGTTATCGACGGAAGCGAGATAGATATGCTGCCATCCGTCTCTTTCGCTCAACCAAGCGAACTTCGACCGATCAGCAAGCCAGTGAAGCGTGTCATGAACATCGATCCACGCATCATCTTTTTCCGTTAGCACAACATCGAGTTTCGAATTGAGCGAGTCAGCAACATAGACGACCAGCCGGTTTTGCAGGCGATTGAGTTGCTGGATCACCAAACGTGTTTCATCAACCCACTCCATGCGAGGCAAGTAGTTGTCTCTTTCGTCGCCAGGAATGGGCAACCATGTGGTCTTGTGACTAGCAAGGTCCATCACTCCAATTCGCGCAGCCGGGTTAATCGTTCCGACTTTGGGATAGGGAATGTACTGAATCTTGGGATAGAGCGTGGCGGTATTGTTGACCAGCGGAAAGGACTCGATCCCAGATGAGTCGATCTCCCAAAAGGCAATTCGTTTGCCATCGGGGCTAAAGCGAAACCCATCCCGAATCGAAAATTCTTCTTCATAAGCCCAGTCGAAGGTGCCGTTGATTTTGGTGGGCGTTCCGGTGTCCGTCAGCCGTGTGACTGTACCGTTCGCTAATTCTTGAATGTAGAGATCGTTGTTGCAAACATAGCCAACTTTCTTGGCATCTGGCGAAAACTTAGCGAACATGAGACTGGACGCAGATGCATCACCACCGATTTTCGAAAGTGATTGAGACTTCAAGTCAAGGACCCAATAATCACCGCGAGTGTTAAAACGCCAAACTCGCTCCGTGTTAGTAAAGATCAGTAGCTTGGCTTTGTCATGCGACCATTGGTACGAATCAATGCCAAGGGGCTTTTCCGCGCCAGCAGGTGTCAGCATCTTGCTGGATACCAGAACATGTTCTACTGCGGAGGCGTTTAGGTCGATTCGAATGATCGATGAATTGCCTGTTTCGGCATCACGCTTGACGCGTTCAAAGCCTTGGCTGTCGCTTTGCCATTGCCCTACGAACGTCTCCCCTTGGAAGTTCTTGCTGTTGAATATGGAATCGATCGTAAGGTCCGAGCCCCGACGAAGCGAACTTTCTTGGCCATGAGAAATGGTCCCTTGGGACGCCATGTGTAGAATGGTCACAATTCCGAGGATCGCAATAAGTCGAAATGGCAAAAGGTTCATTGAATGAATCCAGAGCATTGGAGTTATGGACGTTTCTGCTCGCGACGAGTCCATCGCTGCGAGAACTTAGCTCGAATAAGTCAGGATAGTGCCTATTCACGAAGCTGTCTATTGTGCGCGTTTTGACGGGAAAACACTCTCGCGGTGCAAGGCAGAACAGATTCCTAGACCTACAATGCGGGCTGGATCGCTTGTCAGCGTGAAGGACTTCATCGCAACCCTCCTCAAAAACCAATCCCCAAAAGTAGAGCGTTCACCGTTACATGGCAATTACAACCAAACCGACTACGATCGCTGCCACAGCTTTACTGCTTTGCCTTCTCTCTCCATGTTGCTTCGCTCAGAAGCTCAAGGTCTTCATCCTTGCTGGTCAGTCGAACATGGAAGGACATGCTGAGATCCGCACCTTTGACTACATCGGCAAAGATCCCGCCACGGCACCGTTACTCAGCGAGATGCGCAATCCCGATGGAACGCCGCGAGTGTGTGACAAGGTGTGGATGTCCTATTTGACGGGGCCTTATGATGGCAGTGCGAATGGCGAGGGCTTGGGGAAATTGACCGCAGGCTTTGGCGCACGTGGAGACCGACCCACTAAGGATGGCGGAAAAATCGGGCCTGAGTTCACCTTCGGTATCTATATGGAGAAGGAGCTGAAGGAACCCATTCTGATCATCAAGACCGCATGGGGCGGCAGGTCGCTCAACACCGAGTTTCGTCCGCCGAGTGCCGGAACATACAAGCTGCCCAAGCAGGTTCAAGACTTGTGGGACAAACATCCGCAGGGTGCCCACGGTATTCCCAAACTTGAAGATCGAAAAAAATGGCAGGATGATAAGGAGGCCGCCTCAGGTGTGTTCTACCGCATGATGGTTGAACATGTGAAGAAGGTGCTCGCCGATCCAGCTCGAGTCTGCCCCGCTTATGATCCCAAGGTGGGCTACGAACTTGCGGGTTTCGTATGGCTTCAGGGTTTCAATGATCTTGTCGATGGCCAGACCTATCCGAATGGCAATTATGAAGAGTACTCACGCCTGTTGGCTCACTTCATCCGCGACGTGCGAAAAGATCTTTCCGCGCCGAAGATGCCATTCGTCATCGGCGTACTTGGTGTCGATGGCGAGAAGAACGTCAACTTCCGCAAAGCCATGGCTGCACCGGCTGCTATGCCCGAGTTCGACGGCAATGTGGTTGCGGTAGATACCGCTCCGTTTTGGGATCGTGACATTGAAGCCGCAGTGCCCAAGCAGGGTGAGTATAACGATATCGTCGGTATGGCCCACACATTCAAAAAAGATGGCACGCTCGATACGCAGCGGAAATGGGATGCGTTCTGGAAGCCGATTGGTCAGCCTCTACCAGAGGAGCGAAGCTGGCGCTTCGCCACTGTCGATGCCACCGAAACCAAGGACAAATTGGAAGCATTCACCGATAGGCGATTCCGTGACATCAAATTGCCCGCCGGAATGGAGAAGTGGTTTATGCCCGAATTCGATGACAGCCAATGGACCTCAGGCAAGGCACCGATCGGCAAGGGCGTATGGAAACACAGCGGAATCACATTGAACAACTATTCCTCAACATGGGGAAAAGAAGAGTTCCTGCTGATGCGTTCCACTTTCGACGTAGATAACCTCGACTACGATTCCTATCGTCTTGCGATTTTGGCGCGACAAGGGTTTCATGTTTATTTGAACGGCCACAAAATTCACACCTACATCTGGTGGCAGGACAAGCCGCAATACAGATCCATCGTCCTCGATAAACAGCAGACTCAATACTTGAAGAAAGGAAAGAACGTCTTAGCGATTTATGCCAATGATCAATACTCGCCGAACTCCCCGGAACATTATGCCGGGCTCGATGCATGGATTGAGGGAATCACCAAGGCGGATCAAGAGAAGCTCGACCTCGCATTGGAGGAAGTCCTTTCACCCCAAGACAGAGAGGCACTCAAAGGCGCATCCAACGGCGGCTACCATTATTTCGGCAGCGCAAAGATTTTTGCTCAAATGGGCAAAGCCTTCGCTGAAGCGAATCTTAAGCTCATCAAGAATTAAGAAGCCTGAGATAGAAACCTCAGAACCACTCAGCGCGACGGCGCAACGCGAAAGGCCGCGAAATTGGATGAAAGCAGATCGTGAAGTCGAAACATCTTTTACTTGATGGCGCTACTGGCACGGAACTCAACCGCCGGGGCGTGGACACTGGCTTGCCTTTGTGGTCGGCCAATGCGCTCATTACGGATGCTGGGCTGAACGTGCTGCGCCAGGTTCATTTGGACTACCTGAATGCCGGCGCGGACATTATCACTACCAATACCTTTCGTACCAACCGCCGCGTGTTGGTTGGCAAAGGCTTCTCCGCCCACGAACTCACGTTGCGAGCGGTTGCCACAGCCCGAGAGGCGGTTGCTAAGTATGGAAAACCAGCGCTCGTGGCCGGATCGCTGTCTACGCTTGAGGACTGTTATCGCCCGGATCTCGTACCGCCCGACGACGAATGCCACGCCGAGCACTCCGAGCGCATAGATCATTTGGTGGAAGCCGGCGTTGATCTGCTTCTCGTCGAGACGATGAACTCCATTCGCGAAGCAGTGATTGCAGCGAAGATCGCCGCGTCCACGGGCTTGCCTACGTGGGTCACGTTTGTTTGCGATAAAGAAGGTCGCATACTCTCTGGCGAGTCACTCACGCATGCCGCAGAATTACTGAGGCCTCTGGGCGTCAAGGCACTGGGCGTGAACTGCATGCCGGCTCACACCATTGCTCAACCGCTCAGAGAGTTACGTGCGATCTGCGGTGAAGACTTCCCGCTCGTAGCCTACGGCAACATCGGCTATGTGGACGATGAACAAGGCTGGATCAATACCGACTCCACCACTCCCGAAGGCTACCTACAACACGCGCAAAGCTGGCCCGCACAGATCATCGGTGCCTGCTGCGGCTCCACCCCAGAACACATTCGCAAGCTGAAGCAGGGACTCGTTCGCTGATTTGGCACTGCACATTTCCTTGAGATCGACGCAGACGAAGGAAAGGAATCGATCTTGGAATCGTAATCGCGACGCTTCGAGAGGCTGCTTGTGCGCTAATTGATGACAAACGGCTTCTGTCGTGCAAGCTTTAACCAACACTTCATTCTACAATAGTGGGGTTATGAACCGTTTGGTCCGCAGGTTAAGGGGACCACTACTCCGAGCAACATTGCGCGTACCCCATCTGCTTCCACGCGTGGTTTCCAAACCAACGCCGATTTTCAGTCAACCATCGCTATGTTTACTCCAATAATGAATAGGTCGATTCTCGCGTCAGCAATGGCCTTGACCGTCGTTTGGTTGAGTTCTCCGAACACACTCATGGCACAGGCAGACAAGAAATCCAATCCCGATTCGGCGAACCAAAAGGCCTTCGACGAAACGGTTGCCCCTTTCTTGGCCAAGTACTGTGCCGACTGTCACGGCGAGATCAGTAATGAGTCAGGTGTTGTATTGTCCAGCATCAGTTTTGATTTGGCATCCGGCCATGACTTGGAGCATTGGAATACGGTACTCCGTCAGCTTCACTTAGAAGAGATGCCACCGAGGGAGAGTGAACAACCAGAGCAACACGAACGACAAGCCGTGATGCTCTGGATCAATGCAGAATTGAAGAAATCTGGAAACGTTTCTGATCTCTATTCGAAGTTAGAGAGTCCGAGCTTCGGCAATTATGTGAACCATGAAAAGCTCTTCAGTGGAGAAATTACTGCAGAACCATTTTCACCGGCACGTTTGTGGAGAACCAGTCCTGAAGTCTTCTCGAATGTGAAATCCAGCTACGGAAAGGCGGCCAAGGATTTTAGACAGCCTTTTCCATTGGAAGATAAAGTTGGCATCAAAGACTACGCCAACCTCCTATTTGCGGATTCAGCCGTTGTGAGTGTGTTGATGAGTAATGCCACTTCTGCTTCGGATGAACTCATCAAACATTCTCCCATCGCTTCATCAGAAACTAGTCCCACTGATGACATGCTTGCTTCGGCTATCAGCGAACATTTCAGGAAGGTTGTCTTTCGAGATCCTCTGCAAGAAGAGATAAGCAATTACTCCGAGCTCTTCAGAAAGACAGCCAAGGAGGGTGACAATGCCGATGCCCTGCGATTAGTTTTGATGGCGGTGATGTTACACCACGAATCGGTTTACAGAGTTGAGATTGGCCTTGGCGAGGAAGACTCGCACGGGCGTCGGATGTTGTCTGGTACGGAAATTGCGTTTGCCATTGCCTTCGCATTAACGGATCGCCGGCCCGATGCGGCACTTCTTCAGGCAGCCAAAACGGGGAAGCTAAACAGCAGTGATGATGTACGATTGCAAGTTGCCCGCATCCTTCAAGATGAAGCGATTGCTAAACCAAGGATTCTGCGTTTCTTCCAAGAGTTTTTCGGCTACACCCAAGCTCATAAGGTTTTTAAGGACGAAGATCGATCGGGTGGATTTGCTTACTACGGCGAAAACTACCCTGCCATGTACGAAAAAGACGCTGATTTTTTCGTCATGAACATCCTGGAGAAAGACAAGGATGTGTTTAGGCAATTGCTGACTTCAAACGAGTATTACATCTTCAATCGAGCGACGTTTCGAAACACGGTCTACGATTTTTACAAGAAGAACCAACAGCAACTTGATGCCGGAGAATTTCCGGAAGCCAAGCAGAAAGAGCTCTTGCAAAGACTTGACCTGAAGGGCTGGCATGAACTGAATGTAAAGTACAACCTGCACAACTTTAACAAAGGGTTCAATGGCAGTGTCGCCGCGATAAAGCAGATCGTCGATGAGCAATATAGTTGGATGGATACCAAAGACGAAGACGTACTTTCGCATCGCATGCAGGCTCTGTACACCAAATACCCGATGGTTTACGACCTCAGGGATGACGAGCAGGATTTCCTGTTGCCACAACCCTATCGGCGACCGAACCGTGCCGGCATGTTGACTCATCCTGCTTGGTTGATCGCACATTCATTGAATGACAGCACCGACCCCATTCGACGAGGCAAATGGGTTAGGGAGCGATTGCTGGGAGGAGTGATTCCGGATATTCCCATCACAGTGGATGCTTCTATCCCAGAAGACCATACTAAGACATTGAGAGAGAGGCTACAAAAGACAGAGAAAGCTGAATGCTGGCGTTGTCATAAGAAGATGAATCCCCTGGGGTATGCTTTCGAAATTTACGATGACTTCGGGAGGTATCGAATGGAGGAAAGTCTGGGTAAAGGAGATTCCAAGCCCATCGATGCCAAAAGTCAACTCGCAGGCTCAGGCGAAAAGGAATTGGATGACGAGTTCAAGGACGCTTTGGAATTGATACCTAGACTTGCCGAATCAGATAAAGTCCGTCAATGCATGATCCGGCACGTATTTCGCTATTTCATGGGCAGAAACGAAATGCTCAGCGATTCAAAAACACTCATTTCTGCCGATCGAACTTATCTGGAAAGTGGCGGTAGTTTCAATGCACTCTTGATTTCCATTCTTTCGTCTGATTCGTTTCTCTACCGCAAAACGCTTGAACCCGCTGCAAGGTACGTACCATGAACTTTACGCGACGCGACGCACTTAAGAATCTCTCTTTAGGGGCAGGCGCCTTCTTGCTATCGCCTTTCCTTCGTCAGGTAGAACTCCAGGCCGCAGGCAACGCCATGCGGATTCCCAATCGTTTCGTGTTTGTTGTTAAGTCGAGCGGGATCGTTCCCGATGGCATAACACCTGACGCATTCAAAGGTAAAAATTCAAGCAGTAGTTTGTTCAATGAAGATCTGACAAACGTTTCTTTGCCGTCACCCATGCGGGCCTTAGAGCCCTTTAAAGATCAGCTTTCAATTGTGCAGGGGCTCTCTGGAAAAATGTGCCGCGGTGGTCACTCCAGTTGGTTCGGCATGATGGGTGTCTACATGACCGGAGGTGAATTTGATGCAGGTGCGGTGATTCGAGCTACTGCTGATGCAGAATTAGCCAAACTCAACCCAGCACCTTTCAATCATGTAGGACTGGCAATCAAAGGAAAGGTGTTAAGCAATGACTACGGTGGGACCATGTATCCCGGTATCTCCGCCGTCGGGCCAGGGCAAGAACTTCCCTTTCAGGGCTCTCCCGACATTGCCTACGAACAACTATTTGGCTCTGCAGTTTCGTCCAGTAGCAAGGCTGAAAAAAGCTTCAAGCTGCAAAAGAATCTTCTTGATTTTATGGTCGATGATATCAAGAAGGTTTCGAACGCTATTCCCTCATCGGAACATGGCAAGATGGACGCCTACCTCAATGCCTTCGAGGAACTTCAGGTACGGCACAGTAAATTGTCGAGTATGAAAAAGCAGATCGCGGCAAACGCACCTGGTTACTCTGACAAATTCACTTCTACTGTTGAGGAGGTTCGTCAAGAAGCCCAGTTTGATTTAGCCACCGCGGCATTGATTGCAGGACTCACCAACGTCGTCACCATTCGCCTGGATAATGTGGACATGACCTACAAACGACTAGGCATCGATGAAGATAACCATGGCATCGGACATAACGAGGGCACTAGAAGCCAGGATGAGTACCGCAAAATCATCTGCGAACATCATTCAGAGCTTCTAGCCACGATGGCCCAGAAACTGAGAGCGGTCCCTGAGGGCGATGGAGACATGCTGGACAACACCATGATCATTTTCCTCTCGGATTCGAGCGATAACCACCATGGAACCGGAACGGAGTGGCCTTACCTGATCATTGGCGGAGGCGGCGGTAAACTCAAACTGCCGGGGCGTTATTTGCGTTATCCGAAGTATGGTGAACAAGGCTGCCGTACCATCGGCGATTGGTGGACTACTCTGCTGAATGCCTATGGCAACCCGATCAAGTATTATGGCAACGAAGATCTTGTGCTTAAACAAAATGGCTGCTCTCATGCGGGACCACTTGAGGAGCTTTTAGTTTAACGTTTATTCGATCTACAACCGCGAGTTCAAGTTCAGCAAGCCTTTCAATCCACTCGTTCAAAAAGCTAGGTAGTTATGTTTCACGAAGTCTCTCGTCGACGATTTGTTCAAGCTACAGCGGCAACTGTTGGGTTGCCGACGATGCTGCCCTCAGGACTTCTGGCAAGACATTCACCGAATGAAAAACTCTCGTTCGCCTGTATTGGGATGGGTGGCCAGATGCGAGGCTATCTAGTTCCAGAACTCAACAAGCTGGATCAAAAGATTGTTGCCATTTGCGATGTTGACAAGCGACAGCTCGACAGTGCTTTGCAGGTCAAAGAGCTGAAAGATGCTCGGCCCTATCATGACTATCGTGATCTGCTTGACAAAGAATCTGGAGTCGATGCCGTGATCATCGCGACACCTGATCATTGGCATGTGCCCATCTGCGAAGCGGCGCTGAAGGCTGGCAAACATGTCTATTGTGAAAAGCCGCTGGCTCATTCCGTTGCAGAATGTCGTGCACTGGAGAAGCTTGCACTTAGTCATCCGAAGCTGGCGACTCAAACGGGCAATCAGGGTTGCTCAACGGCGGAGTTTCGCCGCAGCTTCGAAGTCATTCAATCCGGTCTGCTGGGGAACATTACGGAAGTGCACGTCTGGCATCCAGCTCATAGCTGGCCAAATGGAGTTGATCGACCGGCAATGAGCGATCCGATTCCTGAGGGACTCGACTGGAACTTCTGGCTCGGCGCGGCACCTGCCAGACCATACAACAAGGACATCTACCATCCTGGTAAATGGCGAGGTTGGTACGATTTCGGTGGTGGTTCACTGGCTGACTTCTGCTGCCACGGTTTTCAGCTTGCTTATCGTGCTCTCGATCTCGATGCTCCAACGCGGATCGACGCAACGGGGGAGAACCTGGGACATGAATCATTCGCGACTCGCTGTACCGTTAACTTTGAATTCGCGGCCAAGGGAAATCGAGGCCCTGTGAAGCTCATCTTCTATTCCGGCGACAACAATCTTCCGCCCAGCGAGGTGACTCAGGGATCTGTCGATACAACCGGATGTTTGATCGTGGGCAGCGAAGGAACATTGTCCGCAGGACTTTGGAACACCGGCTGCGCAGTCCGACTCAAAGGGGCAAAGGAGTTTCGCGGAGCCGATCAACCGGAAGTGGCAAAGATCCCCAAAACACAACCTCGTATCGATACAGAAGTTTTGAAATGGGATCCCGCGAGGGCCGCCAAAGGTAATCGACCACGGTGGAGCAAAGTCAATAACTCGCACATGTTCGAATGGGTACTGGCCTGTGCGGGCGATGCAAAGACCTACTCGCCTTTTGAGATCGGCGCGAGAATCACCGAGATCGGAATGCTGGGCGTTCTCGCATTGCGTCTACAGAAACCGATTCTTTGGGACGCGGTGAATTGCCGAGCCACTGGTCTCCCGGAAGCAGATGCGATCGTCGATCCCAAGCCTTCAACTACTGCGTTTGCGCCAAGGTAGGATTCACCGTCGAAAATCCCGCGCACTTAGTTATGTGCGATCTACGGTGAAGACATCCGGCTCGTGGCCTACCGCAACATCGGCTATGTGGACGATGAACAAGGTTGTCGCAACACCACTGACCTAGAAGCTAACTACCACGCGTGCCCAAAACACATCCGCAAGCTGAACAAGTGTATCGTCCGCTAATTTGGCGCAGGACACAACGTGCCATTAAGCGATTTGTTGATAGGCCCTAGTCGAAGTGGGCTGCAAACTAAGTTATGCTGGGATGAACTACTAAAAACCGATTGCTTGGTTTCACTCTGCAAAACTAAATCCACTCCGATACTGCCATGTCACAATACACTTCTGGCCACTTTCCGAATCAACCTCCACCCTACACGCAGTACGGGGCGACTCCTCCCAAACCATCCTCAAATCTTAAGTGGCTGTGGATACTATTGGGAGTATTAGGTACAGGTGCCGTTGTCGTGGCTATAGTCTGTGGCGGCATACTCTATAGTTTTTCACAGGCATTGAAGCCTTTGCCCGAAGGTCCAACTGCGAGAGAACCTTTCCAAGTCGCTTCGATTCCAGCTCCGCCGATGCCGGAACTCGGTAATGGCAAGCCCCTGGCAGACCTTCGAGGTGCCAAGGTCTACGAAGTTCTGTGGGGACCAGAGCAAGAGTCGATTCCAAGCAAGCCTGGCATTGGTGGAAAAATGTATGTCTTGCTCCCGCCTGGCGATCATGCACCTGGATCGATTCCGTGTTTGTTGGCGGCTCCAGCTGGAACGAACTTAATGACTGGAGCGAATACGGGCCCCTATTTCGAATCGCATATTCCATATCTCGAAGCCGGTTTTGCGATCATGGATTATGAGTTTGATGGATCACCTGAATACGCTGCTGAGGAGAGCGACGCCACGCGAGCATTCATCGATTCACAGGCTGGACTTGTGAATAGTAGGAATGTGATCGATTTCATTCAGCAGAAAATGCCAATGGTCAACCCGAAGCAGATCTTTGCAGTCGGTCACAGTTCTGGAGGATCACACGTTCTGTTGCTTGGCGAACATGAGACTCGTTTGGCTGGCGTTGTTGCCTACGCCCCCTGCTGCGACATCCCCAAGCGCATTCCAGCGTTCTTAGCCAAAATGTTGAGTCATAGCGAAAAGAGGATCGGCGATTTCTTGATTCAATCTTCGCCCAATACGCACGCAGCCAGAATGACCTGTCCTGTTCTTCTTTGCCAT
>CAUJKA010000376.1 GCA_963204965.1 Planctomycetota bacterium | reverse complement strand
GATGAGCTTGCCTTCGGAGTCTAGTAGTTGCATTTGAAAATCGTGCGGGTTACGCGAGCTAAAGATGCTATAGGCACCGGCTTGCTCAATCGACAGTGTGAACTTTAGGTCGCGTCCCAGCAACAACAACCGAGACAAGCTTCCGTTAGCCTCGATCGCTTGACCACTCTTCTTCGAAACTGGCGCCGAAGCGAATGCTGCGGTCGCCTTTGCAACTTGCCCGTACATAGCTCGCTCGTTAGCTTGTTCGGTCTGCAATACACATAAGCTCAGATCTAGACTCGGACCAGCTTGCAGATTCAAGCTGTACGAACCTGCTGCAAGTTCGTACACGCCACTCCACTGGAACGGCCGCTCCTGACCAAGAAAATCGGGCTCGATCTCGACAGCACGATTCAAATCGAAGGCACCTAGTCCTACAACGCGCTCGATCGGAATGTCCGCGTTAGCCGTTCGATAGACTTTTGCAACTGCGTTGATTGCTTGAATGCGAGTTTCCAACTGGTCAAGCTGTTCAGGAGCAACCAAATCAGTCTTATTAAGCAGGATCACATCTGCAAAGGCGATCTGCTCCTGCACTTCGCGGCTCTCGTCGATGTGTTGGATCACATGTTTGGCATCGACCAGCGTGATAATCCCATCCAATTGAAACGCCTCTTGAAGATCATCATCGCGAAAGAACGTTTGCGCTACGGGCCCAGGATCGGCCATCCCTGTCGTTTCTATCATGATGTAGTCAAACTTATCGCGGCGCTTCATGAGGTTTCCGAGAATGCGAATCAAGTCGCCACGAACGTTGCAACAGATGCAACCATTGTTCATTTCGAAAATCTCTTCCTCAGCTCCAATCACAAGTTCATTGTCGACGCCAATCTCGCCAAATTCATTTTCGATTACGGCGATTCGCTTGCCGTGTTTTTCGGAGAGAATGCGATTAAGCAAAGTAGTCTTACCTGCTCCCAGAAAGCCAGTCAAAACTGTGACCGGGACCTTTGCAACCGCATTCGACATCGTCCAATTCTCCAAAAAGCTCAACTTGTGGATTTACTGCCGCGAGAATTGTAAAGCATGCTCGTCCTTTTTCGTAGCACTGTTGGGATAGCCCGCCACGACACAAACACTCATCAGTCGGCATACCTACCCACCTGGAATTGCTTACAATGTCACTCCCGGCTTCTCACAAGCCCACTACAGCCCCCCTAATTCAGTCTTCCCTTACCAGACATTCCGCCTCCCACCCCAATAAACGCATAACTCCTTCCTTACATCCGATCGTTCGATTCGGCGGCTTTTCGTCGCAAAGATTGCCCTCCACGTTTTGCACCTTCCAACCGGGCTCAAGCGTATGGATCACTCCTCATCACTATCCCAGCAGTACAAACCGCGGGTTCTCGTTGTCGGCTCGATCAACCTGGATCTGGTAATCCGCTGCCATGAACTGCCACAACCC
Organism: Planctomycetota bacterium; assembly: GCA_963204965.1. GTDB lineage: Bacteria > Planctomycetota > Planctomycetia > Pirellulales > Pirellulaceae > Aureliella. Next base: position 23,761 of record CAUJKA010000376.1, on the reverse strand, counting down.
GGTCAGACGATATCCGCGATCAGTTCCACGGAGTTGTGCGGTGGTAAAGGAGCGAATCAGGCTGTCGCAGCAGCTCGCGCTGGCGGTGATGTCACCCTGATCAGTCGCGTTGGTAACGACGTTTTTGCCGATCGTCTAGTCGCCAATCTTCAGGCCGAAGGAATCGATACTCGAAGCATTAAGCGGATTGATGATTGCAGCAGTGGCGTTGCCATCGTTGCTGTCGAAGACTCGGGACAGAACTCGATCATGGTCGTACCAGGCGCAAACTCGCAATTAAGCCCGGAAGAAGTGACTCAATATCGCTCGCTGATCGAATCGGCCGATATCATCCTTCTACAATTTGAAATACCTCATCCAACGGTGGCTGAAGTCATTCGCATCGCAGGACAAGCTGGAAAGAAGATCATCCTTGATCCGGCACCAGCGCCCTCAGTATGGCCCGGTATTCTTTCAGAGCTCGTTAACCAGAATCAAGACGCCAGCCAACAGGAAGCAAGCTTGTTGAGCCTAATCAGTTTGATATGCCCCAACGAAACGGAAGCAACGGCGCTCACCGGCGTTCCCATTGATTCGATGGAGCAAGCCGAGCGTGCTGCAAGAGTTTTGCTGGCGCAGGGAGTTCAAGCTGTAGCCATTACTATGGCTTCGCAAGGAACGTTACTAGTGGATTCAAAATCTTCACAACTAGTCCCGCCATTCCAAGTTCAACCCGTTGACACGACCGCTGCCGGAGATGCCTTCGCGGGCGCACTGGCGATTCGATGGGCCGAGACAAACGACTTATGCGATGCAATTAAGTTCGCCAACGCAACCGGAGCGTTGGCCGTGACTCGCATCGGAGCTCAGCAAGCGATGCCAACGCGGGCTGAGATTGATTCACTCTACTCGACAAGGAACTAATAGTGTCCCGAACAATTAAGAATGCCTTACCCCTGCTTTTCGTTTGCTTATTTTTGAGCATGTTGGGCTGTACTAACAGCTCAAGCAGCTCGAATAGATCGAGTAACTCCACCAATTCATCCGCCAGTAAGCCCGCCACGGACGGTGGAGTGAAGAGGCCTAATGTCGCGTTGATTATGAAATCGCTGGCCAACGAGTTCTTCTCGACGATGGCCGAAGGAGCGTTAAAGCATCAAGCACAAAGCAACGACTCCTACGCTTTAGTCGTCAATGGAATCAAAGATGAACGCGACCTCAGTCGCCAAGTTGCCTTGGTGGAAGAGATGATTTCGATCAACGTTAATGCCATCGTGATCGCTCCGGCGGATTCTAAAGCTCTAGTTCCTGTCCTCAGAAAAGCGATTCAGAAGGGCATTGTCGTTATCAACATCGATAATCGCCTGGATGCAGAAATCCTCAAGGCGGAGAATGTGCAAATCCCCTTTGTTGGTCCAGACAATCGAGCCGGCGCGAAAAAGGTTGCCGAGCGACTGGCAAAAGAACTCACCGCTGGCGATTCTGTGTTGATCTTGGAGGGCATTCGCACCTCGTTTAATGCGCAGCAGCGATTGGCTGGATTTCGAGATGCCTTAGAATCGGCTGGCGTGAAGATTGCTGATAGTCAATCGGCGGAATGGGAAATGAGCCGCGCGAATACGATCGCGTCCGCAATGCTCAGCGAGCATCCCGAGGCCAAAGCCATCTTGGCCGCAAACGACAGTATGGCTCTGGGGGCGTTAGCATCGGCGAAGAGCGCGGGGCGAAACGATCTCAAGATCGTGGGCTTCGACAATATCAAAGCCGTTCAGGAAGCGATCAAGGAGAATAGAATCCTCGCAACTGCCGATCAACACGGCGACCAACTTGCCGTCTTTGGTATCGAAGCGGCACTAAAACAGATCGCTGCCAACGGGCAAAGCTCGCAGGCTGACATCGAGACGCCTGTAGACTTAATCACAGTCGAATCGCTCAAGTAGTCACTGTTTTTTAGGTTGATGGTTCAAAACATGTCCGAAACATTACTACAGCTTTCTGGGATCAGTAAGTGTTACGGACAAGTCACCGTGCTGGATCAAGCCGATCTGTCCATTCAAGCTGGTCAAGTCCACGCTCTTCTGGGAGCTAACGGTGCGGGAAAAAGCACACTCAGTCGAATCATCGCGGGTTTGGTTCCCGGTTGGACGGGAACGATGAGCGTTCAAGGCGAGGACTATTCGCCAAGCTCGAAACGCGATGCCGAACAGGTTGGCATCGCAATTGTGCAACAAGAGTTTAGCCTCGTCCCAAGATTGAGCGTCGCCGAAAATCTGTTCCTTAATAATCTTCCAGCGATTTGCGGAGTCATTCGTCGCGGCCTGTTGCTTGAACGCGCACGCGAACTGCTCCAACGATTTCAAATGGAACAGATCGATCCTACAGCACAAGTTGGATCATTAGGTATCGGCCAGCAACAAATGTTGGAGATCGCCGCCGCCTTTGGCCGTAACTGTAAACTACTGATCTTGGACGAGCCGACCGCAGCGCTGAGTTCGCGAGAAACGGAACTTCTCTTTGAACAGATTGCGAAGCTCAAGGCATTGGGAACAAGCTTCATCTACATCAGCCATCGACTTGAGGAGGTTCAGCGCATTTGCGATTGTGTAACGATCCTCCGCGACGGCAAAGTCGTACGAACCGCGAAGATATCGGAACTATCCACTCCAGATATCATTCGCGAAATGAGTGGACAGGAGTCTGCAAAATCCAAGCCAACACTAAGCGTCCCACCTTCCGAATCATCTCAGAGGAATGTCATTCCTGAGGTGGCGTTGAAGGTCGATCGACTTTGTTGTCGTAGCGTGAAAGATATCTCGTTCGAAGTTCACCGAGGCGAGCGATTTGGTATCGCGGGGTTGGTCGGTTCCGGGAGGACTCGCTTGCTTCGAGCGATCTTTGGAGCGGATAAAGCAGAGTCTGGCAACATATTCATTGGTCCCAGTGAGCGAACCGATCGCTTTACTCATCCATCTCAAGCCGTTGCCCGCGGAATAGCGATGATCACCGAAGACCGAAAGCAAACCGGTCTATTGCTCAATCAATCGATCGAGATGAATATCAGCCTAGCTAGTCTGTGCGAAAGGTTTTCACAGTTCGGATTTTTGCGTTCGCGAAAGTTGACCGAGTCAACGAGAACTGTTTGCGAAAAGATGGAGACAAAGTTCAACTCACTTTCGCAAGCGGTAGGAACCCTGAGTGGAGGCAATCAACAAAAGGTTGTCTTAGCAAAGTGGCTAACTCGCGATGCAACGATCTACCTGTTCGACGAACCGACACGAGGCATCGACGTTGCGGCGCGAAAAATGGTTCATGACTTGCTTGCAGAACTAGCTTCAGCCGGCAAGTCTATGGTTATCGTCAGTAGCGAGTTGGACGAACTGTTTGAAACTTGCGATCGCATCGGCGTCATGTCTCGCGGCCGACTAGTACGCATGTTTCGGCGTGATGAGTGGTCTCGCCATGCCATCCTTGAAGCCTCGCTTGCCTAACGTTTCGCTCGGCACGTTCGCCCGTTTCTCGCATCTCGGATCAATTCAACATTGCGAAAAGACCTCGCCAGCGATTTCTCTCCACACATAGAAAGTGCTACTCAACGATTGTGAAAATGATCTCGTCATGATCAGGGAATAAAGGAAAACTGGAAAGCTAAGGAGAGACGCTAGGACGAAAGCCACAACAAGCCCTCCCAACAAATTCTCCCCAAAGGCCACCCAGTTTGTTCTTAAGCATCCCCAGGCAAGAAACACCAGCGCAACTGCCCAAATCCAATGTTTCTTTTGCACCTTACACCTGCCACGAACCAAGCCCAGAGAGCCTCAAGGCTCGCCAATCAGAAATTAGCGATCGCCTAGAAGCGTATGGTCACAAGTCGCTGGCCGAGAGTTACCTGCAACTAGGCGCACGAATCGAGCATTTCAGCCGCCTATCGGCAGATTGTCTAGGAACTAGGGAAGCTTGAATTCGCCTTCGCTAATCTCGCCATCCTTGTCTTGGTCAAGCGTTGAAATCATCGGCCTAAAACGCTCGGGTATTTCGTCTTTGCTCAACTTCCCATCCTGATTCTTATCCAATCGAGCAAAGACCTCCTTAGGAGATTGTTGCCGTCGTCGCGGAGGTTGCGAGTCGCCTAAGACATTTACCTTGGCTTTACGAGTTTGCGGGTCAAGAGGAACGGCGACATGGAAGTAACCGATCATCATCTCTTCCCAAGTCTGTTCACCAAAACTAACCCACTGATTCGGATCTGGGTTGTTTAGATTATCTTCGGAATTATCGAAGACCGCTTCACCAAGAATTTGCGTTCCCGCTGGGATCGCCAAATCTTCGCTCAAGCGATATTCGTTCTGCCAATTGAAATCGTATCGAGGAACGTCCAAAAGGATTTGCTTCTTCCCATTAGGAAAGATCGCCGTATACCGAAAGGACTTACCACGAACATGCATATGCGGGCTCATCGAAAGCAGATCACAAGCTGGCAGAGATTCTTCGAGCTTGGCACTTACTGCATGGTTGGCTTCTCGAGGTGGAATCCGAAATCGAGCATCAAAGACGCTTGAGGTTTGAATCTCATGAGTCAGCGTGCTTGGATCGTCAACAAAAACGAGGCCAAGATGGCTTTGATCCGTTTGATCCGTACCGATTGGCGTGTAATGCACCTGGAAAATCAACTCGCTACCCGCAGGCAACCGCTTGGCCATTCCATCGGGAAATGGTTGCGATCGAGTGCCTGGAACATAGCCAGCAAAGAAGGATTTATGACCTTGAATGTTACCATCGGTGCCCTTCTTGCGATCGAAAACAAGCACGTGGTGCACGACAGCGCGATTACCTGGCTTGACTTCCATCGCTTTGATCCATTTGTCTTCATCAAAGCTAAGTGATTGCTGGAAGTACTGATAGCGAACGGCGCCTTTGGCAGGAATCTTGAACGGTTCGGAACTCACGGGCACAACGACATCTGGTGCGCGCGGCAACTGCCAACCATCCACGAACTTCATTGGTTCGGGCATTTGGCTAACATCGCCAAGCGGTGCTCCAGAGGTAACCCACTTTTCAAAAAGCTCACGCTCTTCTTTCGTTAGACTACGGTCATTGGAGAACGATCCATGGGCCGGATTCGCTTGCCAAGGAGGCATGCGATTATCGCGAATGACTTCCAACATCATGTCCGACCAAGCCGCAACATCTTCATACTTCGTTAAGTCCATGGGGCCAATCTCGCCATCGCGATGACATTCAATGCAGCGCTTTTGAATAATTCGCGAGATCTGATTGCTGTAGTTTACTTCCCCGTCGCTTTGAGTTGGCTTGCGTCTTCCAATTAGGCACCCCACCGCCGGAACTTCGCTTTTCTTTACTGGCTTTCCCGAAACAAGCGATTCGATAGCGTCCTTCAGTTCGTAACTTTGGGGTTCATCGCGAACGTAACCGATACCGTACTGATCGTCGATGCGGCCTCGATAGACCAGTTGATTCTGACTGTTCAGGAGACAGACTTCAGGAGTTCTAGTTGCCCCCACAGCTTTTGCTAAGGATTGATCAGGATCTTTGAGAAATGGCATCTCAAGTTTGTGTTTACGCGCAAACGAAGCCATCATTTCAAGGCTATCTTGAACGTTGGGGCTAACTGCGAGAAAGACGATGCCTGATTTCTTGAACTCGTTTTCTAGTTGATTGATTCTTGCCGTATAGATCTTGGCGAGTGGACACTGCGTACCGAGAAAGACCAGAGCAACACCATGAGTTGCTTGGATCTCGCTACTGTTCCATTTCTTTCCTTGGTAGTCAGTCAGCTCAAAACCGGCAATCTTGCTTCCAATACTGACCGACGGCATCGTCTCGGCTGCTTGGCAAGGTGCAAAAGGCAACGCATCAAACAGGGAAAGTAGTGCCAGCGCAAACAGGCATTGGACCAAATAGACTCGCATTGCGACCTCGCATTAGGACGGAATTGGCTCGCTGAAATCACAACTCAGCATAAGCCCTTCGTAATTCTGAGTGAATGCCAAAAGCTTGGAAATCAATGAACCGATTTTGCAAATACTAGCCACCAGTCCATGGTCACACTAGTTACGCGTGGCTTCCAATTGATCTTTCAGCGCTTGGCGAATTTGATTCAGAACCTGATTCCCACCACCAACAAAAACGTGAGATACGGTTCCCGAAGGATCGATGATGACAGTCTGTGGAATTGCGTTGGCCGAATAGGCAGTAGCTATTTCACCATCAACATCTAGCAGAACCTCTGGTGCAATATTAAGCCGCTTTAAGGCGAGTTCGATTTTCGTTTTCGGCTCTTGAATGTTGATCGCCAGCAACTTCACTCGAGTTTGATCAAATTCACCCATCAATTGCTCCAACTGCGGCATCGTCTGCATACAAGGCCCGCACCAACTCGCCCAGAAATCCAGGACGATGATCTGTCCACCAAGCTTCTTGAGCTGAACGGACTCTCCACCAAGGCTCTTCAACGTAAATTCTGGCGCTGGCTTACCAACCAAAGGATGTGCGTTTGAACCTGAATTAGCCCCGCTACCCGATTCATCGCCGGTATCACGCGGTTGCTGAGCGAGGGTCAGCGAGTAGATCTGGCTTCGCAATGCTCGAGCTTTCTCGCTTGTATTCGGCCCCCAATACAAAGCTAGCAAGTCCGAGATTTTGATTTGACTATCGCCAAGCAATTCGCTCTTACCCAAGATCTCGCCATTGACTACAGACTTGGGAAGAATGGCCATTCCTTGTTCCTTACCCAATACGGCATAGACCGTTGTTTTGAGATTGGACTCCGGTTTGGTCTCAACAACAGTTTCAGTCTTTTCTCTGGGAGTCTTCCAATCGCGGTTGTACAGCCAGACTATCTCTGCAATTTCTTCGATTGGGAATTCAAGAATCTCACCGCGCACGTCGATCGACGCGCGCTGCTGGTTGGCCTCAAGCAATCGACCTCGCAGAAAATCGCCCGCAGTTGAAATCAATAGGTGTGTCGGAGGATCATTCTGTTGAGCGCGCGGTACAGTGAGCAAACGCTTGCGCTGTTCAGGCGTAATGGTCTCTTTTTTCAGTGTGCGAAAGACAATTTGATCAATCGTTGAATCTGGAGCAAAAGTAGTGGAAGTGCGTTCAGATTCGAATCGTACTCCAGATTCGTTAATCAGCAGGATTTTGGCAGGAGCGCTATCGCCGGATCGGAAGCGAATTTGAGGTGACGAACCAGTGTCCTTTGAAGCGACGTCAGACGCCTTTTTCTTAGCCGGTTTTGCCTGCCCGTTTACTGGTGCACCCCCAGCGATACCGAACAGTTGAAGGAATCCGCCGGCCTGAGGTTGAGCTTGAGGGTTACTGCTTGCCTTGGGTTCGGTGGGCTCTATCTCTTTTGGCAAAAACTTTGCAGAAACAATCTCTCCGGATCGCTCATAGTCCAGTTCACTTGCATTGAGGGCGAGAAGAGGTTTCCATACCAAAGCCGTCGTAGGAGCTTCAGACATATCAGCCACTAGAGTTCCGCGTAGTTCGCTGAGCCCCGTCGTAGCAACAAGGGCTTTCTCGTCGGTCGTTGATTCTTTTACCGATTCTTTTGCGGTTTCCGCCGCTGCAGGTGAGGTACTACTTGCAGGCGCCGCAGTTGCGGGTGAGGCGGCCAATGCAGAGGCCACCATGATTTCGCGTACTTCGCTCACCGGAACAGTAACGATACTGTTTGTAGTTGGAGACTTAACTTCAATTGCGCCGTTTGTCGATTTCATGATTGAACCATGAAGTCGAGTGCCATCGGCGGTCATCACAGACACTGATGCAGCGGTCGATGCTTCGTTAACAGTCGCTGCCGAAGAGGCTTCGTTTGTTGTTTCAGCAGCCGGCGATTCTTTACTTGCCTCGATCGACACAGTGCCAACTACCAATTCATTCTCGGGTAGCTGAATGGATTCGCCGTCAGTCTTGAGAATCCAATTCTTCGATTCAGCATCCCATCCATCGACAACTGCTTGGACGTCGCCTTCTTTGTTTCGTTTGACCAAGCCCGTTTTTTCGGCGAACTCAATCGGCAACTGTCCATTCCATTTACAGATTTCAAAGTTCTCGATGGAAATGCCGCCGCCGAAGTTTTGAATCTCGAGAGCTTGCAGCTTGCCGGCAATCAAATTGGACGGAACGGTCAGTTTATGAAGTTGGCCATTGCTCGTTTGAGCGACTGCCAAACCTGCTTTGATGTCTAGGAACAATGTCAAGTCGCAACTGTTTCCAGTCAATTGACCCAAGTTCTTGATCATCGAGCTATCTTCAGATTCACGTAAAAACGCCAGTTCATCCGCCCACGTTTCAATCGAGGCGAATGATCGCTTCTTGCCTACAGTAGGAAGTTTATGACCTGCTGGAACTCCCCATTGATTCCGAGCATCATTGGCTGGGGTTTTGGTATCAACACCCAAGTTGATGGCAAAATTTGGCTTGCGAGTCCAACGAAGCGACAGTCGAATCTCACTGCGGACTGGGAGCGAATAATCCGCAAACAATCTCACACCTGATGAGGAGGTGCTAATTCTGCTAGCGTTGATCTTCCACAGTTTAGTGTCGTTTGGATCTTTCCATTCATCCGCTCGAATAACTCCTTTAACCAATTCGCCACTTTGCGAATTGCGTTCGATTCGCAGCAATTGATCGCGAGGAATGGTCATTTCACCTGAGTGTGACGTAAGCACAACTACGCTATCAGCGGATAACGCTTTGATCTCGCCGACTATCTGCTGGCGATCTTTGAGACGGAATAGCCAAACTGTGTTTTCAATTTTCGCAGGCTTTTCCGACTCACTTGGAATTTTTCGAATGCTGCGTACTGAGCTTTGTGAGAAGTTGAAGGGAGTAACAAAGCCGTCGACGCTAAAGGTGACTTGCCCATCAGCCGAGTTGGGAAGTAGTTTTCCGTATCCAATACTGCCATCTGCTAGAGACAGCACATGAGTCGGCTCTGTTGTTTCAGTCTGTGCTACCGTGGGCAGTGAAAGGATCACGCAGCCAAAAACAAAAGATGTGACTTTCAAGAGTAGAAAGCTCTGAATGCACCGAGCTAGTTTGGCTTCGCAAATTCGACTGTTTTTGACTACCATTCAAAGCCACCGAATCGCTGAGCGTTTTGAAATGTTCGTTTGAACGTTTTGAACTGTTCTTCGTTGAGGATCTCACGAACCTTTTCTTCCGGTAGTTTAGAAAGTACGACGATTCCCAAGTAATACGCCATACCTTCGCTAACCAACTTAGGTTTACGAGATTCTTCAACAAGCTTGATGATTCGATTGCGTTGATCGGCAGTAAGCGGGACCTGCTTTTCAAATTCAAGCAACGTTAGCTTGGTTGTCGCAACAATGAGTCTGGCTTGCTTTTCCTGATTCTGTTTCTCAAAGCTGACCTGTTGCTCTGCCGAAAGAATCGACTTCAGCGACTTTTCAAACAGACTGCCTTTACTGTGTAGGCCCTCGTCAATCTTTGACCGTGTAGGCATTACCAATGGCCAGATCTTCTGCATTTCTTCTTGATTGCGTCCCATCTCCTGCATATCGATGTGTCTAGTGTGGATATCCAGTTCTGAAATCTCCTGCATCACGCGAACGATGTCGCCTCGGCAAGCAAAACGAAGCTGTTCGATTTGTCCTTCATCGAGTTGCAGCGCCTCTGAGCACGCTTCGACCAAAACCTTCGACTTGTTCGTCAGCTCTTGTTGCAAACGAGTAGTATCCTTACCCTGCAAAACGTAAGACTGAAGTATCTGGTTGTTGGCCTGCTGCGAAAATGCTCTTGGGGCGCAAAGGAAACATGCAAGCAGGATCGTTGTAACAAACGCGTACCGTTTCATTATTCAGGCTCACCCTCGACGAATACTGCGCCTCCTAAAGCTTGGATGTCTTCCTCGCCCTCAACCGGAATCCCCATCATCTGCATAAGATTAAACTGCTGACCGATAAAGTCGTTCTGGTTCAAGTCACGAACCAGCTTCAATTGCGAGTCACTAAGTACTGCGGAGATTGCCTTCTGAGGTATCGTCGGGATATACTGTCTATTGCTCAGATAAACGGTCCAGCCGACTTGTTTATTGATCTTTCCCGTCAGAGCAGGTTTCAACTGCTCAACCTGCTCGGGCTTGAGGTACATATGTCTTTCCAACATGGCAACACTAAACTCAGCTAAGGCCTCTGCCATGAAATCATCCTTAGCCTTCTTTTCATTGGCAACAAGCAGTTTTTGTTCGTCGCTAAGGATTGCGTCAATTTCTTTGGTGATCGTTGCCTTAAGCAACTTTAGGATCGGATCTTGATCACCCTCAACATCCATGTTCAGCGGTACTGCTCGGCCACCTCCAACAAATCCTCCCAAGAAGCCAGCGCCTGCATTCTTTGCGTTCTTCGCAGGCTTGGAACTCTTCTTCATTTCTTCTTCGATCCAGGCTCGATCGAATTTTGCTATGGCTTCAGTCTGTTCTTTGCTGAATTGGGTCACGTTGCTGATGAAGGCCACATGTCCCTTGAGAAACTTGTTCACCTGATTTGCACGGGCCTTTGCGATTGTCTCGTTATCTCCCTGAATTGCTTGACCATTGACGATGAACACTTCTTGAGCAACAACATTGGCATCAACGGCAACTGCAACAGCCGCCATTTCCCTTGCTTCGACCAACACTTCAACAGCCGCAGCAGCTTTGGCCTTGGCGGGTGCTTCAGCCTTTTCAGCCGCTTCAGTCTTTGCCGGTGCTTCATCTGCCTTACCAGCTGCTTCAGCCTTTGCCGGCGCATCAGCTTTAGCCGGGGCTTCGGCGGCCGCAGGGGCCTTGTCTTGACTCAGTGCAGGAACGCAGAGGAGGCAGGTTAAAAGTGTTGGAATCAAGATAGTTAGAACTCGAATCATTCGGGCTGCTCCAATTGATTGAAGTACTGGTCCAGTCCGTGCCTATACTCTTCAGGAAGAGACTTAGTCTTTTCACCGGTGACTTGTGCAACCTCGCGAACTTCGCGCTTTTCTTTGGCGTTGATTCCGGTTCCCAAGAGTGCCAGAGCTGAGTCGGATGTCGTTCCAGTGCCTCCGCCTCCAGGATCTGTACCGCCTCCTCCACCGCCTCGCGGATTGATCTTCTTACTACGCAGTAACCACTCGATAGCTTCCGTCTCAGCAGCAATGGCGGGAGAACCGGTGTCATTCTTCTCCAAAATCCCGGTTGCGTCATTCATTGCCTTGGCAGCTTCAGAAAGCAACTTAATCTCTTTTCCGAACCTCTCATCACCATTGGGAAGTTCCTGAATGGCGGCAATCAAATCTTCTGTTCGGAAGGTTAAGTCATCCTGAGTCTCAGACAAACGCTTGGACTCCGCCTGATGCTCCTCTGTCTTCACAGCCTGCTTGGATTGCTCGGCGACTCGCGTAGCCTCGCGCAAGTTGACTTCAGCCTCAAGAATCCGCATCGCTTCAAGAATCAAGGAAGGAGGTAGCGCATCGGAATTCTTGGAGCCAGGACATTGTCCGCTACAAGCCGGGTCGACAAGGTCGTCGGCCCATCGATCCAAGTTGTCTGCCCAAAATTCAGCTTCAGCAATTGAGACACCTTGTTTTCGCGGAATGGAGTCGCTGAGCTGACTGATCGCATCGAGAATCTTGGAATCCTTCATTTCGTCCAACACTAGCTTGAACTGGTTCATGCGACGACGTTCAAAGTAAGCTTGAATGTCATCCATGATGAAGGACAAACTTTGTTGATGACCTTCCTCGGCAGTCGCCAAACCGCCAAAGACTTGCTTGTCTTCAGCCGATGCTTTACCAGGAGATCCAAACGAACTGTTCAGTCGCGATACGATCTTCTCTGCGACCTGCATTTGCTCGCGCGAGGCGGCCTTCAATCGCTTGACGATCGTTGAACCTTCAAGATTGGCGAGCACTTCATTCATCTCGTCAGTGATCTTCTGAAACTCAGCCAACAGATCTTCTTGCTCTTGAACGGCTTGATCGACCGTCGAGTCCTCGTCTTCTTCCGGTTGATCATTGGACTCTTCAGGCTTATTCGGCGGGGGAGAACCAGCAATGGTTGTCGTTGGCAAAGACAATTTACTACCGTTGCCCTTTTTCTTTTTCGGCTTTCCCGACTCAGAAGGCTCGTCCTCGTTAGGTCCTGCCAGGGACGACTCACGATCGGAGATCGAAGGCATGGTCTTGGGCTTGTCCTTAGCTGGTTCCGATTCGCTTCCCGGTTGACCTGACTTCGAGTCGCGGCTCTTTCCTGCGTGCGGCCCCGATGGCTTGTCACTCTTGCCTGATCGAGCAAGTTTCTTTTCGGCCGAGGCTTCATCCAACAAGTCTGCCACGGTTGGCATGCGGTTGTTTCCGATATCGTTCAGCACTTGAAGCATCTCTGCCCAACGCTCCAAATGACCGACGCCGATTTCAGGATTCCGAGTCGCGGTCTTGAGCAGCTTTTCGCCGTTCTGCGAAAGTGCTGCCAGACGACGCGCATTGGAGTTCTCAAGAGCGGCCTGTCTGCGAAGGGCTTCTCGCATCTTTTCATCTGCAAATTGATCTTCAGTGAGCTCGCGGAGCCGCTTGTTCTCCTCGTGCAGTTGCATTTCCTTGTCGCGAACATCGATCGCTGATTTGTGCCACTTGCTAAGTTGGTCCATGATCCAAATTGCGTGTTGTTCGGCTGTCAACACGAAGAGAATGTGCGGCGAGCTTTCCACGCGTGGTCGATCAGGTTTGTAATCTTCTGCCCAAAGTCTCAATTCAATTGGTTGAGCAGTGATGCCAAGAGCGGTCGCGCAGAAGACAGCTTGCGATTGAACGGAGGTAGCTTCGGGGCCACCTGCGGCGATCGCCTTATCACCCGCGGCCGGTTGGACTAGATTCTCATCCAAGCCCTTCCAGCTCATTCCGATTCGCTTCAATCCAAAATCATCGCTCGCAAGTGCTTCAAAGTTCACTTGCTCGCTTTCCATTACAACCAATTGCCTGGGAAGCTCTCGAGCAATCACGGTTGGCGCCTCGTCTACAGTTGCTTGCACCTCGACTGGAAACCTATCTGTAGGCGTCAAACCAAAGTGATCCTTCCAAAACAGGTTTGCTGCAGGACTGCTGAAATCAACTGCTAGTGCTCCACTTTCAAATGCTGATCCTTTGACCTCAATTTCAGAATCGTTCAGCGTTGCCGATGCGAGTTCGCGAGACGCGACGGCTCGAATTTTTGCGGTCGTTCCGTCAACAGCGACCAACTTGCCGCTACGAATGTCGACTTGTGTTTTACTTGACTGTTGCAAGTAAGCAGGGAGGTCCAAATAAGCGATGACTTCAGTAAGTGAAGGGCGAAGCATGGGCTGGAAGTGAAGCGATTGCGAAAAATCTCCCACTTGAAGAATGCCGTCCATGGGCTCTGTCAGTGGTGGAACTTCAAATTGATAGCCTCCATCGGCTTGAACCGCTGCGCTAAGAACAGGCAATCGACCGACTTTCAAATGTGCAAATTTCGGTTTCGATTGTGTGGACTCACTTAATCGAACGCCCAGACCACTTGATTCACCGTGCGGTACAATCCGGTCGGGACTTAACGACTCAATCGAAGCGAAGGTGAATCGAGGCGTATCGCGCCAAGGGAATGCCAACCGTTCCAGGGCATTATTGAAGGCGCTTGGAAATGCTACGGACAATCCCCCGAGAACAAGCGCCGATAAAAGCAAGACGACCGATAGCTCGCGCAACCAACTACCAGGAGCCGCTAGAGTCAGATCTCTCTTTTTCGCAACGTCAGCAACCTGCTCGATCGCAGCCATACAGAGCTTCGGTGATCGACCTTGCTCTGAACTGTCGTTGGCAATTTCAATCGCACTAAGTAGCTGATCTCCAACATGCGGCTCGCGTTTTCGCAAAAGTCTCGCAAGCTGTTCGAGCTGTCGATGCTTCCAAACCCAACGATACAAAGCTCGTGGGAGAATGAACCAGATCATCACACTTAGGACAAAGAGCAGCCCACGCGCTGCGCGTGGTGTGTCAAACAGCCGATCTAATGCATAGACCGTTATAAGTGACATGCTGACAATCAATAGCGCTGTCAGCAATGACTCAGACAGCTTCACTGTCCAAACTCGATTGCGAAAACCGCGAAGTTGATTCTTCAATGAAACAGGGATTTCAATCCCGCTTGTCGAACCGTGCACAGTTGCATTGGCCTTTACCGCATTTTGACTCATCAGCATACCTTCGAAGTTAGTCCATTTTTATCTAACGAAGTGCAACCCATAAAGGGTAGCGGGTTTGAGTCCCAGACTCCATTGGTTGTGGAAAAAAAGCTGAAATTAACCAAACCGCAATAATGCGTTTGTAGCTTGTAATTCCACCTACGAATTACTTGGCGTAGGGCTGAGCTAGTGGATCGCCGAGAACAATATCTTCCCAGCCAACAAATCGGGAGGCTGCGTAAAAGCTCTCTGCCAGCGTCCAGCCTTTGGAATAACGGTCGAAAAGGACTGTTGGCGAGGCGATCGCGGGCAAAAACGGCTCGTCACAGTAACCTTTCGCACCCGTAACTCGCGCGTCAATCAGGTCAGCGATCAGCGATTGTCCGCCGGCAGTGGGAAGAAAAGTCCGTCCGCTGGTTGAAACGGCGGTCTCAGCAATTGCACCAGGTGCAAATCGCATCGCTTTGTAGCCAGCGACATCGAACTGCCCATCGTTACTGCCCCAGGAAGCATAGCCCATCAACTTCTCTTTGCCACCAATGAACTTAGGAGTGGATTCTAACTCATGGGGAATACCAGCGGTTTTCAGGTTGTTTGCACAGGCAAGTAGATCCGCGTTCCAGTCCTTAACGGCCAAGTTACTGACCATCTCCATGTGCGTCTGGCCATCCTTCACAGGAAGCTGAGGCACCTTCGCAATGTCAGCCGCATCGGCAACACCATTGGCATCTAAGAAAAAGTTCCCCGTCGGCTTGGCCGAATCCGAAGCAATGGAATTATCGACCAATGCCAAGGCAGCTTCAACTGTGTAGCCGTCCAAACGAGTCACCAGATAACCGCCATGCTTAGCGTGAGAGAAGCGATCATTTGAATTGAAATAGTTGTTGACAAAGCAGTTTCCTTTAAAGCCACCTTCATCAATAACTACTTTCAACGAACTAGATCGATCAAAGTAATCCAATGCAGCGATGTAGGAGTCCAAGGAAGGCTGAGAGTTGTTCAAGCCCACGGGAGCCCCTGTGAGTCGGATGGGAACTCCTTTGGTGAGTACGATAAAATCGATCTGCGAGTCTTTTGCGAGATACTCTTTCAGTGGCTTTTCGATCGCCTCTTTAAACTGAGCAAAGGGCATCGTCTCGTTGGCTAAGGCCGTAGCAGAATCTGGACAATGGACTTGCAACGACTTATTGACTCCGCGCTTAGACATGTAGTGCTGCGTGATCTGCTTGGAGGCTGGACTATCAACATTCTCAATCACCAAGACGCGATCTGCCTGCGTTGCCGATGGTTGGGCCTTACCACACCCTAGCAGCGTCGAACTAAAGACAAGGCAACAAAGCAAGAAGGACTTCTTCATCTATGCGACTCTTAAAAACTGAAAATTGAAATCAAGAAAGCAGAACGCTGTACACAAACAAGGTACCGAATTTTGAAATGGCAATGTTCCCACCAGCCGATATCGGCAAAAAAAAACGCTCGTACAAAGACGAGCGTTTTCGTGTTACTAATATGGCCGCGAACTAGTTGCCGCCACCTCCACTACCGCCTCCACTGCCACTGCCCATACCGCCACCTTCGCCGCCCATCATACCACCACTTCCTTGAGGCTCGGCTTTCTTTTCCTTGTCATCCTGGAAGGTATACATGCGATAGAGGAATTCATCATCCTGTTTGTTGCTGATGATGAGCGATCCATCAGCACGCATGATCATGATTTCCCCATTGGTCATTAAAGGATCGTCTTTCGAGTTACCTTGAAGTAGCGCACCGCCTCGAATGTCAATGACAACTTGACGAGGCATGACCGATTGTCCTTCAACTTTCTTAACGATCTTGTTGGTTGGAGCAATTATCTCCAACGGCGTCTTGTTGTTGGGCTCTACACCCAAAACCGACCCACGTTCTGCATTAACTTCAGCAGAAAGAACAGCTCCGGGAAACTTAGGATTGCCGCTCATTTGCGTGACTGCAACCTTTGCAACCGGTGGGCGATCGCCACTATTTGGAGCAATGTCACCGATAAATGCCGAGTTAGGCGGAGTGACAGTTACCGGGGCGCTTGGTTCGCTCCAATCAGTGAACCGCATGGTACGAGCCTTGTAGGCATTCTTCTTCTTGGAGTCCTCAATCGCCTTGTCATCAACATCCTTAAGCTTGCTTACGCGAATATAGACATCATGATCTAGTTCGCGATTATCAGGCGGAGGCAACGGAATAGGCGCGGTTTTGTACACGGCTTTGTTGTAATCCTGATTCTCAGGATAGTTGGGATCGCGCATGATAATCCGCATGCGGTAACGGTATGTCTTTCCGACAGGAGCGTCCTTACTGTTGAAGAAGTCGTACATGCGAACCATCTTGAACTCAGGTTGAGTTTCCGGATTTAAGTTGGCCAGCATGGAAGTGCCGCCGCCGTAGCCGCTTTCGCCACCCATGCCGCCTAAGCTGCCACCGCCCATGCCTCCACCGCCACGGCCGCCGCCCATACTTCCTCCCATACTTCCACCACCCATGCCACCTTCTCCGTAGCCGCCATCCGATCCATAGTCTTCGCCACCAAAGCTGCCAGATCCATAGTCTTCGCCGGAGCCTTCGTCGCCGCCCATCATGCCGCCACTTCCACCTCCGCCGCCACGACCACCACCAAGCATTCCTCCTTCTCCACCAGGACCGGCGCCAGCGCCTGCCGTACCACCAAAAATAACATCATCATCGCCCGACCCTTTATTGGCGCCGTCGTCCTTCTTAGGTTTGGCTTTAATTGTTTTTGCATTCCAACGCCAAGCAATAGCAGGGTGCTTGGAAAACTCGCGATAGTCGCTAATCAGCACTGGAGGAATTGGAGCCGTCAATCCGTTGAGGACAGCTCGAGGGTCGATTACTTCAGGCACTGGACTTCCGATGCGTGGTTCACCACGTTTTCTACCAGTTGGATAGTGAGATGCCCAAGCAAACTTTGGATTCTTTGTGTTCTTTTCCTTAAACATGTCCAACGGCATATCTGCAACCTCGCGGTTGGTCAAAATGGTCTTCCACTGTTCTTCCTTGATTTCGCGGTAGGGGTCGTTGGATGGAACTTCAACGCGTTGAACTTCGATTCCCAAATACTGGGGAAGATCACGCTCCTGGATAAAGGTCCCGGTATTAAGGAACGTGTCGTAATACTCTTGGAAGTTCTTTCGGTGAGGAATTACAGCAGTAATAGCATTGAAGAAGACGGGAGTGGAGCCAACGCGATGGGTAGGGCCTCTTGAGCCTTCGCCCAATCCTGCCCCACCTCCACCAACGCCGCCTCCCATGCCTTCTCCACCAACACCTCCACCCATACTTCCACCGCCCATTCCTCCACCACCACGACCGCCTCCGCTACCTAGACCGCCACTTCCCATGCCGCCGGTCATTCCTTCACCACCGTCCATGCCCCCAGCCATTCCACCCATACCTGGAATTACAAACTGAGCTCCAAGGTCGTAGGTCCCCCACAGACGGCGTTTGGGTTTTTGTGCTTGCGTAGTACCAGGTTCATTATTGCCAGGTTGATTGGCACCTGGTTGATTTTGATTATTAGGTTGGCCTCGTCGTTTAATTGGATCTGCGTCATCCAACGTGCTAAACGGATCGGGATTCTCTTTCGGATCCAGTACTGCAATTGCGATCGGTGCTACGACGGGTTTAACCACAAGATCTTGAGCTGGCAGAATCTTTGGATCGCGACGCTTTTCAAGAATGTCCTTTTGAGTTGGGGGTTCAAGTCGCTTCAACTGGTAACTATCACTCTTAACAGGCTCGCGAGTCTTGACTACTTCACTGCGAAACTTGTCTGGCTTTTCAGCAAACTTCAGTCGCTCTTCCTTAATTGCATCCCAGTGATTTTCGTTTTGAACCTTGGTCAGTAGATCCGAAGCTTGACTCTTGAGTTTATTGGGGTCAGCTTTAGATTGCTCAAGTCCAGGAGCCGAAAAGCTGCTGTATGCGAGAAAGGCGGCTATACCGGCGAGCCCAAATAGGGCAACCTTCTCGATGTGAGCCACAACAATGTTGGGACCACCTTTCAAGCTCTGCTTCTTCGGCTTAGAACTCTTCGACTTGGCGGGTGCAGCCGACTCGACTTTTGGAGTTGAGTCAGCGCCGGCATCAGCATCTTTTTTCTTCTTTCCAAACATTTGAAATCTCCTTGAATCAGTAACCCTGAAAAATGCCGTACTGTTTATTTGTTAATTGCCTGGAGGTGTCGTTGTACCGTCACCACCGCCTGTTGGCGGAGTTGTAGGTGCGCCACTTCCATCACCCGGCCCTGGATTTGGATTTGGATTTGGAGTACCTGCGCCACCGGCACCAGCTCCACCACCATTTCCAGGATTTGTACCTGGATTTGTTCCTGGAGCCGTTCCAGCACCCGGCGCGGTCCCAGTTCCATCTCCGGTTGGCGGAGTCGCGGTTCCCGGTTCAACAGTTCCACTACCTGCCGACCCTGCACCCGTCCCACCAGTCGCAGCTCCTCCGTTTGCCGCACCAGCAGCTCCCGCAGGTTCTGTCGTTTCAGGCGGTGTCGAGACGGTGTCCTTGAGTTGGGTATCTTCGGTGACTTTATTCAAACCGAGTCGCTCTTTACTGGCTGGGTTAAACAGGTAAACGACTCCGTAGACTTCGACGGGGATTTCGTTGGATTTGCGAGTGCGCATACCACCGCCCATGCCGCCCATGCTTCCGCTACCACTACCACCTTCGTCGCCGCCCATTTCACCGCCCATTCCTTCACCGCCGCCTACACCTCCCATGCTTCCTCCGCCGCGACCGCCCATCATTCCACCGCCGAGCCCGCCTCCCATCATGCCTCCACCAGATCCTCCGGTCGCTGTATCAGATGCTGCCACACGGACTTGCCTAACTTCCAGCATCAGACCTTCGTTTCCGCAGTTGGCCAGGAACGCTGGCAGTCTTCGA
Organism: Planctomycetota bacterium; assembly: GCA_963204965.1. Taxonomy (GTDB): domain Bacteria; phylum Planctomycetota; class Planctomycetia; order Pirellulales; family Pirellulaceae; genus Aureliella. The sequence continues at coordinate 4,643 of CAUJKA010000376.1, read as the reverse complement.
TAGTCGATCTGAAACTTTAGCCGTACAGGAATTCGCTTAGCAACAGCGAAGTAGGCGTCTTCAGGTGATTGACTAGCAATTTTTGCTCGTAGCTCGTCGCCGGTGATTGCTTTGAATGCTGCATCCACATAGCGTTTATCTGCTGGGTCGCGAAGATTAGCAGGGCCAGCTCCAGCTCCAGCTCCTGAGCCTGAGGTATCCCCGCTTCCCATCGAACCTTGGCTTGGCGTTCCGCTGCTTCCTTCGCTACTGCTTCCCATCCCACCACTCATTTCATCGCCGCTACCACTGCTGCTTCCCATTCCCATGCCACCACCAGCGCTGGCGATGCCGGTAATATTCCCCGCGTCTGCGACTGCTTCGCGACCGATCCGAATGAATTCAAGTTGCTTGATACTTGCTTGGAAATTGGCAGTTGCTTTCATTCCGTTTTCAAGGCGGTTTGTTTTTTCGATGATGTTGAAGATCCCTTCCAGGATCCACATATTCTCTTGAGTGTACATCATCTGGTAAGTGGTTGGTCGATCACCGGTCCACATTCTCAACGATGTAATTAGTTGGCTTTGGCTTGACTTAGACCAGAGGACTACGTCGTTGCTCTGAGCCAACATGGCACCTCCCATGCCACCACCCATGCCACCACCCATTCCACTGCCGCCATAACCACTGCCGTAGCCGCTGCCCTCACCAGAACTGCCGTCCTCTCCGCCACTTGATCCACCCATACCACCTCCCAGACCGCCGCGACCACCGCTACTCATTCCACCAGACCCGCCTCCATAGGCAGACGCGGCTTCGTTGGATGCTTCACCTACCCACGTCACCCCAATAATCTTGGCTAGTTCGGGCATTTGTTCAGCAAAGTAGGACGAAAATCGTCGCTTCTCTTCGTCGGTAATATTCTTGGGCTCTTCGGGATACGTCAGCTTGAGCTCAACGGGATAGTTGCTCTTCAACTTCTTGATTAAGTTTGGCAATCCAATTGCATCCTCACGCCATCGTAGGAATTGCTCTTGGCGCTTGAACTGCTCCAGCCATGCCGTCTCAACGTCCGTCCCCAGCGTCGTGATGATCTTGTCCATCTCAGCTACGGAGTCTCGGTTCGGATGTGTTGAGATTGCCGTGCTGACTGTGGAAACAGCCGCATACTTGTCCTTGATCAATTTCTCATTGTCTGCGAACTGTTTGTTCAACGCAGAATTGGTCATAAACCAAGCGACGCAGGCAATTAATGCCGCAACACCGGTTACGATCCAAAACTGATGCTTCATCGCAACTTCAAGAGCTTTCTTCACTTGGTCCATGGGATTACCCGATATTCAGAAGAAATTTTTGTGGTGACATTCAAATACGAAATGGAAACTCGATCTAAACAAACGTTACTGATTCGCGGCAACATTGTCGCCCGACGCAGTTTCTGCAGCTTTCGCTTCTTCAGCCTCTTTGGCCTTTAGAGCCGCAGCTTCAGCTTTTGCCTTTTTCTCAGCCATGCGGACCGAAAGCGGACGTTCCTGCCAAATGAACTGAACCTTGAAGCTGTACTTTGGTGCAGGAAACCTTCGTGGGTTATCTGGATCTTCTTTGATCGTTTCGGTACCTGAGCCGACGCCACCGCCGCCCAGTCCACCGCCCATTCCACTCCCACCTAGGCCACCGCCGCCCAATCCTCCCATGCCTCCGCCGTTTCGGCCTCCGCCACCAGATCCAGCACCAAGTCCGCCACCAGCGCCTTCGCCACCGCCAGCCATACCTCGGGGCGGCTTGTACTCAGGATTCTCTACTGCGAATTTCTCGAGGAAAGTTCCTTTACCAACCATCATTGCGTGAGAAACACCAAGCTCTTTGAATGTGAACTCAACGTCCTCTAGTTCGCCTTTTTCGTTTTCAACGGCGAGCTTGACACTACCTTCTTCCAAAGTGTGAATCAGTTTCTTAAGAACAAATCCTTCCTTTTCGTCGCCCGTATTTCGATACTCGGGTTTTTCATTGTGGAAGTGATACGCATCAAGCTCAATTACCCAACCCGAATTTCCAGTCGCGGTGGATGTTGAAGTATCCGTAGTTGTGGTTGTTGTTGAAGCTGAGGCATCTCCGCTCGCAGCCTCATCGGTCTTCAACAACCCTAGCAGCTCAAGTCGCGATTTCTTGTTCGACTCATAGGCTTCTTCAAGAGTCGCTGTCTTGTAGGTGCTCAAGTCCTCGAAGTACTTTGAATCAAAACTAGTCACGTAGATAGTTTCACGTTCATTGAACGGAAACTTCTTCGGGTCCAAAAACTCTTCTTCTTGCTTGCGGTCCAAAGCCTGATTGATCGCGCTAAGCAACTCCATCCACAGCAGTCGACGGTCGCGACTTCCGCTGACTTCGCCGCCAATCTTCGTAAGCAGTTCGACTTGACCAACTTGTTTCTTATCTTCGGCGATCTGAGAATCGCTGGCACTCTTGGTGGAATCCGCACTGGCTAAGGCTGGCTTCCACTTGTCTGGGTGAACTTGACTAAAACGTCCGCCGGCTGGAAGCAGACTTCCCGCCATGCCCAACATCAATGTCGCTGCCGCTGCAACCGTCCAAGGCTTCTTTGCGCGAATCATCCGCTCGGTAAACATCTCCTGTGGAATCAGGTTCGTGTAGACCGCCGAACTATTCAATCCTTGCAAGCACAATCCGTAGACCGAAGCGAACGACGTAATGTGATCGTGGAATGCTGGAGAATTGATAACCTCTTCGCCGCTCAACCGAGCAAACTTATCGACGACTGCAACGTCCATCGCTAAGTTCTTGTTGAGGTACTGAGTCAAACCAGGCAGCTTGACAGAGTTACCTAGCATTAGCAACGATCCAATCTCAGCCTTCTTGTTCAAAGTCTTAAAGAATCCAATGGACCGTTGGATTTCTGTTACCAAGTCGTTGAACACTGGTCGCATGGCTTGGAAGATCAGCTTAGGATCGTCGGCTTCCATCGCGTTGCGCTTCAAATGCTCGGCCTTGGCGAAGGTCAGCTTAAGATCCTTGGTCAACTGTCGCGTGAAGTGATTACCACCAAGAGGCATACTTCGTTGCCAAACGCGATATCCGTTAGTGATGATCAAGTCTGTGGCATCAGTTCCCATCGCTAGAATGACGACGGACTTGGGTGGGTGATCCGAATCGTAGTGATCTTCGTCGCCCTGAATCAAATGCTTGTCATAGGTGACAGCGTTATAGATCGACAGCGGAGCCAACTGAAGCATGTCGATTTCGATGTCGCATTGCTTCATGGGCTTCAGCGTTCGATACACGGCGTCACGCTTCATCGCGAACAAACCAACTTCGCTCTCCAGCGCGAAACCATTCTCGATCTGACCACCAGCCATCAACTGGTAATCCCATACCACATCTTGAAGATCGAAGGGGATCTGCTGACGAGCTTCGTACTTGACAATGTCGCCAACTTTCTTCAGCTCGACAGGCGGTGGCTTGAAGAATTTAGCAAGACCGTTTTGACCAGGTACACTTAATGCCACCTTGGTCTTCTTCAAGCTATTGCGGCCAATGAAGGTCTGCAAAGCTTCGCGGACCATCGTCTCTGGATCAGCTTCAGGCTGTGTTAGAATCTTTGGGTACTCGATATAGTCAAACGCTTCGGCGATAACTTGATCGCCTTCCAGCCGACAACGCAGTGCTTTAAGAGCTGCTTGTCCGACATCGATACCCCATACTGAAGTCGATTTCGCCATTTGATTTTTCCTGGTTTCGAATTGTCCACCGGTGCAAGTTGAACCGAGTCAGTTCGGTCTTTCCAACCTGCTGATGACGTTACTACAGACGAAATTGAAGAGCTATTTGATAAGATTAGGTTGTATGGTAGCGTCCTTCCATACAGAATATCTCAGCCTGCCGAGAGAATCCGGCAAACTACCCTCGCCTTTTTTACTGTATCGAAAGAGCCCCCCTCCTGTCAAATTTCCTAGGCATCCAAGCCAAGATTTTGAGCCTTTTTCCCCAAGGCGACCGGCATTTTGCCCCGCTTGTTGGTTCCGAACCAGCCGCTTCGCTACTCCCTGCCCTTTTGGGCTCAGGTCACAAACTTGCTAAAAAAGTACCGTTTGTACCGATTCGATCGATTCTTTCCGCACCGCGCGACGCACGCTTGGGGGCTCGATTCCAACACTTTGCATCCTCTGTATGCCTTGTTTTTGCCCTCGCTTTGTTCACTACTATCAGCACGAACTCAAACTACGCTCTTGCACAACAAGCCAAGCTGCCTGCAACAAGCGAAGACTCTGCGGTAGAGATGATTCAGCGAATGGAGACAGCCCGTGCGAGTCTCCAGAAACAACACTTGAGCGTTCGAGCTAAGGGTCGAGTCAGCGGCTGGATTCAAACACCTAGCAGCCCCGATCCACAGCACAACTTGGATGCAGAGCTTGTCATCATGACAGACGGCCCCAAGTTTCACTTGCAATTGCTCCACGCTCCACAGCCTCACGCAACTCCGCCACAGCCTGAACGACTTGAGATGGCAGTCTTCGACGGGAAGAACATCTACTCGTTCTACTCCTCAGGCGACACGACTCGAGGCGGAGTATTCTTCGAATTCTCGCAATCAGCCGTTCTGCGATCGACGGGATTTCCATTCTCAACGTTGATCAATTTTTGGGATG
>CAUJKA010000375.1 GCA_963204965.1 Planctomycetota bacterium | reverse complement strand
CCCCAACCCCCTCTCCCCGAAGCGGGGCGAGGGGGAGTAAGAATCGGGCGACTAGTTGGTTTTTGGGGGCGAAGCCCTGTCCGTTTTCTTAGCCCAGAATAAAAAAAAGTGCTGGCGTTTTTCGCCAGCACTTTGATTTGGTGCTCGATGTTTCGAGCAATTTTGGTCCTGAAGACTTGCGCTACTTCACTTCAAACTCAGCGTCGATCGCATCGTCGTCGGCGTTGGAGCCCTTGGCGGCGGCTTCTCCTCCAGTCGCTCCTGCACCACCACTGGCGGCGGTCTTTTCGTAAAGCGTCTTACTGAAACCTTGGTAGGCTTGCTCGAGTTCTGTGGTGGCTGTCTTGATTGGATCAAGATCAGTACCCGCCATAGCTGACTTCACCTTCTCGATAGCCGAGTTCAATGGTTGACGGTCGGCATCGGTGAGCTTCTCGGCATTTTCCTTCATGTCCTTCTCGATCTGATAGATCAAGTGCTGGCCCTTATTGCGAGCTTCGGCTAGTTCGAATTGTCGTCGATCTTCCTCGGCATGCTCTTCGGCATCCTTCTTCATGCGATCGATTTCGTCTTTGGAAAGTGCGGAGGTCTCTTCCAATCGCACCGAAGCTTGCTTGCCAGTTCCTACATCGCGAGCCGAGACGTTGAGAATACCGTTTTGATCGATATCAAACTTGACTTCGATTTGGGGAACGCCGCGAGGTGCCGCTGGAATGCCTTCCAAGTTGAATTCGCCCAACAAACGGTTGTGTGAAGCCATCTTGCGTTCGCCTTGGAACACGCGAATGGTCACAGCAGTTTGATTGTCTGCCGCTGTCGAGAAGGTATTCTTTCGTTCTGCTGGAATCGTCGTATTTCGCTCGATCAACGCAGTCATCACACCGTGTTCGGTTTCGATGCCGAGTGTCAGCGGTGTCACGTCCAAAAGCAGAACGTCTTTACGGTCGCCAGCGAGAACGCTGCCTTGAATGGCTGCTCCAACGGCAACTACTTCGTCAGGATTGACCCCTTGGTGCGGATCCTTGCCGAAAATCTGCTTAACGATTTCACGCACCTTTGGAACGCGAGTCGATCCGCCGACGAGTACTACTTCGTCGATGTCGCTCGGCTTGAGCTTGGCGTCCTCGAGAGCTTGAACTACTGGCTTGCGGCAACGCTCAATCAACTTGTCGACAAGTTCCTCGAACTTCGCTCGGGAAATCTTCATCTGCAAGTGCTTAGGCCCGGATGCGTCGGCTGTGATGAACGGAAGGTTGAGATCAGTCTCAGGAACGCTACTGAGTTCCTTCTTGGCCTTTTCGCAAGCTTCTTGCAATCGCTGCAGGGACATCGGGTCTTTTCGCAAGTCGATGCCGTAAGTCTTCTTGAAGTCGTCTGCAACGTAGTGCACCAAAGCCTCGTCAAAGTCATCTCCGCCAAGGTGAGTGTCACCGCTGGTGGAAATCACTTCGAAAACCTTGCTTTGGCTGTCGCCGTCTCCAGTCGATGCAACTTCTAGTATGGAAACGTCAAAAGTACCACCACCAAGATCGAATACGGCGATCTTGTGGTCGCGTTGCTTGTCCAGACCGTATGCCAATGCAGCGGCTGTAGGTTCGTTGATGATACGCGCTACTTCCAAGCCAGCGATTTGGCCAGCGTCTTTGGTAGCTTGTCGTTGAGCGTCGTTGAAGTAGGCAGGTACTGTGATGACAGCCTTGCTGACGCGGTGTCCGAGATAGGACTCTGCAGCTTCCTTGAGCTTGCGAAGTACTTTGGCCGAGATTTCTTGTGGTGTGAACTGCTTGTCGCCAATGCCAATCTTCACGTATTCACCGCTGCCGCCGACTACCGAGTATGGAACCATCTTTTCCTCGGACTCGACTTCGGCATGGCGACGTCCCATGAATCGCTTGACGGAAGAAACGGTGCGTCGGGGATTGGTCACCGCTTGTCGACGAGCAGGTTCGCCAACAATCACTTCGTCCTTGTCGGTGTAAGCTACGACGCTAGGCGTCAGGCGATTACCTTCCGCGTTGGGGATGACTTTGACTTCGGAACCTTCCATTACCGCGACCACAGAGTTGGTTGTTCCGAGGTCGATACCGATGATTTTTTCGCCTTGAGCCATTTGAGTTCTCCTTCGCAGGTCTTTCCGTTTACTATTGAACTAAGCCAGAAAGTTTGAACGACTGAATGCGCTGTCGGCTTCCTAGCAATTTGCTGCCATTTTCTTCCCGTTTGGGTAGAGCTATCCCAAACAGCAATCGGCGTGCCAAATCAGTTGGCTCGGTTGCTAGAACGCGATCTCCCGGGCGTTTGCTGGCTTTTCAGAGCTGCAAAAACAGTTCCTGAAGTTGATTTGGATTGGCTAAGGTGAACTTCAAGTCGTCGTAGAGGTCTATTTTCACAGAGGAGCATCCGACCCCCTCGCTGGCTGGGTTGTCAGAATGGCAGAGTGGCGGGCTGAGCGGGTCGGCGGACGTCTCGCGCACCGGTCCGCGGACGCCCCGTCCGCAACTACAAAAACACGTGCGGGACGCCCGTGCGACGATTTCTAGCCAACTCTTGGCGAAAGCCATCGCAGACGTTATGGTTCTCCCATTGAACTAGAACAACTCCAAAGTCCGCAAGGCAGCTTGAGAACGGCATCAAAGCATGGATTCGACTCAACAACAGTGGCAACAGAAATTAACTGAGATTGATCATGAGTTGGTCGAACTCTTGAAACGCCGAGTCCAAGCGGAAAGGGCTGGTTCACAGTTGGCTCCAGCTTCTAGTGACCATGACAGCTGCAATGCGGACGAGTCAAACGATCAAGCAAGCGCCCAATCCAACGCCCAATCAAGCGTCTTGGTCCAGCAGTGGATCGATCACGCGGCAAGTCTATCCAGGAGGTTAGCCTTTCCGAGCGTATCGATCGTCTATCTCGGACCGATCTACAGCTTCAGTTATCTGGCGGCCGCTAAGTATTTCGGGCTTGGGGCCAATCTTGTGCCTGTAAACACCATCAGCGCAGCGTTCGAAGAGGTGCAACGCAAGCAAGCTACCTTTGCCGTTGTGCCTGTCGAAAACAATACCGACGGTCGCATCGTTGACACGTTGGGGATGTTTGCCAAGTCCCCAGTCAAGATTTGCGGAGAGATCTTGTTGCCAATTCACCATTGCTTGCTGGGACGCTGTCAGCGTAGCGAGATTGTTGAAGTCCACAGCAAGCCTCAGGCACTGTCGCAATGTCGACATTGGCTTGCCACGCATCTTCCAGAGGCACGATTGGTCGAGGTCGCCAGCACGGCTGAGGCAGCTTCGACGGCGGCGAAGAGCCCCGGCGTCGCCGCGATTGCCTCGCACGAAGCGGGGATTCATCACGGCTGCCAAGTGATCGCCGAGAACATCGAGGACAACAGCCAAAATGTGACTCGCTTTGCCGTAATTGGCGACCGATCTTGTATACCCACGGGAAACGACAAGACGTCACTCATGATGCAGCTAAGCCATCGTCCAGGTTCATTGGCCGATGCAATGATGGTCTTCAAGCAATCGGGTGTGAACCTGACTTGGATCGAGTCCTTTCCATTGCCGAATCGTCCCAATGAATATCTGTTCTTTGTAGAGCTTGAAGGGCATCTAGAGTCAGAGGGAGTCCAAAACTCAATCTCGCAACTAGGCGTTCAGTCTGTTCGCTTAGATGTCTTGGGTTCGTACCCGAAAGGTCTGCCAGTTTGAGTTCTACATTTAGGCACAGATCGTTTGCAGCGAGTATGATAAGTTCTGTCTTGAGGTCAAAGAAGTTTTAATTCAGGCTGATTTGTGGATCCTCTGGTAATCTCCGTTATCCTCTTCGTCGTCGCGCTGATCTTGTTCGCGATCGATGTCTTTGTCCCTACGGGTGCGATCCTGATCTTTTGCAGTGCGATGACTGCAATTGTCTCTGTCTATTTTGGCTTTCGCTCTGGTACAAATGCAGGACTGATCATGCTGTTGATCGTCTTTGCAACCATACCGGTGTTGGTATGGACGTTTCTGAGAGTCTGGCCCAACACTCCTATCGGACGACGAGTCTTGCTGAATCCGCAGCAAGCATCACCATCGCAGGATAACGACGAACTGCGAGAGTTTGTAGGCAAGGTCGTCGTCAATCGTTGGCCGTTGATTCCGATGGGACAAGTTCAAATTGGTCATCGCCGATACAACGCCAAAAGCTCTGACGGAAAAACCATTGATGCGAATCAACGAGTCAAGGTGATCGACGTCAGTGAACGCATCTTGGTTGTCTGCGCGACTGTTGAGCCGCTGAGCGATCCATCGACTCGTATGTTACCATCCGCAAATGATGCTAGAGCTACAGGGGCATCAGCCTCGAATGCTACGCAACCATCCAACGAATCGCTCTTGGAAACTCCCGCTGAACAACTTGGCTTGGAGAGCTTGACGGAATTGCCTTTGGACAGAGAAGACTAAGCTCTGGGTCCTAAGGTGTCTTCGTAATTTGGAAGACGAGATAATCTTCGGTGTAGAGCTCGCGATTGCGAGTGTACAGCGTGACTAACTCGCCTCGACAATCTGGTCGATCTCGCAGTAGTTCAGTCGTAATCTCCTTGGCCTTTTCGCGATCCACTTCGGTGATGGTGCGGATGCCGGTTATCGGAGAATCTTTGGATCGCCGAACTTTGGTGAGTGGAAAAACAACGAGTCCATTGGCTTTGGTACCCAGCCATTCGGTCAATCGCTCCTGATCCTCGACACGATCCACGCTCTGAATTCGACCAAGGAAATTGAGCTGAGCTTGATTGTCGCCGAACCACGCGATCGGTTGTTTTTTATTGGCAAGGTCCTTCGCCAACTCCGTCAAATCACAACCACGCCAATACTGCTGTGTCCCTGCTAGGAATAAGCAGCTCCACAATATTCCCGTAGTGGCGACAACCGTAGACTGCTGAATGAGATTCCGTGCTGGATATAGCATTGCAGCAACACCCAGAGCGGCAAATCCAAATCCCGTCCAATCGGCTATCAGCCCCGACAGACCTTGCTTAGAAAAATAGGGTACATGATTGAACAGCAACGGTAGCGCGATCGAAGCCACGCATCCCAAGGCGACGGGAAGAATAACCACGCGTCGAATTTCCGAGTTCGTTTGGTGAGACAACGAACGAGCGATCAGTAAAGCAGCCAAGGCGGCCAACGGGAGGATGTAATGCAGTTGCTTGCCGCTGATCAAGCTGAACATGGCAAACGTGCAGACGCTCCACATCAGCAATAGCTTTGCAGCTCGATCTGTTTTCCAAAGCGACATTACCTGCCACGCTGGTCGATAGGCTATCCAAGGGAGCAGACAAACCGGAACAAATGGCAGGAACCAATAGATCGGACGTTTGTGCGCGAAAGACTTTACCATACGTCCAGCGGTCTGTCCCAGGAAGAGATCTGAAGCATACTCGCTGCCTCCAGCCATTGCCGAAGGAATAGCCCAGGCGAGCACCATCGCGGCTCCAATGGCAACTGCCATCAATGTTCCTACGAACCAACCAACTTTGAATCGTGTTTTGTGTTCGGGAGCAACGGAGGCGAACCGCCACCAAGCAATTGCGATGGAGCCCGGCAAGACGAATAAAAGTATGACAGGTCCTTTGGCTAGGAGACCAAGTCCTACGCCTAAACCAGTAAGAATCCAGCCTCCTGCACGCTTGTCCTGAGTTACACTTTGCAATCCAAGCACGGCAATCAGCATCGACATGGTGACCAGAGTGTCAAACATGGTCATCGGTAAGAACAATGTCCACAGGAAAGTGGCCGCTAAGATGACTGGAGCGAGTTGTGCGGCAACTTTGTCGTCAGGCCAAAATCCTCGAGCGACCTTACGAAGCAAGAACAACGATACAAGTCCTGCGCCGGGGGCGACCAATCGGCCCAGTATTTCGCTTTCGCCGAAGATGGCCCAGACTGCGTTGATCAACCAGAATAGCAATGGCGGTTTGTGGCTGTAGGTCTCGCCGCTCATGTGCGAAACCAGAAAATCGCCTCGCCATTTCATCTC
>CAUJKA010000374.1 GCA_963204965.1 Planctomycetota bacterium | reverse complement strand
ACAGATCAAACTCGACGCTTCCAGGAGGTAAGTAATTGGCGATAGAAAGCGGGCTCATCATGAACACTGGCTTGATCTTCTGTATTGCCTGTCCAGCGGCGTTCATGAGCTTACGAAGAGGCATGTGTCTGCGTTTTCGATTCATTTCACGCTTTAACACACCCACCTGACCGGCATCAGCAGTCTGATTGGGCATTCCAGCGAAGTGTTTCTTAGCAACTTCCAATCGGCTGGCCACGATGCGTTGAAGATCCAAGTCTACGAACTGACTTCGGATTCCTTCGTAGGCTGTTCCGTGAAACTCCGATAGGCCGGGGCGAGTCTGCCAAGCTTCGGAAAGTAGCGACTCGTAGCGAACCAAGTTGAAGCGATCTATTATCTTGTCGTGTTCGATGTAGCCGCTCTCAAGTTCTGTAACGAAGCTATCCAATCCGACTGACTGTAGTTTTCTGAGGCGATTGGAAGTCGCCAAGTAATGGCTGAGCTGTTCGGGTTGAGCAATCCAAGATTGTATTCTCGCAATCCAATCGACCAACCGGACGGTCCGAGCACTTTCTGCCTTAAAGGTCGTGGGCAAATCTAGCTTGAGCAGATTTACAATTTCTGTCAGTTGGGCGTCGACCTGTTTGAGAAGCTTACCAATCGGTTCAACAGCAAGCTGAAGTTCCCTCTTGTTCAACGCTTCACAGGCCTTAGTAGCAGCATGCTGTTTCAAGAACTTACTCTTCTGGCAATCCTTGATCCACTTCACAACCTGCTCGGCTGCGGCGACTTCGGTTTCTGAGGCTTTCCACAAATTGCCCAGCAACTCGGCGGCGAGCGGACTGATGGACTCAACTTGTTGTCGATACGATTGGAACTGTCGCAGCTTGTCGATTAGTGCCAAGCGATCGTCAAATCCCTTCGGCAGGTTGACGTTTGCCTTTAACACAGAACGCAGCTTTGCGATCGCATTGCGATATTCCTTGCTTAGCCATCGAAACCAACTTTGGCCACGACTGGCGATGGCGCGGCGTTCCGATTCCCATGGCTCGGTCAATGCTAAGTCGATAGTCTCTTCAAGCAATTCGGCTTTCAGAGATTGAAGTCGACGGATGAGTGACAACATGCCTTCGATATGGTCGGCTTGTTTCTGCCACGCTTGTGACTTCAGGCAGCTGCGATCTGCATGTTCTGGGCAACGAATTAAGTGCATAGCTAGTTGTGCACACTCTGAAACAGCTAATACCGAACCAGCGTCAGGAATTCCCAGATGCGTCGCGAGGCGCCGGTAAGCGTCTGCAAGCTCAGCTGCCTGTTGAGCAACTTTACTAAGTAGGACTTGCAGTCGATCGAGTTCGGCTGGAGTCATCGGTTGGCACTTCACCCCATGCCATGGGTTCTTTTGTGTGGGACCACTTTGAGCCATTAGTTGTTGAAGCTCACCACAAACGTTCAGTAGGTCGTTAACGACTTGCCCGTCCCATGCTTTCATCTGTGGATAGCTATAGGAAGCGGTCTTCATACCGCTTTGTCGAAGCCGCAACAAATGCCCCATGGCCTGGTAGGGTGATGTCTCGCATTTGCCAATCGACCTGTGAAGAGCCTGATCATGCTCTCGTAGTTTTCGGCTAATCTCTCGAAGAGCCTCCGCAGGTGCGTTCTGTTTTGAATTCGGTTGGCCGAGGCTGAGTGTTTGCTTTAGGTTGGCCAGCACCTCTTGCTTACGTGCCTTGTTCGAATGTAATTCGAGGATCATATCGCCAAGACCGACTTGATCGAGCCGCCTTTTCACGACTTCAAGTGCGGCCATCTTCTCAGACACAAAAAGAACTCTTTTCCCGGAATGAACTGCTGCGGCAACAATGTTGGTGATCGTTTGTGATTTTCCAGTTCCGGGTGGGCCTTGCACCACTAGATTGCGCCCCTTCGCAACCTCATCGATTACGACCGCCTGCGAAGAATCTGCATCCGTAACATGAATCACATCAGCAGGGTTCAAGCGATCATCCAGTACTTCATCTTCAGCAAACTCGAAATTTACTGCTGATTGTTCGCGAAACCCGTTACCAAGAATTGAACTGACTAAAGGATGTGAATCAATTTTCGCATGCTCGGGCCAAGCTTCCGCTTGAAGATCCTTGAACATCAAGAACTTGCTAAAGGAAAAGAACCATAGCACGATCTCGTTGGAGATAACTTGCCAACCTGATCGATCTTGAATCAAGTTTTGTACCGACTGAAAGTAACTCGATGGATTGAACTCGTCATCATCCGAGCACGACTCGGGCAAGTCTGGCAGTCGAATGCTGAAGTCTTCACTCAAGCGTGCCTGAATCGAGAGATTGGTGACAATATCATCTTCGCGATACCGCAGTTGAAACTTGCTACCAGCCTTTGTTCGGCTCAATTCGACTGGCAAAAGTAGCAGAGGAGCAAACCGTTCCTTCTTCGAGCCCTCTTTCTCAATCCATTTCAGAAAGCCACAAGCCAAGTACAGAATGCTGACTCCTTGCTCTTCTTCGAAGCTTCGCGCATCGTAGAAGTGTTTCAGCAATCGCTTTTGTAGCGACTCGGAATCAAGATTCGTCTGTAGATTCAGATCCGTTAATGCATCGGGATTGCTAGAGAGCGATCCGATCCATTCAAGTTCAGCCAAGGTGTCTGTTCGGGGATCGCTAGCGTCAAAGCTCTGCACGAACTCTTGACGTTCCGATGTCTCATCCAAAATCGTGTCGTCGAATTTTTTAGCCCCGCTGGCCGAATTCTTGAAAGCTGAGTCAGGCTTGGGAAGGAAAGACATCGACTTGCGGTCACGTACAAGGATATCAAACAGGCATGATGAATCTTCACCGACTATGCGCAAGAAGCTCGGTCGGCCGGAGTCCAGAGGAGTATGGATCAATCGATTGCGAGTAGACAGCTCAAGCAACTCACGACGAGCATTTTCGAGCGACTGGGCGATTTGAGATTGCATCGTGACATTCCGCAGAGAACTTCCAAGATTTCAGGGGCGCTCATTCTAGCTGCAAGGGGGATGCTGGCCAAACACAAACTCTACGAGAGCTTGCAATTTAGCGTCGCGATGGCGAGTTTGCCGATCGCGTAGAGTTTTCGGACTCATTGCCAAACAAAGTACTTGTGAGCACAAGACTTAGGTTCCTGAGTAAGACGCGGGCGATCTCCTTGACCGCGCACTAACGTCAACAACAGCGATAGGTAAGACCGACAGTTGTTTGAGGCCGTCGTACAAGAAACACCCTTAGCGATTGTGAATCACCACTTAAGTGACTCGCGAATTTCAGAGCTGTGGGAAGACAACGGGCGAAGAATTAAGTTCTGGCAATGTTGTAGCTAGAGCAGGCTACTGTTATGGTGATCGAGACTTGCTTGTCATGTTGCAGGCCCAACTCCTTTCTCGCCGTAGTAGCTCAGTAGGATTTGGTCGGATTTGCTTGTGAGTAGCTGTTGAAGGATTGAACTGAAGGTGACTTTGTTGGTGACGCCTTCCGGAATGGCTCGATCTTGGATCAGCATATCCGATTCATTGTAGATCGATCACGATAGGCTAACGGTGTTGCTCAGCTCCGTGAAGTTATCAATCCGCCTTGGAGCTTTGGTTGCAAACCCACTTCCTCAGGCTAAAATACGACTCCCCATCAGGGCCCGTTTGCCCTCAACTTCCCGCCGCCTTTACCGAATAACACCATGAATCGCAGACACCCATCAGTTGGTCAGTTGCGTGCGTTCACCGATGGTGGCGGTGATAGTAAATTTCGCTCCGCCATAACGCTTCATCTTCAGTCTTGCGAGGAGTGTAGAACAACAATCAATTCGATTGTCGATCCCGTTTCGCATGAAGATGAAGCAGCGACTAATGTACCTAACCAATCACTTGAAGTGGAAATACCCGCTGAACTGGTTGATCATCCAATTTATGAGTTACAGAGGCTCATTGGACAGGGAGGTATGGGGCAGGTATATCTTGCAAAACATCGTATTACTGGGCGGTTAGAAGCAGTTAAGATTCTCTTGCCTCACCTAGTATCTCGCGAGGAAATTCGAAAAAGATTCTTGCGAGAAATCCAGGCGGCTGCGCAACTCGATCACCCAAATATTTGCGGAACGTTCAACGCGTTGAGCGAAGGCAATACGTTGGGGTTAGTTATGGAGTACTTACAAGGGACTACATTACATTCCTTTATCAAGAAGAAAGGCCCTATTGAGTATGACAAAGCTATTGCTATCGCGATGCAGATTGCCGCAGGCATCGAACATGCACATAGTCACGGAATGATCCACAGAGATCTCAAGCCTGCGAATGTAATGCTCCTGAAGCGAGCAAACCGACTTCAAGTCAAGATCTTAGATTTCGGGCTTGCCCGGATAGTAGGCACCGAGACGAATGATGGTTTAACGCAACTGGGTGGCATATTGGGAACGCCTGAATACATGTCCCCGGAGCAGGCAATATCGCCAACGAAAGTTGACGTTAGATCGGATCTCTACAGCCTAGGTTGTATTCTCTATTTCATGTTAGTTGGTGAGCCACCGTTTCTGGGCGAGACCTCAATCGCAATAATTCAAGCCAAAATCGCGAATTTGCCGCCATCAATTCCAGAGACTGCCAATTCCCCTGACGAGCTCAAGAGACTCATTACTCAGCTACTTGCTACAAATCCTGATGATCGCCCTCAGGATGCTCGGAGTGTCATAGAGTCTCTCCGTTCGATCGGCAATGTCGCATCTGCCAAATCTAGTACGCCTTCTCAGTCTGTCTCCAGTGCAATCTCACCCGAATTAATTGAACTTGCGAAAGCTTCGAGGGCGTCTCGTGGCCGCACTCGAAATCAAAGTAGTATGTGGGGTACAGTCATTACCGTGCTCCCAACAATTGTGTTATTTGCAGGAGTTTACCTCTACCGTGATCGGATTGGTTCCATTTGGGCTGGCAACAACAGTGTTAAGTCCACCAGTGCCATCATCGTTAGAAACATGCCTCCATCGATAGATATCTTTCTAAACAATAGGAAGGCGGAATTCCTACGGCCCGCGGATTCCCCACACGCAACTGTGAGTGTCTTGCCTGGCAACTACTCAGTAACGTTGAAGAGGGCAGATGGTGGTGTCGACATTTTTTCAAAGGTAGTTGACGTACCAGCTCAGCAAGATGTTTTCATCGAGTTTGACCCCAAACTGCTTGATAGACTTCAGCATCCTAGAAAGCCGAACCACAGGCCACAAAATACTGAGTTGAGCAATACCGCACCAGACCGAAAGGGACCGCCGTCAGCACGACAGCCCTCCAGGCCACCAATTACATTGCAGGAACTGGATTCGCTTCGGTCCAATATCAAAGCAGCTCTTATCTCGCGTAATCCTCCCGAAGCCCTTCGCCTCTTAAGCGCCGCGCGCGGCGAGCACGGGGAAATTACGGATGAAACAATTGAATCGCTTGGCCTAGCAGCGGGTTCTTTGGAAAAATACTTGCAAGCTAAAGTTAATGCGGTCAGTTCAATGACCGGTAATCGTTCGATTTTACTAGGGAAGAGTCTCGTCTCATTTGAGCCAAAGAACGGGGTTGAAGATCTAACAGTCGAAGAAGGTAAGTTAGACGATTCGGAGCGTGCAAGTGACAATTCAATCGCGTTGGAAGTGGCGATTGTGCAAACCGCATTGGAAGCTGAAGAAGATGTCGCACTTACGCTTGGAATTGGGATAATCACACACCCAATGTTTGATGCGGCTAATCATGGTCAATTGTACGCACGTGTGTCTGCTCGACATTCTGAATCCAAGTCTTCCGTCAAGATTAAAGAAGCACTGGCTAAACTTCCAGCTATTCTAAGAGATATCGAAATACCGCCCGACGCTGAAAGTCTTCGTACTTCGGCCGGCACTGTACTTCGACGAATCCAACATTCATCGAATGAACTGCAAAGCATGTTTTTCGTTTCGATGGACAGTTCTGCTGTAAAACAAAACTGCCTATTGACCAGTGGCAAGATCACTAAGAATGCCCCTGCACGACTTTGGAACATTGAAAGTGGCGAACATGTTAAGGCTGGAGATTCTGTAGGGAGTATTCGAGCCATTGAGCGGTCTCAAAATGGAAAAATACTTGTCATTCTCGGCGGAACAAACAACCCACACCTCAAGGTTTACGCACTTAACTTAACCAAGCCGCGCTACGAGCTTAGCGATGTTGACAATGTTGCTTCATCAATTTCATTGTCATCAGACGGTCGTACGTTAGCAGCCTGTAGCACCGGACAGACATTTTTCAAATGGAATCTCCAATCAGGTAGTCTTTCACAGAAAGTCGCATGTCGTGAACCGGTGGAACAAGGTAACGTACTGAGCTCTTGTATTCGAGCCGCAATGGATTGCGTTGCTGTAGCACAGCGAAATGGCGATATTCATCTCTGGCATACGGCCGATGGACGGACAATCTGTCGGTTCATGGGAAATAGCAATCCAGTCGTGAACATGAGATTTAACCGACGAGGTGAATTAGTTGTAATCAGGAATAACGGTGAAATTTCCCTCCTGGATATCGCTAAAGAGACTCCTTTGTCCTCGATAAAAACTGGGCCCCTGGGAGTTTGCAAGTCAGCTTTCTCAATTGAATCGGGGCGGTTATTAACTTCAGATTGGTTTAACTATGTTCGCATCTGGGACGCCAACACTCTCGAATGTAAGAGCTATTTTCCCGTAGACGCGTCGTCAGAGATTGTTTCAGTCGCAGTCGACGATCTTGGTAAGTCGTATTCAATTGGATACAACAATTCTTCATTGGAAATAGGCAAGGCAAATTAGCGTGGATCATAACTTTGATGAATGGTCAGAAGATGGGGACGTGAGTAAAGAAGCACCGAAGAATGTGCCATCTGCTGTTCGAAAGTATCGGCCACAATTCAGACCGCCAATGGGCGTTCTGATGATATTTGATGACGGCTTGGATACCTACGAAACTCGACGTATTCGTGCGGACGAAACCACGATTGGACGATGTGCAGACGTCTCAATTCCACACGACTACTTTATTTCAGACGTACATCTGATGCTGCGTCGCGAAAATGCTTCCGGGAAGTACACATGGGTGCTTGAAGAAGTTAGTAAAGAAACACCGCTGTTTGTGCGAGCCAAGAAGTTCGAATTGAGAGATGGTACGGAGTTTCTTGCTGGTAGCAATCGATTTAGCTACGCAGTAGAGCTGGAATCAACAGCCGGAACTTCAGAACTCAGAGGCCGCCTCGAAGCCGGAAGTGTACCCGGAGCTTCAATTTTCGAAGATGGTATTCGCTATCCTTGCCTTCGATCGACTACTAACTCTCAGAAGCTTTGGTTGATCGCTGGAGAGTATTGGATTGGGAGATCAAGTGATTGCGCAATCTGTATGCCAGACGATGAATTTCTGACCTCAAAGCACGTTAAGATATCGCTAGAGGAAGGTAAGTGGCTACTGTCGACAGCGGGAGTTACCAATGGTTTCTGGGTGCGAATTTCAACTGTGCGTATCTCGACTAGTTGCACATTTCAGATAGGCGAACAACGATTTCGCTTTGTAGCCCTGTAGAGAATAAACAGAGACCGCCAAGTGATATCCCCGTAAGTGCCTGAAGAACGATCAGTTTTGGAATGCTCGACCGCGTCATTCAGCCCATGAACCTATCGGGACTGCGTTCTGGAAAACTGGTTTGCCAGGATAATCGCCGTCCAGAAACAGCTCTTCTACCCAATAGCATCGTTCTAAAGGTTGCGATAGAGGTTGGGATTGTAAAGGTCAAGTTGAGACCGATAAGTGTTACGATTTTGGCGACAGGTCGATGCAGCAATTGCTCATGGCTTGTTCTAGCTCAGCGGGGTTCACGTTACGTAGCAGAAACTCAACAAGATCCTGCTGTCTATTCTGACCGAAGACTAGTCGGTAAGCAGTGAGCGTCTTCATTAGCT
>CAUJKA010000373.1 GCA_963204965.1 Planctomycetota bacterium | reverse complement strand
GTCCGATTGTATTCGGCGGAGGTTTCTTGCTTGATGCCGCCGTTCGGAATCGATGTGCTTCGGACACGGCAACTCACGGCGATTTCGTTTCCATCTACCACCTGATACTGAATGTCTTCCACGAAGTAGGAGAACGACTCTAGATTTGCAGTGTCCTTGTCTTCGCCAACGCGTCCGTCAGCGAAGCGATTGCCCCTCTCTTTGGAGCTTTCCCATTGCCGTAGACGTCTTGATGGTCCAGCTTCGATCCAGACAGTCATGGTTCCCCAATCATTGCGGTCGGAAATCCTTAGACAATCATGTTCGCCAATCTTCTCCATTCGAACATCTGGTTCCTTTGACTCCATAAGGAGTTCCATCAATGTTCTTCCTTGATTTCCAGGAAAATGTCCTTCCATTGCAAAGCTGCTGCTGGATTCAAACATTCGCCAACTTGCTTTTTGACGTCCCTTGATCGTCATTAGTCCAGTCAGTTTCTTTTGTCCGACCGTTGTTGTTCTACTGATAAACATTTCACCATCGTCAAGACGCCAATCGTCGAGCCGAATATGTTCCTTGGGCTGATCGTCAAATGTTTGAAGACTGCTTTCGACCATGCGAGGCGCATCGCGGCGGACTCGACTTTCAATTGTGACTTTGCCCACCTGACTGTGCACGTACGAGTTCGTAACTCGCATATCGAATTTTTGTTTCCAAGAAAGAGAATTCTGGCAAGCTTGTAGAGCTTTCCTAGCCTCGACTAGCAACGGCGAATCCGCTTGAGTGTTAGGTGTTTGCAAAGGGAGAGAATTCTTGGGAATTGATGGGGCGTGAGCGACTGGTTCGACTGCGTCTGGTGCAGCAACTGCCATTGGAATGGCGATAGGTTCAATGGGCTTTGTTCGGCGAAGGATATACAGCGAAGGAAACTTAGTGGGAGCTTGATTGATGTCGAAGCTCGTTGGTGGTTCCGGATCGCCTCCATCCGTAGGTGTTCTGCCCTGACATATTTTGAGATCATCTCCCGCCAACTCATAAATTGCTTTCGCAATCACCTTTCCAGATTGAAACAACTCAAGAATATGAGGCGTTTGTGTTGTATCAACTCGGTAGTCCATTGAACTGTGATCAGGTGAATGAATCGTCTTGTTCTTCGTGAACGTGATCTTATAACCACCGTTCTTGTAGATATTCCGCTCGTCTTCGCTCGCTTCGTATCCTACCTGCTGCAGCTCAAGAACATTCCAAGTGCCTTGGATGAGTTCCGCGTCGGTGGTTGGATCCGAGATCTTGCTCGCTGGTTGCCGAGACTTCACACCTGTGATGTGATTCCGTACTGGTGACCCAGCTGGAATTTGCATTTGATCTGGCACATCGACATAGTCGTTGACTTTCATGTCTGAAACTGTCAACTCCGCACCTTGGACAAAACTATCGCCCAAAACGAAACAGCGGATACGAAAGGGGACTGGTTTGCCACAAACGCTTCGATAGTCATCGATTAACAGTACGCTTTGTGGAGTGGAGCTCTCGTTGCCGTCAACCGTCAATTTATCAACTCGAACTATGACTAGTTCGCCGCCAACTTGCTCCCAGTAAACTCGATGCCAGAGTATTTGCTTAGCTCCGGGTGGGTTCGCTATCGGCTGCTGGAACATAAACGTTGCCTTCCAGCCAACCTTGTTGTTATCGAGCTTTTCCAATTTCCATAGCGGTCGACCTCCGACATCGGGAATGCCCGGCACGCTAGTCGCATTCACCACAACTTCGGACATCAGAAAGTCCTCTACCGGCCGAAATGCAGCAATATCCAACCGGACGAGTGAAGCCTCGCTATCGTCCTGTATGTCCTCGCGATTCTTCGTGATAACCGCTTCGCAGGCACCAGGGTCTCGTCCCATCAGTTGAACATACTTCTTCTTGTCGATGAACCAATCCATGTACTTGGGGATCGGCGCGTTGATATCTCCCAACGTAAATCGATAGACCCCGGTGCCGAAATCGCGGCCAGCGCTCAATGGGTATGGTGGGACATCATCATAGACAGGGGCAAGACCCACGCATCGAGCTACAAACTCATCAACGGACTCGGTGTGGGTCCGTTGAATCTCCTGCTTAGCATACTGTCGCACTGTTCCTTTGTAGCTGATCTGACGGATAGACTCTTCCCTCGCTTTTTGTTGCTGTAGTAACTTGTTGAGATTCGCCTGTGCGCCGGTCAATGGACCAGAAGTGCCTTGGGCAACTCGTTGCGGGGCGTTGTCTTGAAGCATCATCGCAATCAACATGATCGCCGTGACACTGATGCCCGCTATCAGCCAAGCTCGAAATCCAAATCGTTTCAACCGCTTTACCAATCCGGCTCGGTTGGACGAACCAGATATCGGCACAAGGTGCTTCATGAGACTTCCAGGAAGATTCTTAACCGTTGGTTGTTGCACATGAGCCAAACAATCTTCGAGAAGCTGGGCAACTTCCTGCGCCGATGAAAACCGATCATCCGCTTGTTTCGCCATCAGCTTGCCAGTGATCGCGCACAGCCATTCAGGAACATCCGGATTTACTTCGCGAATCGGACGAGGCTCTTTGTCGGTGATCAAACGTAGGACGCTGTAGCTGGATTCGGCTCGGAAGGGAGCGTGCCCCGTACACATGGCATACATCACACTGCCAAGACTGAACAAGTCGCTACGATGATCGACCGTTTCTGCGCGAGCTTGTTCGGGTGACATGTACTGCGGTGTGCCAGCGAGTGTGCCGGACCGAGTGAGACTAGCGTCATCGACGGCGCGGGCTAGGCCAAAGTCCATCAACTGCACGCGTTCGACACTTTGATCAAGAAAGATGTTGGCGGGTTTGATGTCGCGATGCACGATGCCTTGCGCATGAGCTGCGGCGAGCCCTTTAGCGGCTTGCATGCCGATGCGCAGGATCTCTCGAACTTCCAAAGGACCGTTGTCGCTGAGTCGTTTCTGTAATGAAACGCCACGTGAGTAGGTCATCACCAGATACGGAACGCCTTGCCATTCGTCGACGCAATGAATCGCCATCACGTGATCATCGACTACCGCAGCAACTGCTTGGCCTTCGCGAGCGAAGCGTTTGCGAGCCGCTCCCGATGCAGCCAAATGCGGCAACAGCATCTTGATAGCCACGAAGCGATTGAGCGATCGATCATAACCTTTGAAGACGGCTCCCATTCCTCCTTGCCCCAACAGCCCTATGATCTCATACGGTCCGATGCGTCCGAGCATATTGGGATCATCGGTCGGGCCGAGCAGATCGAGAAGTTTAGCCGTCGATCGTTCGTTTGGCTCCGCGTCTGTCGAAAAAGCGTTGCGCTGCGAGAACGCCCCGGTTCGAGAATTCAGTAGCACGCTTTGGACATCGCTCCACCACTCCTCTGGTCCGATTGTCGCTTCGACGCGAGCCCGACATGTTTCGCACAGTTCCAAATGGTCCTGCGCAGCCTCGTATTCTTCTGGAGTCAAGTTCCCTTGCAGCAGCGAATCGACTTGAGACGCTTCTAGACAATCAGTAGAAAGTTTCATTTTACGTCACTCCAGACTTCAGATACTTCGAGCACTTTTTCTTTCAATCGCTGCATTACTTTGAAGCGAGCCATGTAGACCGCTCCGGGTGATTTGTTCTGTCGACGAGCTACTTCGGCAACACTCTCGCCTTCGATCGATGTCAGCCAGAACATAGCCCAGGTCACTTCTGTGAATTCACTCTGAATCTCGTGGGCCGCCCATCGCATGGCTTCGCGGCGGCTCTCTTGCGTCAACTTCTGGGTAGTTTCATCGTTTCGCTCGGGCAATTCCCTCAGCATTTCCTGAACACGGGTTGAGCCACCTGGAGCGTCTGGTTTTCTACGAGTCAGCGCATTAACGATTGCATTGCGAGTGATGCGAGCGAGCCACACTCGAAACGGTGGCTGACGCGAGTCAGGCTCCCAGGCCTCGATCGCTTTCGCGACAGACAGAAAAACCTGCTGTGCCAAGTCGTCGGCATCGGCGTGTTGCAATCCCCGCCCACATGCCATGCGGACCACAACTGGCCGATAAATGGAGAGAAAATCCGACCACGAAGCCGCATCTGCCGGGTCTTTGACCCGTAAAATCAAGCTTTCGTTTGTTTCTGGCCAATGGTGCATCTGGATTCCTCTGTAAGTAACACACAGCACCCCAGTTTATCTTTCCAATAATTATTCTGGATGGGCATTCTGCACCCTGATCTTCAAACGACTCAGGCCGAAGCGACGTCGCTTCGGCCTGGATAATTGACCCGCTCGAGATCAGTTGAGCTAGGCAATAGCTGCTGTTTCTGGGGGTCCGCTACCAATCGTCGATTTGACCGCCAGCGAGCTTGATCCCTTTGGACTTCATTTGGCCTGATGCGAGTTGTTTTTACGTCAAATTATCGAATCTGGCCCATTAACGTCATGGCCGTGAGGACCACAGCTGCAATCCACATGGATGAGACCAAGCAAGTCGCAATTGCCATGGAACCATTCCGACTGCGAAACTGTTCCGGCAATACCGCGACGAAGACCGACAAAACACTGGCACAAGCTAACATCGTGACTGCACTGCCGAAATATATTGGGAGAATACAGCACACGGAAATGAAAAAGACTAACGCAAAATTTGGGTGCGTGATGAAACTCTTTAGTGTGATGGTTTCGCTCATGATAATTCTCCTCGTTTCCTGAATTATACTCGGATCATCTTGTCGCGTTTACTTTGAGAGCCTGATTGCGTCGGCAACCGTTGGCATTTCATTCGCTTCTCGCACCGATAGGTCAGCAAAGACGACTCGATACTTGTCTGAGCCCGTCGGCTTATACCAAAGAACCGCGCGCTCGGCATCACTGTATTTCGCACCGGGACGAGCATATTGAGCATCCGCCTCCTTTGGTAGCTTGGGGTGGAGGTCCTTGTCAGTCGCTTTAGGCCAGACTTCACCAATCGTCGTCTCCCATTTAATCTTACTAGCGTCGACTTCGTCACGAAACAGAAGAACCGGACGGGAATGACGGTCAAAGCCCAGATCGGTGAAAACCAGAACGGTAACTTAGTGCATGGTGGCTTTGAGTAGCAAGCTGGCTCGAGTGGTCGGAGTAGTGGTCATAGTCGTTCTCTAAAGGAATACACGCTCGATTTTACAATCCGTTACACGCTTTTGCTAATGATCTTTGTGCACAGGCTCGTACGCCCCCGGAACAATCACGTTAGTAGTGCAAGCATTGAGTGACTTCAACGAATCAGACGATAGGTGTTATTTCCGGCGATTTATGTGCATTGAGCCAACAAACTTCCGATGGAGAATAGGCGAGCATTAGCCTGGAAGTTGTAAATTGGTTGCAATGAAAGCAATTGCCTGTCAAAATACTCGTTCAAAGCTCTGGTTATCAGACCGACGGGAACCTCATCCATGAATCACAAAAAACGCCCCTATCGATTCGAAGAGCTGGAAACTCGCAATCTCCTAGCGGGCATCTGGCAGGCTGATCCCAACCGCTATGACGTGGATGCGACGGGGTTTGTCGTCCCGAGTGATGCCCTGGCAGTCATTAACGACTTGAACCAGAATGGCAATCGTCAATTACCAGTTTCAAAGCCAGCGAACTACCAGGGTGCACTTTGCGACGTAAACGGTGATGGCTTGATGAGCCCATCGGATGCGCTTCTGATTATCAACGTTCTCGACCAAGTTTCACCGACGGCCACCATCGACGTCAACCTGAGTTCGTCGAGTGACTTGAACGGTGATCAAGTTGTTCTCCGAACTGACATAGTTTACGACATAGTCGGTTCACCCAACTCGAAACTCTTGGTTGAGACTTTGGATGAAGGCGAGAATGTCATCGCCTCGTCATCTCAGACCATTGGTACTAGCGGAACTGCGTCGATTCCAAAAACGCTCAGCAGTGGTCTGAACCACTTGCGATTCACAGTGACCAATGAGCGCGGATTTTCCAAGAGCACAGAACGACTAACTCGAGTGGGCGACGCGATCGTAGGCTGGAATGCAGCTCTGTTGGAAATGGTTCGTGAAACAACCAATGTGCTTTCGACTGGAGTTCTAGTCAAGCCGCCGCCGCCGATGGTCGCTAAGTATTTAGCCATGGTCCAAGGAGCGATGTTCGACGCCATCAACGCGATACGACAAGACTATGAGGGCTATGCTTACACGGCTGTTGCAAGTAGTTCTGCGTCCGAAGTCGCCGCGGCGGCATCTGCTGCATACACTGTTTCTCGCTCGCTTTATTCGACCGACCACGAAAAGATCTTGTGGGATAATACGTTAGCTGAAATTCTCGCAACTATTCCGAACGACTCAGCGCGATCCATTGGCATCGCTGTGGGCGAGCAAGCTGGTCTCGCGATGATCAACAAGCGAGCGAATGATGGTTCTTCTGCAACTTCAACCTATCAAAGCGTCGATCAACCAGGACGATGGCAACCCACGCCGCCAACTTTTGCTGCAGCAACTCTGCCTCAATGGCCCAATGTGACACCGTTTGCATTGACCAGTGGCAGTCAGTTCCGTCCGGTGGCTCCACCGGCGCTTGGCTCCGCCGAATATGCCACAGCAGTGGATCAAGTGATGCGATTAGGTAGTTCCGAAAGCACTGTGAGAAAACAGGATCAGACAGATATCGCAAAATTATGGGCAGACGCGGGAGGTACCGCGACACCGCCGGGCCACTGGAATATCATCGCAAGCGATATCGCTGCTTCTCAGCAGTTGAGCCTTATCGAAAGCGCTCGTATGTTCGCCCTGCTGAACTACGCGTTGGCAGACGCGGGTATTACTTCCTGGGACGCGAAGTATGTCTACGATTTATGGCGGCCTATCGATGCCATACGCGAAGCAGATACCGATGGCAATGCGGCCACGACTAAGGACGCGAGTTGGACTCCGCTACTGGGCACTCCTTCATTTCCAAGCTATACATCGGGTCACAGCACCTTCAGTGCAGCAGCGGCGAACGTATTAACAGAGTTGTTTGGAACGAACGTAGCCTTCACGACTTTTGCCGACCCAGGTAGCACCGGTCAATGGCCTCCATCGAAAGATGTCAGCGCTTTAGCCTCGCGAAGCTTCACCAGTTTTGCTCAAGCCGCTGATGAAGCTGGCGTGAGTCGCATCTACGGCGGCATTCACTTCAGCTTTGACAACACTGCTGGAGCTTCTTCGGGAGACTCCGTAGGAACCTGGATCGTCAATCACTTATTGAAGCCGAAACCGTAGCAGGCACCACCGTAGCAGGCACATTCCATGTGCCGTCCGCTGCCTCCCTCTTCCTCCTTCGCGTTCTTCTACCGTATTCTCTTCCGCTATGTTTATCTTCTTCGTTTTCTTCCTAATGAGAGTCAGTGCTCGCTAGAAGAATCGATGACAGATAAAACAGCGGACGGCACATGGAATGTGCCTGCTACTCAGCATAACGCAACATAGACTCGCCTTTGGGCAAGTTCAAACAGACGACCAAACCATCCTCTTCTTCGAACCACGTTCCCGATTCAAGTTGGCTTCGGTGCTGAACCTCGTGAAGCTCTAGTATCGAACCATCCTCGTGCTCGGCGATCAGCTCGCCAGCATCCAACGGACAGCGGAAGGTAAACAGCGGTGCTGCGATTGGCGCTGTCATGTGAAGCTTGGAATCGGAAAGCTTGAACCGCGTCCAGCTTTTCGCGGCCCAGTATCGAGCAATCTCGCTGAGCTTCATCCAGATCGTTTGATCCCGATAGACGTTGTTGAGCGTTCGGACAATCGCTTGGAACTCCGTGAATCCGGTCTTCTTGCCGTTGCAATACATACCTGGCCAATGACAAAGCATCAGAGCTGGGCTGCGGCGTTGGATCAGCTCGGCCATCCGTCCTGATTGCCCATCATCGCTGAGATACAGTTTTCCACGCGGCCGTTCGTCGCCCTGCCAACCACCAAACCAGTCACCTGTACCAGCAGGCACGTTAGCCGTTGCAGTAACTGACATCGTGTTCTCGTTTTGCAAATTCTCGAGAACAGGTTCCGTACTTTCACTTCCTTCTCGAACGTATTTGAAGTAGTGTGGCAATTCGGCCTGGAAGACATCACGCACCGCTTGGTAGACGGCTACCGAGAGTTCGGGTTTCATCAGATTGCCGAAGCCGCCAGGAGTTGTAATGCCTTCGCAAGGCAATCCACAATTCTTGAGAATTCGCAGAGCATAAGCCAAGTACGCAGTCAGCTCGTCGGTGCTAATCTTGACTCTGGGAAACGAATTCTCCATCGTGCTTGCGTTCACTGGTTCGACCGGTCGACCGCTGTTGAGATCGATGATCCGAGTGTGAGTAATCATCTCGGGGTGAATGTCCCAATTGGGCAGCATCAGCGTGCGAACCAGTTCTAAGCTCGACTCAAGTTGCCCTCGAGTCCACCCCGGGAGTTCGCGATCCAACCAGCCAACGCAAGCCGGATAAGGCACGATACTGTATTTGCCTTTCACGCCATTCTCGCCGCACCATTGACCGAACTCGCGAACGAATGCATCGGGAATCTCGCGAGGCCAACTTTG
Organism: Planctomycetota bacterium; assembly: GCA_963204965.1. Classification (GTDB taxonomy): domain Bacteria; phylum Planctomycetota; class Planctomycetia; order Pirellulales; family Pirellulaceae; genus Aureliella. The sequence goes on along the minus strand of CAUJKA010000373.1, from coordinate 3,830 downwards.
CCACGGCTTCTGATACTCGGCGCGGTCGGGCCACGCTTGTGCAAACTGAGGCGTACAGAAATGCCCCATGTTCACCAAGCACGTGGAGTCATCGATTATGAACGACAGCGGCACCCGATCACGAGGCATCAAGACTTGCGCCGCCGCTTGCGATGAATCGCCCATTGAAGCTACGCTTGACCGCGAGCTCAACACCGAACATCCGAAGGCGGTGGATGCCAAGGTAGAAGATGCGATAAAAGATCTTCGTGATACTTCACGTTCACTGACTACTGTGTACGACATTTGAATAGCAACCCGTCCATCGAAGGACTGCAAGGACAAGAGTTGGCAATTAAACTACAATTGGCACTAAGAGCTTGTACTAGAGAGTCATTTTAACTGAAACTGCTCTTGGTAGAAATCAGATCGATGATTGTCACGACTGCCTTTAGGAGAAGACAATGGAGAAGATTCCCGATTCTCACTTAGAGAGCTCGCCAGATGGAATTCGCAATCGCTGGTTGACATTCACCTGGAGAATGCGATATCGATTCGTCTTGGGTATGGTTTGGGGAGCATGCGCATTTCTGATAATTATGCTGATTAGTGGATGGCCCATTCTGGCTTTTTTGTTCGGCCTGTGTACTTTGCTTGCATTGCCGCTAATTGCCCACATAACTCGTCGGAAAGGTCGGTTGTCAGTATTTTCAGCCACTGTTTTCATTCCAACTATTGTCGCAATATTATGTTGGGGATGGACTCAGTTGAGTCCCTACCGTAGCCGCAATAAGGCGTTCGTAACTCTCACAGATGCCAATATTGGCTTTAACGGTAGCCGATCAAACATTCAGGGAGAGTGGTTTCAAGACGAGTTGGATGTGTTACCAGTATGGATCGTCCGCTTGGCTGGTAAACACGCGACGTCGAAGATCACTCGGATCGCAAGTGAGCTTGAGCAGCTTCAATCCTCAGAAGTCTGTTCGCTCTATCTCGAAGACCTAGAAATCATTGAAATACACAAATCAAAAAACTCACCTGATCTCTCATTGCAGTCTACAGATTGGTTAGCGCGTTGTCCGAGCCTATCCAGGGTTCGAATTGATTTTGAGTCGTTCACTCCAGCTGATCTGGTCGCCATTGAGTCGCTCAGTAAGCAAACCGCTCACCGCAATTTTTTAATTGATCTCAAAATCGATCTGGATCACTGCGATGCGCGGGTTGATTTGTCATCTTTGCCTCGAAAAATGCAGTGCGAAGTAAGATGTCAACAGCTAATCGCGGAACGAGCAAAGCAACTTAACGGAATACTGTCGCTCAAGGTCTTGACTCCAACTACTACAGAGCAAGCATTGATTCAACTGTCACGCAATGTTGCGCTGTGTATTGCTGGGTGTAACTTCGATCGCAAATCTGCTACTGCGATAACCGGAATTTCAGCGCAGGCGCTCAGATTAGAGAAATGTCGGTTTCCAAACGAGTTTGACGTAGCGCTCCATGAGCAACCAAAACTCCAAGAGCTTAGCATCATTGACTCGAGCATTGAAAACGAGTTCATTGTTGAGTGGTTATCGAAAGGGAAGGTATCTCGTGTTCTGTTGTCCAAGCCTTCAAGTGCTGAGTCGGCACATGAGCTTGAACTCCAGATGCAATCACTAAATGTACTCAGCGAGGCATCATTTGACCTTGGCAATAATCGTTACCAGAAGATTGACCTAGTCAAGTGAACATACGACCGGCCTTTGTTCCTTAGAATTGCTGAACCATCGGCCACATCCAGTTTACTTGAGACCCTGGTTCTCGGCTGACGGATAACACAGTTAATCAACCTCCTCGTACGGTAAGTTATGGACGAATTCAAGGAAAGCAGCGGGGATTGCTCGTCAATCAAGTCTCGAGTTGATTGGATCGTCCGATCTTTGAAGGTCCGACGGTCATTTGCGTTCAGCCTTGCAGTCGGCATCATCGCTTTCCTGATTATTTCTAATTCAACCGGTGAGCAGTTGCATGGGATCGCCGTTGGCGTCATCTCAGCCTTTTCCTCGTTTTGGATACTGATCCTATTTCGTAGACGTCAGTTTCTGTTACTACTATCGATTGGCCTGGGAGTAACCACTGCGCTGCTGGTGGTTGTTGCGATGGGCTGGTACCTATTTGCAACGGTTGTGGGCCTGATAGCCTTCGCGGCTTCGATATCTGTAGTGGTACTTTACAAGCGTCGCGCCAAAGTTTCGCTGCTCTTCACTGCTTGCGTCCTGCCCGCGATTGTCGCAATCCTATGTTGGGGATGGCTTCAGCTTGCTCCGTATCGCAAACGAAGCATGGCATACGACGTTGTAGCAAAGGCTAAGTTGGGCTTCTATTCCATTCGTTCTAAGGAAGACGGCGAATGGGTTTGCGAGGAAAAGGGCTCCATCCCGTCGTGGCTTGTCAAGCTCTCGGGAGAACATGCTACGAGTCAATTGAAAACTCTCAATGGCAGGCTCGAGTACTTTCAATCAGCCGAAATTTATGCACTCGATCTTGAGGCTCTCGATAGCGTTCACATTGAAAAGTCAGTCGATTCGCCAGAGCTCTCACCGCAGTTGGTTGAGTGGTTGCTCAAATGTCCGCGACTGAGTTACGTGAACCTTGACTTTGCAACAATTTCTGAGACGGAACTTGCCCTAATTGAACGAATCGGCCAGTGCGAGAGAATTAGAAACATTTCTGTGCAGTTGAATTTGAATCACAGTGACGACCGCGTCGATCTTAGTCTTTTGCCACGGAGAACTGTCGCGGCCATTTCAATTGATGAACTTAGCGTTTCTCTTGCTTCTCAGCTCAGCGGAATGAAAGTACTGTGGATTGAATCGCAATCCATCTCTGCTGAAGCCATTAAAAAGCTAAACAACATCAGTTGGCTAAAGGTCATCGGCTGCACATTTGACAATGAATCTGCGAGTGCGATCACTGAAATTTCCGCGAATTGGATATTGCTAGATAAATGCAAATTTCCCAACGATTTCGAGATACTCTCAGCTCAGTCTTGTGAAAGAGATATTAATGGGCTGGACTTGTTCAACACACACATTCAGCCAGACTTGTTGGTTCAATGGCTGACCGCGGCAAAAGTGAATCGTTCCTATCTGCCCCGCCCCACAGATAGAGCATCCGAAGAGCAGTTAACGAAGCAGCTCAGTACTCTGCCAGACCTACATACCGCGGCCTTTGTCAGTTTCATCAACAGCCAAAGAGCGCCTCGCTTGGAACCAGTAAGGTTAAAGCGATAAATTGACGCCGAGTCGGAGCAGCGCCAAAACAAGATCGCGTACGCCTGCGGCTAACGGTTAAACAGCTCAGCCGCTAAACAGCTCAACCACAACCAGCTAGCCGCGTTGGGAACGACAGCGGAATCGTCCGAATTCATAGCCGCGCTGCTGAACGTGCTTGGTCTTGCGGCCTACGGTGCGAACTCGCCACATTCGAAACGAGCTGGGTTTCATCCTCTGCCGCATGAGCTTGATGACATCCCCGGGTGAGATGCCGAATTGCCGCTTGATAGCATCGAACGGAGTGCGATCCTCCCAAGCCATCTGAATGATTCGATCGATCTCGGCGTCAGTTAAGTTTTGAGTAGTCATAGATTCTTTAGATTTTGTTGAGTTACGCAGAACTATAAATCGGTAAACAAAGCTCGACGAGCTGGGGCGTCAAAACTTGTCGCGAGTTGCTTTGCGACTGCCGTGCTTCTGATGTACGCGACGCGCCTCCTGGCGACTGGCTTCCATCTTCTTGACCGCGTAGATGCGATCACGCGCAGCCTTGTAAGCTACGGTATGCTCGACGATCGGCTGCGGATAATGCTGCCC